>JAUZFP010000142.1 GCA_030838475.1 Actinomycetota bacterium
CTGCCCTTTGGAAACGCCCGGCACGCCCCGATCGCCAGCGCAGACCAAGCCAGAGTTATCGCGGCCATCCTGGCCAACCCCGCACCACACGACCGTCAGGTCTATCCGCTCTACGGTCCCGAAGAACTGGACCACCACGAGATCGCGCAGAAAATCTCGAAGACGTTGGGCATTCCAGTCCGCTATGAACCCATCGACACCGAATCGTTTGCCGCCGCGCTGCGCGCCCAAGGAGGGTCTGCATTCCTCGCGCAGTACCTGAGCAACGTCGCGCGCGACTATCAAAGCAGTGATGTGTTCGCGGGGACAAACAACCTCGTCGAGACCATCGGCGGCACACCCCCGATGACGGTTGAGCAGTACACCACCGCCACCCGGACTTCGTTTGAGTCCCAGGGCCAGTACGCAGCATGGGCATCGGTGGCCTGAGGACACCATCATCGAGCGTCTGTGACGCTCGCAGAACAGAAAGCGAACACCAATGTCTTCTCACACCACCTCCAAAATCTTTGTCATAGGCGGCACCGGAGCCCAAGGCATCCCCATCATCCGTGCCCTAGTCGCCGACAAGAAATACTCCATTCGATTCCTCAGCCGCGACTCCAGCTCCCGACGAGCCATGGACCTCCTCGCACTCGACAACGTCTCCATCCTGGAAGGCTCATTCGCCGACGAAGCCATCCTGCGGGAAGGATTCCGCGGTTGTGACGGAGCATTTATCAACATCGACGGGTTCAATACGGGCGAGAAAGCCGAGACGTACTGGGCGATCCGCAGCTACGAGATTGCCATCGAAGAAGGAATTAAATTCTTCGTGTATGGAAACCTAGACTACGGGCTCAAGAAATCAGGATATGACTCTAGATTCCGCGCCGGCCATTACGACGGCAAGGGACGCGTGGGCGAATGGATCTTGTTTCAAAATCAAGTGAATAGTGATCGGATGGGAGCAGCGCTCTTCACTTCGGGCCCGTACATCGAGATGGTGATTTCATCGACCGGGGCGCTCATGACACCTACCGTGGAGGACGGCGTCGTAACTTGGCGAGTTCCGCTTGGTGAGGGCGCTGTGCCGCATGTGTCCCTCGAGGATTGCGGGTTTTATGTTCGTTGGCTTTTCGACCATCCCGAGCGCGCGAATGGCATGGATCTTGAAGTCGCTATTGATCATATTGCCTACGCGGATCTTGCTGCGGCATTTGAGAAGGTCACTGGACATCCAGCACAATACATCGACACGGATTTAGACACTTACTGGAGGTACGGTCCGCGAAGCGCAATCGCAGATACGCCTGCCGGATACAACGCAGATCCAAATGACAAAAGCACCATGAGCTTCCGCGATAATTTCACCGGATTCTGGAATCTTTGGAAGTACGGGATCGTTAAAAGAGATTATTCTTTGCTCGATGAGATTCACCCGAATCGGATTAGAAGTGCCGAGCAGTGGTTCAGGAGAGAAGATCAGCGGGGAAGAGAGCTCGGGCAAGGCGGCCTTTGGGAGAGGGCTCAATCGGAGAATTGGAATTCGATTCTAAAGAGTGTTGAGGACATGAGGACAGGGAAGTTGTAGATCCTGCGCAACGGACTTTCGCTGCTCGGTGTAGCCATCGTCGGCCGCCACACATTACCCGCTACACAACCGAAGGAAGCCCAACCATGACCGACATCGACCTATCCGACCTAGCCGCCGACCGCGACGGTTCCCGGAAGCTTCGCGGCTACCTGGCCAGGCCAGCGGGCACCGGTCCGTGGCCCGCCGTGGTGATGATCCATGAGATCTTCGGCCTCGACGACGTCATGCGTCGCCACGCCGACCACCTCGCCGGTCTCGGCTACCTCACCCTAGCCGTCGACCTGTTCAGCGCGGGCGGTACCACGCGTTGCCTGGTCGCCACGATGACCGCCATGATCCGCGGGCACGGCCGCGCATTCGCCGACATCGGCGCCGCCCGGGATTACCTGGGTGGTTCTCGCGACTGCACCGGCAAGATCGGCGTCGTCGGGTTCTGCATGGGCGGTGGCTTCGCACTGCTCAGCGCCAGCGATGGTTACGACGCCGCCGCCGTCAACTACGGTCAGCTTCCCCGCGACCTCGACGAAACGCTGGCCGGCGCCTGCCCGATCGTGGGCAGCTACGGTGGCCGCGACCCGCAGCTTCGAGGTGCCGCCAGCCGGCTCGACGCAGCACTGAACAAGGCCGGAGTAACCCACGACGTCAAGGAATACCCCGCGGCCGGCCACGCCTTCCTGAACGACACCAAAGCCGGTCCCCGGGCACTACGTCCCTTGCTGCGGGTCGCCGGCATCGGTCCAGAGCCCGAGTCGGCCAAAGACGCCTGGGACCGGATCGAACTATTCTTCGCCACCCACCTCAACTAACAGTCTTTGCCTTAACCCGCTAAGGAGCCCATCAGATGGCAACTGCCGATCGCACCACGAAGCTTGACGACGACTTAACGGTCAGTGCAATAGGATTCGGCGCGGGGGCGCTGACATCGGCCTACGGTGATGTCGACGACGCCGAATCGCTTGCCACGCTCAATCGCTGCCTGGACCTCGACGTGACTTTTATCGACACCGCCAACGTCTACGGCGGCGGCAGCAGTGAGCGACTCATTGCCAAGCTGCTCGCCGACCGCCGGGACGAGGTCACGCTGGCGACGAAATTCGGCATCGCCAGCAACCCGGCAGACGGCGCGCCGGGCCGGCGGTCCGTCCGCGGTGACGCCGCCTACGTGCGTCAGTGCATCGACGAAAGCCTTTCCCGGCTGCGGACCGACGTCGTTGACCTGTACTACATGCACCGGCGCGACCTGACCGTGCCGATCGAGGAAACCGTCGGCGCGATGGCCGAATTGGTGCGCGCGGGCAAGGTTCGCCACCTCGGGCTCTGCGAGGTGACCGCCGACGAGCTGCGCGCCGCGGTGGCGGTGCACCCGATCGCGGCCGTGCAAAGCGAGTGGTCGATCTGGAGCCGCGACGTCGAGCGCCAGGTGGTGCCGACCGCCGCCGAGCTCGGGGTGGGCTTTGTGCCGTACT
>JAUZFP010000143.1 GCA_030838475.1 Actinomycetota bacterium
CGGGGGTGATGAGCAGGTTCTTGCCCTGCGCGAGTGCCGAGTTGATCTTGGCAAGGGAGTCGGAGGGCCGGGCGACGAAGAAGTCGCGCAGCGGAAGGGATCGACCCGGCGTATGGCCCGTGGCCCAGGTCGTGCCGACTGAGTTTGTCTGCGCCGTCGGCACGAAGACGCGGTATGCGCCGGCACTGTCCACGTAGAGGTATGGCTTCTCGCGCGACACGGGGGTCGCGGTCAGGGTCGTGTACTGGTTTGCGCTGGGGAAGGCCTGGGCCGGGGCGTTGATGTCGCCGGAGAACACCTGGTTCCAGACGCCGTTGGACCAGCCGCTCGTTCCAAGGTCGGTGTTTCGCACGTAGAACTGTTGCTGCGAGCCGTTGAGCGCGCCGCCTTCGAGCTTCGAGTCGGCGACGAAGCCCCCGCTGGCGAAGTTGGGGTTCTCGCAGTAGGGCATAAAGGTTGTGAAGTCCCTAACGTCAACCCGCCGCATCGGGGCGGCCTGTGACACCGCCCACATCTCGTTACCGGTGTGACAGGCGTCTGACGTCGGCACCACGTGGATGGTCAGGTTGGACACGGAACGCCAGAAGGTGTCGAGCGCGCCGCTACCGTCTTTCCCGATCGCCGTCACGCCGCCGTTGATGGTCACGCCGGAGGGGTCCTGGCCGAGCCCGTCTACCTCCGTGTAGTAGCCCACCTTGACATCCAGCGGGGTCGCGGCGGAACCGTAGGTGCCGGGCTTAAAAAGGAGGGCGTACCGCTGGGTGCCCATCTCGTTGTCGACCTGCTGCGTGTAGATCGAGTCGACCTTCGCCTGGATGTCCGCCGTAGCCATGTCGGGCGTGAACACAATCACGTTCGGGCCGAGGTCAACCGCCGTCGACGGGACCGGCGTGGCGAAGGCGCTCTGGGTGGAGGCGAGCACGCCGAGTGCCGCCACCCCCACAGCAACGGTGACTCTGACGGGGCGACGACGCGACCGACGAGGAGTGAGGGGCGATTGCGAACGAAATAGCACCGTTGACCTGCTTCCTTGCAGAGTGGCGGCTCACCGTCCTGGCCAGAAGACGAAAGACGCCGTCTGCGTGGACCTCACAAGCCGGGGGTATCGAACATTCCCAGCCTAACCATCGCGAAATTGAGGTCAACCCCCCGGTGCTCCCGGGACGCTGGCCCCCCGAGCTTCCCGCCCATTTGGGACATCTTCAGCCGGGCGCGCAGGCGAAAATGTCCCGAACGGGCGAAGTTGCGTCAGGCGGCGGCCGAATCTGCTAACTGTCGCCGCGACGATGAGTCGGGCTCGATGTGCGGGATCGCCCAGACGACGGGAATGTCGCGCATGACTAGCACGCTGTCGAGGGTTGCCGCCCCCTCAGGAAGCGAATCGAAGAACGACGATCGCAGGTCGACGACGCGTCCGGGCTCGACCGCCCACGCACTCGACGTCAGCTCGATCGGTTCGACGCCGTGGCCGCCTCGACGCGGAGACCAGCCGACGGCGCCCGACTTGTAGAACGCCGATGCCGCATCCACCGACGGGAACAGGGTGCTGGACCACTGGCGGGAAAGCTCTACGTTGACCGACACTGCCGCCCCGGACGATGTCATCGCTACGCGGAAGCGGGAGTCGGTGTCGTCAACGTCAAATCGGGCGCGCTTCTGGACGCCCGGGAACAGACGACCTCCCGCGAGCACCGGCAGCAGACCGGAGCTGTGCCGCTCGATGATGTAGACGCCCGTGTGGGTCTCGCCGTCCTCATCCCACTCCACGGCAATCCGGTGCGCGGCGTTTTCCGTACTGAACCCGACCCGCGGGCGTACCCAACCCGGCCGCACCGATTGCATGCCGATCAGACACACGCCGGCGACGGCGCTCCCGTCGACCAGCTGAGGTCGGAACCCATCCGGCAGAAGGTCCTGCGCGACGGCGGGATCGACGCGATAGCTGACCAGGATGCGACGACGAATCTGGGCCCGCAGGGTCCTGAACCCGGTCATGCCGTTGCCTCCCCGACCGCGCGCCTGGCGGGCGACGGCGAGTGCTTTCGCACCTCTCGAAGGATGATCTGCTCCGGGCAGACCGTCGACAGGAAGTCGCCGACCGACAGGGCGAGACGGTCGCCAACCAGGGAGTAGAGGATGCGGTTCGCGTCCCTCCGCTCGGTCACGAGGCCGGCGCCGCGCAGCACGCTCAGGTGCCTCGAAATGGTGGGACCGGACGCGTGGAACCGGGACGCTATCTCGCCGGCCGCCAGTTCGCCGTCTTTGAGGTCCTGAAGGATCTGGCGACGCGTCGGATGCGCGAGGGCCTCAAAGATGTCACTCACACTGTCTTGCATGTTCGCACCTTAGCATGATTGCTAAATAGCTAACTAGAGGATAGCTTTCTCGTTGTGCAGGTTTACGTGAGCGATTCATCACAATGAGGATCGCGATAACGGGTGGGCGCGGGTTCGTCGGTCGACACCTTGCCGAGAGGTTCGACACAGTAGACATCGTTGCCGTCTCCCGCCGCACCGGCGTCGACATCGACGACGTTGCGGCTCTAACGAACGCGTTTCGGGGGTGCGAGGTTGTCGCACACTGCGCCGGCATCAACCGCGAGATAGGCACGCAGACTTACGAAAAAGTTCACATTGATGGCACGCGTGCGGTCGTCGAGGCGGCGCGGCGTGCCGGCGTCAAACGGATCGTGATGCTGAGCTTCCTGCGTGCTCGACCGGATTGCGGATCGCCGTACCACGAGTCGAAGTGGGCCGCCGAGGAATTGGTGCGGAACTCGGGTATCGACTTCACAATTCTGAAGGCTGGGATGATCTACGGTCACGGCGATCACCTCGTCGACCACGTCAGCCATTCCGTTCAGACAATTCCACTCTTCGCCACGGTCGGCTTCCGCGAGAAATCGGTCCGCCCAATCCCGGTAGCCGAGATGGTCGATGTGCTCGTCGCATCGATCGCCGGAGCGCTCCCGCGATCCACCGTGGCGGTCACTGGCGGGGAGGAACTAATGCTCAGCGACGTGGTCCGTCGAGTTGCAAAGCTGGTCGGAAGGCGCGTGGTTGTCGTGCCCGCGCCAGTCTGGTTTATCCGGATTGTCGCCCAGCTAACGGAGTGGTCGATGAAAGTTCCACTCATCGCAAAGGCTCAAGCCAGGATGCTGGCAGAGGGCGTATCGGAAGCGGCTCCCCCCACTCCGGACCTCCCAGAATCGCTGCGCCCAAGGCTGCCATTTGATTCGCACCAGATTGAAGCTGCATTGCCTCCGCGCGGCGGCTTCGGAATTCGCGACTTGCGCTTCGCGCACTGAGCCTGGGCTAGGCGAGCAATTGAACTATTCGCGCCGCTCTGTCGTTCCTCTTAACGAAGCCTCCATCAAGGAGACTCGAACGGGAAGCGGGTAGCCATATGGCTGAAAACGGGCAGGGCTCTCTGAGAGTCATGCGAATCCTCAGTGCGATCGTCCTTTTTGCGATTGCCGCCATCCATCTATTCCTCGTCTTCGATGGCGTCGGCGGCACGCTTGGCGTGCTCTTCATCCTCAACACGGTCGCGGGGGTCGTCCTGGGCGTAGGGATTCTCGCGCTCCACGGGAGGCTGCAGAGGGTCGCGACAATCTTGGGCCTGCTGTTCGCGATCGCAAGCCTGCTCGCGCTTCTGCTCGCGCTGACGGTCGGATTGTTCGGGATTACCGAGGTGTGGACTTTCACTCTCGTGCCCGAGACGGTCGTGGTCGACGCGATCGGAGTCGTCCTCCTCGCGATCACGTCAGTTCTCGTGCTGCGTTCACCCCGCACGAAGTAGTCGCGCCGGTTGGTTCCTCACCGCTTTCTATCGAAGGCGGTGAGGAACCGGTTCCGGAACGCATCCATCTGCCACAGCGGAGCAGCGCCCGTGGGCTGATCGCCCGCCTGCCAGTGCCAACCGGCGATCGCCTTGAATACTTTCGGGTCCTTCGCGATGATGCTGATCGGCACCTCGTGGTTGGCGCCTCGACCGCTGACGATGGTCGCTGGCTGGTGATCGCCGAGCATGATCACCACCAGGTTCGGGTCGTTGTAGGTGTGCAGGAACGAGAACATCGCGTTCAGCGAGTACTGCACCGACTGGCCGTAGAACTGCTGCACCGTCGCGGGATGCTCCCAGACGGAGTCGGATGATTCACTCTCGTCCGGCTGCGGGTTGTACACCGACCCGTCGCCGACGCTCGACGGCGGCACCATCTGCGGCAGCGGCGCCCACGGAGTGTGGGACGACACCAGGTCGATCTCGGCCATCACGGGCTGGTGCGGTCCGGCCAGTTCGTGGTCGTAGAAGTACTGCCACGTGTACTGATCCGGGATCTGGGCGTAGCCAAACTTCGGGCCCGCGTAACCGACGTTGTTCGCGTTGTAGAGGGTGTCGTAGTGATAGAACGACGTACCGAAACTCCACGGCTGGGTGTCCGAAGGGACATCGCTCACCGTGCGCCACCCTGCCTGGCCGAAAGCGTCACTCAAGGTGAATCGTTTGCTGCGGATGACGTCGCTGTAGATGGGCGCCTTGTTCACCCACAGCCCCGTCTGAAGAGTCGAGTGCGCGAGCCAGCTAAG
>JAUZFP010000147.1 GCA_030838475.1 Actinomycetota bacterium
CGGGAAATTTTGGCCTTGGCGAGGTGACCGGCCAAGACTTCGACAGCGAGTTCGAGATCCAAGTATACGAACGTCTGCAAGCTGCCGGCTACGACGTGAAGCGGCAGATCGGCGCCTCGGGGTTCCGGGTAGACTTGGCGGTATCCGATTCCGACAAGCCGGGACGCTTCGTTCTGGGCATCGAATGCGATGGCGCGCAGTTCCATTCTTCGCGATCGGCGCGGGATCGCGACCGGCTCCGTCAGCAAGTGCTCGAGGGTCACGGCTGGATCATCCATCGTGTCTGGAGTGCAGACTGGTATCTGCGGCCGCAAAACGAGTTGAAGAAAATCGAGGCCGCGATCGTCGCTGCGCGCGCCGAATGGAGCACTCGCGATGAGAATGGCATAAAGGCGGGACGCGCAGTGCCGTTGTCGTTCGAGGTAGAGCGGCAGGACGACGTTGAAATCATCACAGCAGTCGTGGAAGCGGAAGCGCCTTCCGTGTCCACGACTAAGCTCTATGTCGAAGCCGAGTTCGCCGTAAATCGCCAGCTGGAGCCTCACGAGACGCCCCTGGCCGAGATGACCGCACACGTCGTCAAGATCGTCGAAACCGAGGGGCCGATCCATCAGGATGAGATTACCGCGCGGATTCGCGTCCTGTGGGGGTTGGGAAGAGCAGGATCCCGCATCCGCGGCGCTGTCGAGCGTGCGATATCCGTCGGCGTCCAGCGCGGTCTGATTGTGGGTGGCCCGTTCTACACCTCACCAAACCCAGTCGTGGTCGTCCGCGACCGGTCGGCGGTCGGTTCTGTGACGCTGCGCTAACCTGAAATGCTTCCGCCCGCCGAGATCGACAAATCCCTAGTCGGCATCGTTGATGCCAACTTCGGCGCGGGAGTTGATGATTTGATACAAACGTCCGCGCGAGCGTTCGGTTATCTGTCGACCAGTAGCCAACTTCGGGCGACATTGAGCACAGGTATCGAGCGTTTAAAGGTGAACGGGACCTTGGTGGAAAAAGCAGGAATGTTGGTACGAGCGAAGTAACCGCTCTTGCAGGAGCATCAGCGAAATCCGCTTGCTGTGGACAGTCGAACCTCGCCTCAACAGCCTCTCGAAACGGCGGGCTCAGATCGTATAATGTGCATTGCGACAAGCTTTGGCCTCGATGCGGGACACGCTCTCGAAACGACGCGAAGTTAAGCCTTGGTTGTCCCAAGTAGGTGTGCGTCACATCCACCGTTGGCCTTTGATGCTTTCTCGTCACGGAGCGATCCAGAACGTGTCCGGCTGGTAGAGCCCGATATATCCGCCGGGCTCCCAGGCGTAGTAGCCTTCCTTTGGCACGTTGCGCACCTTCAGCCCGACGACGATCGGCTGGCGGATGCCGTTCACCGTGCCGATGGAGAACACCTCGTCTGCGTTGGCCTGGAGGATCGCACCCCAGGCCTTGCGGCGCGCTGCGGGATCCGTAGTGGTCTCCCACTCCTTCAAGTCGTCAAGCAGCTTGCAGGCCCGCTCCATGTCGCACTTCTCGCCCTGCTTGCCATTGGATTCGACGAACATGCCCCAGCGCGACCATTGGAGCGCGCCCCTCGTCGTGGGCGCGAACTCCTTGGGGCTAGTGTCGACGGTCGGCACGGTGGTCACGACGCCCTCAAAGGCGGTCATGATCGCCTCGCCCAGGAAGGTGCGCCGGCGAAGGTTGTCGCGCGTCTGCGGCTTGGGCAGCATTTCGATGCCCACAGTCATCCAGTAGTCGGCGATCAGTTCCAGGGTATCGGTGTCCTCGGTCTCCTCGCTCGCATATTCGACCACGATGGTAGCCGGCCGGCCGTCGGGCAGCAGTCGGATGCCCCGCGGATCGCGCTCGGTGAGGCCGATCTCGTCCAACAGCTTGTCGGCGAGCCAGGGATCGTGGTTCGTCCACCGGGTCGCATACTCGGGCTTGAAAAGCTCGGAGCGCTCCATGATCGTGTTGTTCGAGGGATTGGCGAGGCCGAGAAAGACGACCTGATTGAGCTCGTCGCGATCAATGGCCACAGACAGCGCCCGGCGAAAGCGGACGTCGCGCATCAGCTTGCGCCACACCTCGTCATCGGCGTTCAGGTTGGGATAGAAGGCGATCTGCGAGCCCACGCCCGCCTCCCACAGGTGCACGGCGACGCCCGCCGACTTGCTGCTCTTCTGCAGGAATGTGTAGTCGCTCATGTTGAGATAGCGCACTTGAAGGTCGGCCTCGCCGAGGCCCGCCTTGCCAGGGATGAGATTGGTCGCCGCCACGGTGAAGATCACGCGGTCGATGTAGGGCAATTGCCGGCCGTTCTCGTCGATGCGGTGATAGTACGGGTTGCGCACGAAGACGAAGCGCTGAGCCGGCGACGGCGTGGTGTTGACCCAGGGATTTAGCGTCGGCAGGTCGATGTTGTCGTTGGCGTACATCACGTCAAGGCGGCGGTAAATCTCGATCCAGCGGCCAACCAGCTCGCCGCCCTTGGCCGACTTCAGGATCTCTTTCTCGGGCGTGTACCTGA
>JAUZFP010000157.1 GCA_030838475.1 Actinomycetota bacterium
GAGCGCAGCGGCGAAGACGAAGGCGACCACCGCATCAGCAAGGAAGAAAGGCCCATTGGTCGGGATGTGTCGGTAGCCCTCCAGCCAGAGGTGGAGGTGGATGGCGCCGATCCAGATGAGCAATCCGGTGCACGCGAGCCGCAGGAGGAACGCGGTGGCAGAGAGGACAAAGCCAGCGTCCTGGATTCTCGGAGGGCGGGTTGAGACAAGGCCGCTGAGGGGACGCAATTGGGCTTGAGATGTTTCGTGCAGCTTGAGCTGAGACATGTTGATCCTCGAACAGGGAAGGGTGTTACCACTTGTTGAAATTTCCTAGGTGTTGCGGTGTGGATCGCTCCGGACGGCGACCAGGACTTCTTCCGTCGTCCGGAGCGATCGCACTCATCGGCAGTCAGACGTTCCCGTCTCCGTCGCTCGGGCCGCCGTTGTTGTCGGCGTCCCCGTCGCCGCCGTTGTTCTGGGGTATTCCGTTGTTGGTCGGCGACTTGGTCGAGCTCATAGAGGTCTTCGCCGCGGCCTTAGTTGTAGGCAGCTTCACGACTGAGAAGCCTTTGATTCCCTGACCCGTGACCTGGTTTCCCATATCCTTTATGAAGGTGTAGAGGGGCTTTCCTCGGTATGTCACCTGCTCCTGCCCGTTTGTACGCTTGATGACGCCGAGGTCGACAACGCTGTTGCCTGCCGGTTTTGCGCCCGCCGGAACGACGAGCGGAGGCCAGGCCGCGAGGAGCGCGCCGGTGACCTTGGAGTGATTCTTGGTGTCCTTGGAATAGGTGTAGAGGGCGGAGCCGCTGGTTGTCGTCAGGATCTTGCCGAATTGTCCGCCACTTTCGGCCATGACGACCGTGGCCTTTCCTGCCTTTGGGGTCGAGGCGTAGGCCCCGAGGGGCAGGGCTTGGCTGGTAACAATGCCGCCGACCCCCAGCATCCCGATCGGGAGCAGCAGCCTAGCGACCTTCCTGCGGTTCCCCCCGATACGGATTTGGGTGTTCATCGAATGCATCCTCCTTGTTGAACGGTTCCAAAGGTGTACGGATGAGCCGTCGATCGGGATCATCGCCTTGGTCGATGTCATGGGAAGTCCTTTCGGAGACGAGGGCCTCATTCGTGCTTCCCGCCAGTGAGGCGTGAGACCGCTTTTTTCGCTCAACTAGCAGGTTGGATCACCGTTCCGGCGATCCTTCGAAACCATGATCCGCCAACCGCCTCCTCCTTCACACCGTGGGACCCCCTGGCAGACACCCCTGACTTTTGGGGGTGCACACCGTAAGACCAAGGGTGCGACCGACGGGCCGCTGCCGATGCTCGTTACACGTCAGCCACAGTGGGAAAGGCACAGTGCATCCTCGCCGGGGGGAGGAGTGCAATCTGCAGTGGGGGCGATTCACGCATGTCCTCGGTCGATTGTTGAGATGGAGGCTGACATGACCGAAGATCAGGGCCAGCCAACTGGAATGTCGCCGAGTGGCACGGATAGATGCTCATCGATTGCTACGGCAAGAAGATCGGGAAGCTTCAAGACTCCGAGGCAGCCAACGGGTCGATGCCCCGGGCGATGGCAACCAAGTCGCCGACCGAGATGTCCCGGGCCTGACGTCGCTCGTCGTCCCCGATCGCTGCTCAGCTCCCGATGTCAAGGATTACTTTTCCGCGTGCTTCGCCAGTTTCGAGGAATCGTTGGGCATCGGCGGCTTCGTCGAGTGGGAAGGTGGCGCCTACGCGCACGGTGACCTTGGCGTCGTCCACCAGTCGGACCACGGCGGTGAGATCCTCGAGATCCAAGCGGGCGTAGACGGCGATGGTGCCTGGGTAGCTGGTGGGATCGACGATGGAAGCGACCCGCACCTCGGGACGAGCGAGTGACGCGGTAGTGGCCAGGCTTCCCCGTCCGGCGGTGTCTAACACCGCGTGCACACCGCCAGGGGCGAGGGACCGGACCCGCTCGACGAGCCCGTCACCGTAGGCGGTGGCTTCCGCGCCGAGTGACCGGAGGTAGTCGTGGTTGATCTCGGCGCCGGTGGCGATGACCCGGGCACCTTGTGCCTGTGCGATCTGGACGGCAAGCGAGCCGACTCCTCCCGCGCCGCCATGCACGAGGAGGGTCTCGCCGTCGGCTACGTCGAGGGCGTGGACCACCGCTTGGTACGCGGTCAGCGCGGCGAGGGGTAGCCCGGCGGCCTCGGTCCACGTGGCCCGTCGGGGTTTGTGGACCAGTGTGCATGACGGCGTCGCGATTTTCTCGGCGTAGGTACCGTACCGGAGGATCGGTTGGCGGACATAGCCGATGACCTCGTCACCCACTGCGAATTCGCCCACCGCCGGGCCGACCGCCTCAACGACGCCGGCAAGATCCCATCCCGGTATGACCGGGAACCAGGCGTCCATAGCCTGTTCCATCACACCTTGTCGGAGTTTAATGTCGGCGGGATTTAACCCGGCCGCTTTGATCCGGACCAAGACGCTGTCCTGCGCCATCTTCGGCTCGTCGAGGTCGACGACTTCGAGGACCTCGGGACCGCCGTAGCGGCGGTAGACGACCGCTCTCATCGCCGTGCTCCTTTGTCATAGAACCGCTGCATGGTCAAGCGCTCGGGGGGGCCATCGGTAGGTCCATGAGGACGCGGTGATGGACGATCTTCCATTCGCCGTCCACTCGACTCAGGTCGGTGTCGTAATAGCCGGACTCGATCGGCCGCACGCTGCCTTGGGCGCCGAACGCGCCGTCGGGCCAACCGCCGGGCGGCCGGGGATCACCGCGAACCTCGAACACAACGAACTGGGCATTGAGATGCGCCTGTTCCCCGTCGACGTCGATCAGGTGATCGGCTGTCACATGATGACTCGATCCGAGCTCAGGATGGGGGGCCATGAAATGCTCGACCGCGTAGCGGACACCGTCGCCGCCGATCAACGGCTCGCCTACCGGCTCGTAAGCGCCCGGTCCGGTCTTGGTGTAGATCTGCACGGTCGCGTCGTCTGTGAACAACGACCCCTACGCGACCCCGTCGCGAGCGTCGGTCGACCGCACATAACGGGCCATCACTTCTCGAACCTTGCGTTCATCGCTCATTTGGCTGCACTCTCTCGTGTGTGCCGTCACCGGGTCGTGCCCCGCGGTCGGCTCGCTCGACTCGAGCAACCGGTACTCGGGGGAGGTCGTCGGGGCAACAATCCGATCTGACCAGCTCGGAGCCATTTAGACGGGACTCCGCCATGGAGACACCCGAACTATCCGGAGGCTGGACACGGTGGGACCCTTCGAGGTTCCGCCGAAAGCGCCTCCCTCGCCGATGGCCACCCGATCGCATCGCCCCAGTCATCGGGCGGCAAAGAGCACCGAGGACCGCCCTCCGTCGACGTCGAGGACTGTAGCGTGGATGTCCGCTGCATCATCGCTCGCTAGGAATACAGCGGCGCGTGCGATTGAATCGGGGTTGACGAGCCGCCCGATTGGTGTGGTCGCCATCATCGGCCCGGCTACCTCCGCTACTGGGTTGGTGCCCTCGAATGTGACGCCCGGGGAGATCGCATTGACTCGGATGCCCCGCGCGCCGAACTCTGCAGCCCACGCTCGGGTCAACGTCTCCATCGCTCCTTTCGTCGATGCATACGCGGTCCCCGCTGGTATGCCGATTCGTGCCCCCCATGAGCCGAGGTTGATCACGACGCCACGACCGGCGTCAACCATTGCGGGGACGACTGCCGCAGTCAGGAAGTAGGGCGCCTTCACGTTGACGCCTACGATGCGGTCGAAGGTCTCCCCGTCGAGTGCCAGTGTGCTTGCCGGCGGGTAGACACCCGCGTTATTGACCAGGATGTCAAGAGATCCGTAGACCCTGGTCGCCATCTTCGCCAGCTCCCTGGAGCCGTCGACCGATCCGTCGAGGTCGTGGGGCAGGAATGTCGCCTCGCCGCCGTCCGCATGTACGGCATCGAGCACAGCCTGGCCCCGGACGACATCGCGCCCGGTAACAACGACGCGAGCGCCTTCTGCAGCAAACCGGATGGCGATGGCCTTTCCGATATTGCTCGTGGAGCCGGTGACCAGGGCGGCCCTGCCCTTTAGACGTTCAGACATGAGGTCTCTCCTTATATCGCATCAGCAACCGTTCCGCGAAGACTCTTCGCAGCTCAGACCAGGTACCGCACCCCGAGCCATGGCCAGCTTCAGAACCTGGCCATCAACGCCCTCCGACTCGCGGCCGCGCCAACATCGCCCACACCAGACGCGACCTTCTCGATCGAGACGATGCCTTCGCGTGTTTGGTATCTGACACAGGCTCATAAAACCGGGCACAGCGGAACGACGCCGGGGCCCTGGGGGCCGATCAGAAAACGTAGGGGATGTCGTGGATGACCTCCTGGTGACGGATGCGCCAGACGCCGTCGGTTCGGCGGAAGGTGAAGCGGTAGTACCCAGACTCGATTGGCTTGATGGCACCCTGGGCGCCGAAGGTGCCAGCGGGCCACCCACCCTCGGGTTTCCTGGTTCCGGTGACGTCGAAGGTGATGAACTGGGTATCGATACTGGCCTCGTCACCGTCGACGGAGACCAGGTGGTCGTAAGTGGTGTGGTGGCTCCAGCCCAGGGGCGGGTGCGGCGCCATGGCCGTAGACATAGCCCCTGCGATCTGCGCCCCTCCGGAGAGGGTTCCCAGCAACTCCATCCCATTGGGACCGCGGTAGTGGATCTCGACGACGGCGTCGGCCTCGTAGAGCGTTGCCAGTGTCTCGCCGTCGCGCCAGTCTGCGGCCCGGGTGTACCGGGAAACGATCTCCCGGATCTCGTTTTCGGTGCCCATGGCCAACTCACCGTCCGCCCCGTACAGCGACATCGTCGAGGAACGTATTGACGTCGGTGGCGAATTCGTCGTGGTGCTGGAACAAGAACCCGTGGGCGGCGTCCGGGTAGATCTTCACGCTCGCCTGCGGAATCAGCCCGGCCAGCAAGTGCGAATAGTGAGGAAGGATCATCGGGTCGCTGTCACCGTTGGCGATGAACACCGGCCGGTCGATCGCGCTCAAACGCTGGAGCAGTGCATGGTTCGGTTCTCCCCATGCGCACACTGCGTCGTACTGGTGCTGTGTGGTTTGCCAGGCCGTCGGTTGGTCCGGGTCGCCCCGCTTCGAGAACACACGCTGCAGGACCTCCTGTCCGGACCGTTGGCTGGTCGAGGAAGGCGCAAAGAACACACGCAGGTACCCGTCGGGATCGGGATCTGGCTTGCCGACGGCATCGATCACCTCGGGAGCCCACCCGTGCATCCCGGCTGCGCCTTTGGGTGCCGAGGAGGCCAGAATCAGGCTCCGTACGAGCGCGGGCCGGATCAGAGCGATCTCTTGCGCGATGAAGCTGCCGAGGGAGAACCCGAGGATGTCGACCTGATCGAGATCGATCGCAGCCAGGAATGTGATGGCGTCGCGCGCCATCTGTATGACGGTGCTCGGCGTCGTTCCGCTGGAACCGCCGACGCCCGAGTTGTCAAACGTAATCACTCGCCGCCCTA
This sequence comes from Actinomycetota bacterium, assembly GCA_030838475.1. Taxonomy (GTDB): domain Bacteria; phylum Actinomycetota; class Actinomycetes; order Actinomycetales; family Microbacteriaceae; genus Galbitalea. Next base: position 5,508 of record JAUZFP010000157.1, read on the forward strand.
CTGCGAGTGCGTCGATCAGCGCAGGGTCCCAGTAGTCGAGATTGCCGCGAAAGTGCTGGAGCAGAACCAGGGGCACCGCGCCGTCCCCGAGCTCGCGGAATGCGTAGTCGACGCCATTCGCCGCGCTCACAATCTTGTTCGGGGACTCGAGAGACCGGAACGGTTGGATCATTTCGTTCATAGTCGCCGTCATGGGAGTTCTCCTTCTGGGGCCAGCCGAGGTGCCCTCGACCGGTCCTGTAGGTCTGTTCACTGAACCTAGTGTAAACCCTTATCGGTTCAATGACAAGACCGATATGCTAAAGTCGAGGGCTATGGCGCTAGGGAAGGACTACGAGCTCCAGGATTGCCCGATTGCTCGCGCGCTCGAGCTCGTCGGCGAGCGCTGGACGATCCTCATCATCCGGGACTGCTTTCTCGGCGTACGCCGCTTCAATGATTTTCTGGCCCACCTCGATATCCCCCGCGCGGTGCTGACCAATCGACTCGATCGCCTTGTCATCGAAGGGATGCTCAAACGACGCGAGTATGGCCCCGGCCGCAACGAATACCTCTTGACAGAGCGAGGACTGAGCCTCTGGCCGATTCTCCACTCCCTGGCCGAATGGGGCGATCAGGAGGCAGCCCCTCGCGCCGGTCGCCGCCGCCTCTTCGCTCATGTCGAGTGCGGCACTGGTCTCGATGCTGCCGGCGCATGCCCTACATGCGG
>JAUZFP010000013.1 GCA_030838475.1 Actinomycetota bacterium
TATCACTCGGCACCCTGGAACGTGACGTTCAACACGGTCTCGTCGTTCGTGACGAACACCAACTGGCAGTACTACAGCGGCGAGACGACGATGAGCTACCTGAGCCAGATGATCGGTCTGACGGTCCAGAACTGGCTCTCGGCGGGCGTAGGGATCGTTGTCGCCGTCGCGCTCGTTCGCGGGATCATCGGTCGCAGCGGCAAGAGCCTCGGCAACTTCTGGCAGGACCTCGTCCGCACGATCCTCTACGTGCTGGCGCCGATTTCGGTGCTCGGCGCGATCGTGCTCGTCTCCCAAGGAGTGATCGCGAACTTCTCCAACTACCTGACTGTTCACACCGTCACTGGCCTGACCCAGACGATCGCGATGGGACCGGTCGCCTCGCAGGAGGCGATCAAGATGCTCGGCACCAACGGGGGAGGCTTCTTTAACGTCAACTCCGCGCACCCATTCGAGAACCCCACCGCGTTCACGAACTTCTTCGAGATGCTGCTGGTCCTGATCATCCCCGCGGCCCTCGTGTTCATGTACGGGCGCATGACGGGCAATCGCCGTCAGGGCTATGCGATCTACGCGACGGTGATGGTGATGTTCCTTGGCGCGGTCGCCGTCGCCTACATCGCCGAGGCGCACGGCTCGCCCGCGCAGCACGCCGCCGGCCTCCACACGCAGGTCATCTCAGGCTCCGGAGGCGGCAACCTGGAAGGCAAGGAGCAGCGCTTCGGGATCGCGGGCTCGGCGCTGTTCGACACGATCACGACCGTCACCTCCTGCGGGGCGGTGAACAGCGCGATCGAGTCCTTCACCGGCATCGGCGGAGCCATCCCCTTCTCCAACCTATCGGCCAGCGAGGTGATCTTCGGCGGTGTCGGCACGGGGCTGTACTCGATCCTGCTGTACGTGCTGCTGGCTGTCTTCATCGGCGGCCTGATGGTGGGACGAACCCCCGAGTGGCTCGGAAAGAAGCTCGAGGCAAGGGAGATCAAGCTCGCCGGTCTGGGCATCCTGGTCACACCTCTGGCGGCTCTGTTCGCCACGGCGCTGGCGACCGCGAGTCATGCCGGCCGCGCGTCGATCTCCGAACTCGGCAAGGGCCCCCAGGGCTTCTCAGAGACCTTATACGCGTACCTCTCGCAATCAAATAACAACGGCTCGGCGTTCGCGGGCTACACGGGCTTCATCCAGCCCAGTGCTGGAAACGTCGGCTCGCACGGGGTCACGTTCGCAGACCTGCTCGGCGGCTTGGTCATGCTGTTCGCGCGGTTCGGCCCGATCCTCTTCACGCTCGCCGTGGCCGGTGCCCTGGCGGGGAAGCGCGTGTCGCCTGCCGGACTCGGCACCATGCGCACCGACAACGGCACGTTCGTCGTGCTGCTGATCGGCGTGATCATTCTCGTCGGCGCGCTCACGTTCTTTCCCGCGCTGCTGCTCGGCCCGATTGTCCAGGGCCTGACCGGACACCTCTACTGACATGCGCCGGGACATCGTCACATCCGTCATCGGCATCGTAGTCCTGACCGTCCTGCTCGGCCTCGTCTATCCGTTGTTCATCACGGGCGTCGGCCAGGTCGCGTTCCCGGGCAATGCGAACGGCCAGAAGGTCTACGTGGGCGGCAAGCTGGTCGGCTCGAAGATCATCGGCCAGAGCTTCTCGATCCCCGTGCTCGACAAGAACGGCAAGCCCAAGGAAGCAGAAGGAGAACTCGTCACAGAACCGGACCCACGCTACTTCCAGTCGCGTCCCTCGGCGACCGAAGGCGGGGCCTACAACGCGGCTGCCAGCACGTTCTCCAACCGCGGCCCCAACAACAAGGCGACCGAGGAAGCGGACGCCGAAAACAACAGGGCCTATCTCGAACTCAACAAGCCGTATGACCCGGCCCTGACCGGGGCGCACATCCCAGTGGATGCGGTGAACACCTCCGGATCGAACCTCGACCCCGAAATCTCGTCGGCGAACGCCCGGATCCAGGCGCACCGCATCGCCGCCAAGCGGAAGCTCTCGCTGAGCGTCGTCGACGGCCTGGTCTCCAATTACACCGACGCACGTGGGCTCGGCTTCTCCGGTGAACCCGGCGTGAACGTGCTCGAGCTGAACCTCGCCCTGGACCGCCTCGCAGGAGGGGCGCGCTGATGTCCGCGCAGATGCCCGGCACGCACGAGCGGCAGGCGATCTCGCTGTTCCAGCGGGACATCGTCTGGCGTGCGCTCCTCGACAGCGTCAAGAAGCTCGACCCGCGGGTGCAGATCCACAACCCCGTGATGTTCGTTGTCGAGATCGGCTCGGTCATCACGACGGTCACCTGGTTGATCCAGGTCGTCGGCGGCAGGCCGCTAGGCGGGGGCCATGAGCCCGCGTGGTACACGTTCGTGATCGCGTTCTGGCTGTGGCTGACGGTGATCTTCGCGAACATGGCAGAGGCCTTCGCCGAGGGGCGTGGTCGTGCGCAGGCGGACACCTTGCGAGCGATGCGCAAGGAAACGGTCGCGAGAATGCGCGACGGCTCGACGAAGGCGGCGGCCGAGCTCACGCGCGGCGACATCGTTGTCGTGCCCGCAGGGGAGCTCATCCCCGGCGACGGCACCGTGATCGAGGGCATCGCCACGGTCGACGAGTCGGCGATCACGGGCGAGTCGGCGCCGGTGATCCGCGAGTCAGGCGGCGACCGCAGCGCGGTCACGGGCGGAACGCGCGTCACCTCAGATCAGATCATCGTGGAAATCACCCAGGAGCCGGGCAAGTCATTCCTCGACCGGATGATCACGCTCGTCGAGGGTGCTGAGAGGCGCAAGACCCCGAACGAGATCGCCCTCAACATCCTCCTCGCCGCGCTGACCCTGATCTTCATAGTCGTCGTCGCGACCCTGCGGCCCTTCGGCCTGTTCGCGGGCACGCCGATCTCCGAGACGACCCTGATCGCGCTCCTGGTCGCGCTGATACCGACGACGATCGGCGCCCTGCTGTCGGCGATCGGGATCGCCGGGATCGACAGGCTGGTGCGCCGAAACGTACTCGCGCTCTCCGGG
>JAUZFP010000015.1 GCA_030838475.1 Actinomycetota bacterium
GTCGTCGCGGCGGACGTGATCGTGATGCCGCGCTCCTGCTCCTGCGCCATCCAGTCCATGACGGCCGCGCCGTCGTGGACCTCGCCGATCTTGTGCGTGATTCCCGTGTAGTACAGGATGCGCTCGGTCGTCGTCGTCTTGCCGGCATCGATGTGCGCCATGATGCCAAAGTTGCGGACCTTGTTCAGGTCGGTGAGCACGTCTTGTGCCACGGGGTTTTTTCCTTACTTGTTGGATTAACTCGGGTCGAGCTTGTCGAGACCTCAGGACGGAGTTATCCGACCCGGGATTTCGACAAGCTCAATCCGAGAAGTTTTAGCTTTGGTCGCTACCAGCGGTAGTGGGCGAATGCCTTGTTCGACTCGGCCATCTTGTGAGTGTCTTCACGACGCTTAACAGCGGCGCCAAGACCGTTCGAGGCGTCGAGGATCTCGTTGGTGAGACGCTCGGTCATGGTCTTCTCGCGGCGAGCCTTCGCGTAGCTGGTCAACCACCGCAGGGCGAGCGTGTTGGCACGGTGCGGCTTGACCTCGACAGGAACCTGGTAGGTCGAACCACCGACGCGGCGCGACTTGACCTCGAGGGTCGGGCGCACGTTGTCGAGTGCCTTCTTGAGCGTGACAACCGCATCCGCCCCATTCTTGGCAGAGACGCCCTCGAGTGCACCGTAGACGATGCGCTCAGCGAGCCCCTTCTTGCCGTCGAGCAGGATCTTGTTGACGAGCTGGCTGACGATGGGTGCTCCGTAGACCGGGTCCGCTACTACTGGACGCTTCGGTGCTGGTCCTTTACGTGGCATTACTTCTTGTCCATCTTCGCTCCGTAGCGGCTACGCGCTTGCTTACGGTTCTTGACCGCCTGGGTGTCGAGCGCGCCGCGCACGATCTTGTAACGAACACCGGGCAGGTCTTTGACTCGACCGCCACGCACGAGCACCATCGAGTGCTCCTGCAGGTTGTGGCCCTCGCCCGGAATGTAGGCGGTGACCTCGGTGCCGTTGGAAAGCTTGACGCGAGCAACCTTGCGAAGCGCGGAGTTCGGCTTCTTCGGGGTGGTCGTGTAAACGCGGGTGCACACACCGCGCTGCTGTGGGTTGGACTTCAGGGCGGGCGCCTTGGTCTTGACGACCTTGGGGCTGCGGCCCTTCCGAACCAACTGCTGAATGGTTGGCACTACATAACTCCTTGAATTAACTGCACGGTGACAGCTCGCTGTCTCCGCAGAAAAACACGGTGACAGCTTTTGCTTTCGCAATTAGCATTCGAGCCGCCACACATCTGGTGTGGTTGATCGAGTTCATCTGGACCAATCGCGACACGAACAAGGACCCGGATTTTCACCAGGCTCTGTTTTTGTCTGATTGGTATGCCGTGGGTTGTCCCTCGATTCAAAAAACCTCGGGCACAACAAGCGCGCACGCCAAAGCGCACACCCGGTCAACATTAGCCGTCTGTCAGGGCACGGTCAAATGAAAAGCGGTGGATATGAGCCTTGTTCGCTCAGGGCGCTGCGGGCGCCTCGGCCACTGGCTCGGGCGTCTCGGCAGCCGCACCCGAGTTCCGGGCGTTGGCCTGCTCGTACTCGGCGCGTTTTGCCGCGATTTCCTGGTCGTAGAGCACTCGTGCCTCGACGTTGCGGGCCCGCACCTTGCGCCCGCGGGCGGCTATGGCGAAGCCCATCCAGAGCGACACCTCGCGCGCGAGTACGGCGGTCACGAGCGTTGCGACCCTGAAGAGCTCCTTGGTGAAGTGCTGCGGCACCTCGTTGGAGGGAATCTGGGCCGCGTGCAGGGCAAGGTACGCCCCGCCGGTGCCGAAATACACCACGAGAGCGACCACAAGGCTTCCGAGCACATAGGCTGCCCATCCCGCCCGGTTGACGATCAGGACGAGAACCACAAACCCGATCGCGAACAGGATGACGGGTGCCCAGAAATCGAGGGTGGAGATGAAGCCGAACGCGACAGGCTTCTGGTTGACGACTTCCTCGGCCACGCTTGCGAGCGCCGAGACGGCGGCGAAAATCACGGTAGAGAGGAGGGCGATCAGGACGCCGAACACGCGATTGCTCTTCGGAACGAACGGCTTCGGTGCCTCGACATAGACGACCTGCTGGCCGACGGGTGCCGGCTGGACAGTGTCGGCGGCGGGAACGGAGTCAGGTGCCGCGGGGGTGGAGTCGACCGCAACGGCTGCTGGCGCAACCTCGTCGGTATCGGCCGGGGTCGGCGTGACCTCGGTGGATTGTGACGCGGGACGTTTTGCAGCCATTGCGTGTCTCCTCACGACCCTCGCGGGCACCTGATCCTTTGTGTGCCCACTCTACGGTGGAGCCACGCCTGGGAGGTAGTGGGCTCCACCGAAGAGGGGGGGTCTAGGGAGTCGTCCCCGGATCGGCTGGCGGATCCGTGGACGGTGCCGGAGACGGCGTCGTGCTCGGCGCCGTGCTCGGAGAGGTGTTCGATCCCGACTTGCTACTCGACGTCGTGGTCGTGTTGGTCGGCGTGGGCGTCGCGGTCGGAGTGCCGGTCGAGGTGGGAATCGGAGCCAGCTTCTGCTTGGGTGAGGCGTCGCTTGTCCCCTGCAGCGCGAAGATGTCTCCGGTAATGGTTGCCGTCGTCGAACCATCCGAACTGATCGAGATATCCGCGGATGCCGAATACAACAGGCGTGTGCCCTGTTGCGCCGCATCCACAAAATCTCGGACGGCGTCGAATGGGCCGGTGACGAGAATCACGACGGGTATGAGTACCAACCCGTTCCCCACCGTCGGTGTCGTCACCGCAGGAGTCGTCGGTGCGGCCGACGGCGCTGGGGTAGTGGTCGTGTCGGCCGCGGCTGGCGGTGCTGCCACCGCGGTCGGATCCACGTACAGCGTTGCACTCGCGAGCGTAATGCTCGACAGCGTGACTCCCGTTGAGCCGCAGAGCGCCGAGATTTCGTTGAGGAAGTCTGATGCCCCCTCGTTCTCCGGTATGGACTCGCGCAGCTTGTTGAGACTCTTCTTGAACTTGCTGATGCCCTTGAACTGCAGCTGAAGATTTGCCAACTGTGCGCGGCTCGCGGCGTTCGTGTTTTCAATTGTCGTCGTTTGCGCGTTGGCCGCGGAAATGTTCGTGAGCGTCGGCGAGATGCCGAGCTCCCATCCCGCAATCAGCATTGCGAGCACGAGGACGATCGCCCCGATAGCCCAGACTCGTGTCCTACTCATCAGTTGGTACCTGCAGCCTTCGTGAACCGTTTTGACAGCGCATCCTCGTTGAGGTGAATGGTGACGATAACGGTGTAGACCCCGGTGGATTTCTTAGAGACGCTGTCCGGGGTCGCGTCGACATAGCCGTCGAGCGACGGCAGTGTGTTGAGCCAGCCACCGATGGGATTCTGGTTCATAGTGACCGATAGCTGGATGGTCGCAATGTGTGGCTTCCCCAGAACTGCTGTTGTGGCACCCACCGCACCGAACGGTGCGTCGACCGATCCCGAGAAATCGGTAATCGCCGAGCCAGCGGGAAGCGTCGCCTCGATCGCTGCGACGTACTTCTTCCACAGGATCTCAGAACCGGTGATGGCCTTTTGCGCGCCCTGGATGGCTGCCCCGTCGGCCTTGACCTTGGTGACCGCCCCGTACTTTGCCTGCTGCGCCGCGAGCACGGCCGTGTTCGACTGGGCCGCGCTGAGCTGGCTCTGCGCCGTAGTGTACGAAACCGTGACGGCTCCATACGCTGCGGCGACAACGATCGCCGTCGCCATGACGGCGCCGCCGAGGCGACGCTTGAGCATGCGAACCTTCTTGCGTTCCGAGACCTCAAGCGGAAGGAGATGAACGCGAGGCTCGCCACCGATCGCGAGTGTGCTCCCCGCGAAAGTCGATCGCTGGTTTCCGAGGGCGACCGAGTTGCCGGCGCCTCCGGCTTGCGGTGCCGACGGCTTGCGCTGCGGAAGGAACGGCTTCTTTTCTTTGACTGCGGTGCTCATGCTGCACTCCCTAGGGCCAGTCCGAGAGCGACGCACGCCGCGTCGCTCGTTCCGCTCGCGGTACGAGATGCGACTCGCCGATCGACCGCGACGAGACCGAATGGGTCGGCAATCACGATCGGAATGTGTGTTCCGTCCTGAAGTGCCTGACCGAATCCGCGAAGCTTTGCGCCTCCGCCGGTGAGAATGATTTGGGTGATCGGCTGCTGGTCATGCGCACCGACGAAGTAGGTGAGGGTGTTCCGAATGCTGTTGAGCAGCTCCCCGGCAACCTTGTAGATGACCTCGACGATGGGTTGCTGCGCAACCGGAACCCCGACCGTGCTGAGTCCGAGCGAGAGCTTCGTCGCCTCGGCCTGATCGGTGGTGAGCATGCCTTCGGATCGGATCGCATCCGTGAGGTCGCGGCCGCCTGCCGAGATAATGCGCACAAACTCCGGAACCCCATCACGCGCGACGACAACTGTCGACGTGTTGGATCCGACGTCAATGATGGCGACGAGTCCTCTGCGGCTGGAGCCGCGAAGCAGCACCCGGCACAGCGCAAACGGGATGAGGTCAACGTCGATCGGATTGAGCCCGGCGAGCTCGACGGCACGCACATTGGTGTCGACCGATTCCTTAACCGCGGCGACGAGAAGTCCGTTGACAACCGGGCCCTGGTCGGACTGGCCCTCGGAGATCGGGTAGAAGTCGAGAAGTGCGGCGTCCACCGGTACTGGAAGCAAATCCTGCACCTGGAAGGGCAGGGACTCGCGGATTCGGTCCATGCTCATCTTCGGGACCGTGAGGTCACGAGCGAGCACACGGTGGTTGCCAATGCCGAGCACAACGTCCTTGCTGCTGAAACCGCCGGTGGACCAGAGCTGACGAAGCGCGGTCACGACCGTTGCGACCTCGACAACCTCACCTCGGAGGACAGCGCCCTCCGGAAGCGGAATTGACTCGTACCTGACGACGGTGGGCCTCGCACCGGCGGCATCGCGAACCTCAACGGCTCGGATGCCTCCGCTGGAGATATCCACCCCAACTATGTTTTTTGCCATTTCTTTGTCCCCCCAATTGACTTGCTGATTTAGACGTTCAACCCGAAGACCGACAAGTAGTCGGTCCAGAGCTGATTGCCAAACAAGATTCCGATCCACGCGCCGAGGACCATCCACGGCCCAAACGGTATTCCGGATTTTCTTGTCGTCTTGCGGAGCACGATCAGCACAAGGCCGAAGATGCCACCGAGAAAAAATGCGCCGATCGATCCAACGAGGAGCGCTCCCCAACCGCTCCAGCCAAGGAACAGGCCGAGGACGCCGGCGAGCTTGACGTCGCCGAAGCCCATGCTGCCTTTCCACGCGACCGCAAGGATGAAGTAGGCGATCGTCATCGCGCCAAGGCCGATGGCCGCGCGAATCAGTGCCGTGAAGTCACCGCTCAGGATGCTTGCCGTGCTGAGAAGCAGCACCCCCACCAGGTATGACGGAAGCACGATCGCGTCCGGCAGTCGGTGGTGCTCGAGGTCGATAAAGGCGAGGGCGACGGAAATCGCGGCGAGGTAAAGGAACGCCACCAACGTGACGCCGGACGCGATCGCGTCAACGGTTGGCTGCGCGAAGGAGAACTGCCCCGCAAGCGGAAGTGCCACGACGAAGAAGAACAGCCCGGTGCCCAGTTCGACCAGCGGATAGCGTGCCGAGATCGGCTCGCTGCAGTTGCGGCACTTTCCGCGAAGCGCGAGCCAAGACAATACGGGCACGTTGTCGTATGCCACGATTCCGTGACCGCAGTTGGGGCAGGCGCTCGCCGGGTGCACCACGGATTTGCCGATCGGCACCCGGTAGATAACCACGTTAAGGAAGGAGCCGACCAGGAGGCCGAACACTCCTGCCAGCGCGGCGATGATGTAGATCATCCGCCGATCTCCTTGTAGCCGCCAATGTCACCGTTCGCGTAAATCGGCGGGGCATTCCACTTCTGGGCCAGCGAGTTCGAGCAGGTCGCAAGAATCAGCTTCGACCAGCCCAGGTACAGCTGCGTCGGGTCGACCGAGAGGCAGAGCGTTCCCCCACCGCTACTCGCCGGCGTCGTGATTTTGTAGCTTGAGTCGTAGTCGCCCGTGTTGTACACGCGAGTCCAGATCTTGTTGGAGCTACTCGAACACACCCCACTCGTGAAGCGCACGATCGCCCCGTTCACCGCAGACCCCGTGACGACGAGGCAATAGTTCCCGCTTGGGTCAGCCGTAGGGGTCTGATTGTCAACGTTGACAACAATCTGCTGTGGGCCGAGCTTGTACAGCGGACCGGGCGCCTGGACCGCCGGCTCCGTGTAGTACCACTTGTGGTTCCAGTTGAGGCTTGCGCCGCCGTTGACGGGGTCCTGCTTGCAGGGATACGAGATCATGAAGGTGTTCGTGATATCGCCGCTCGTGACATCCGCGCAGCGGCCGAACTCGAGGTAGTTCACGAGCTGGTGGGTGTTGTAGCTGGCCGCGCCAGCTCCCACTGCCGACGTCGGAGAGAATCCGCCGTTGTTGCCAGAGTTCTGGACGACGAGCGGCAGGCCATTCAGGTTGACGCCTGCGTTGTTGTTAGTGCCGAGGCTCCAACTGGTGCCGCCCGACGGGGCAACAAGCTGCTGTCCTTGCCAGGTGTTGCTTCCCACCCAACTCCAGAGTTGGTTCCAGCGCGCCGCGACGGGTGAGGCGAGACAGGCGGACAGAATCGCGTTCTGGGGGTTGCTGCTCCCTGGAGCTGGCGGGCCGGTGATGCAGAGTCCAGCGGCGCCGTTAGTGATCGTGCTGGCAAGCTTGATCTCATAGTCGATGTCGTAGACCCAGAGATTTAGGGCCTTGTTGGTCGCAGTGCAGGCCGACGCGGGCAGGAACTTGATAAGCGATCCGGAGGTCGCTGAGACCGCAGACAGGCAATAGGCCCCGCTGCTGTTGTAGTCGTTGATGAGGCCACCGACGATGTTCACTGTCGAAACCTTGAACTGGTAAACAGCGGCCAGCGAGCGGTTGCCCGCCGTCGAGCCCGCAGCCGCTCCCGGCAGCAGGTTGCCCGTGCCTTTTGCAATGACGAGTGCGAACTTGACGGGGTTGGTCGCCGTCGACGTAACACCACCGGGCGTGACGCAGGGCAGGTAGCCGGGCGGGATGGGCACTGCAGCGGTCGAGGCATCGGTCGGGTCGGTCGAGTAGTAGTTGATGGAAACGGTGTAGCCGACACCGTTCGATGGTGTCGTCGGGTCGACATTGCCCGCGAGTGAACAGGGCAGTTTCGTCGGATCCCCGAGCGGGTTGCCCAGGGTGTCTGTCACCGTGTGGCCCGCACCGTCGAGCTGGATGGCCGCGCGGAAACGACTGAGCGCGGCCTGCATCCCCGACTGCGCGGCGTAGACGGTCTGAGTGGCCTTCTGGTCAAGGAATGTCGGATGCACCTGACCGAGCACGGTGCCCATGATGACGGTACTGATGCCCGCCATGATGATCATGAAGAGGATTGCACTGAGCAGCGCGACGCCGCTCTCCCGCGAGTCCCCTACGAAGCGGTCACGAATGCGACGGCTGATTCGCGCCGCAACGGTGGTGTCACTCTTCATGGCCTGCTCCCTGCTGCCGGGCACACGGCACCGGTCGTATCCGCACTGTTGCGTGCGACGAAAGTCGACGACAGTTTGGCGCCCTTGACCAGGGAGCTCCCCGCGTCGAGCGTGAGGGTCATCTCTTCCAACTTGGAGCTCGAGGTGCTCGTTCCAACGAAGGCGAAGGGATACGTTGTTCCGCCGTCATTGGCCACGTTGTTGAGCATGACGTGCCACGGCGACGCGCTACCCAGGTTGCCGTCGGTCCAGGTTCGGTTTGCGATAGTCCGGGCGGTCGGGTCATAACGCCACTGGGTGCACACCGTGGTGTGGGTCGGCGTGCTGTCGGCCGGCGTGCGGAATTCGATGTAGGTGTTGACCGCACCCGTGCCCTGGGTATTGATGCCGTCTGCGTATCGAATTTGTCGGTCGAGGCTCGCGAACACCGCCAGCTCCTGGTTTGAGGAAACTGCGGCGACCTGAATACGGCTCGCTGATCGAGTCAGCCCCACGATCGATGTAACGACGATGGCAAGGAAGATCGAGAAGACCAGCATCGCGATCATCAGCTCGATGAGCGTGAAGCCGGTGTCCGCGCCGCGACGCGCGCGCCCTATCCGCGAGAGCGGGAAACCGGGGCGCATTAGTGGGTCACCCATTCGAGGTCGGAGCTGGGATCGAGCAAACTCGACGTCTGGTAGTAGCAGCCGCTGGTCGCACACTGGGCGCCAGCCGTCCATTTGACGATCACGATCACGCGGATCATGGGATCCGGTGCGGTACCGGCCGTGGCAAGACAGTCTGCGGAAGCTGTCGTAGTCGGGTATGGCGCCTGTTGGTAGCAACTCCCGATGAGAGTGGCGACCGTGTAGATTGTGCCGTTCTGGGTGATTGTTTGCATTACGGGCAGTGCCCCGGTCGACGCCGGCGCGATCGATGCGGTGACCGGTACGGTGCCGTCCCAGACCGCGTTGGTCTGCACGACGCCAGGTCGCCCAGCAAAGGTGCTGAAGGCGTTCTGAACGTCGCCCTTGCTGCGACCGTTGTAGAGGTTGCTCAAGCCGGTCAGGCTGTTCACGTCGACGGTCCAGCCGCTGACCTTTTCCATGGAGTCGTTGGCGACGGTGACGGCGATCTGCGCTCGTTCTTCGGTGGCGACGGTCTTGACGCCGTTGATGCTGAGGCTCGCGGCCGCGGTCGCGACGATCGTCATGATCGCGATCGCGACGATGACCTCCATGAGGCTCAGCCCGGAGTCGCCCTTCAGGGCAAAACGTCTGCGCAGATCTGAGAATGTCACCGAGTCGCCTCCCTTCGGCCGAGTCGTGCTGTGCGGGTTGGTGCGTGCTGAAGCAATGGTTGTGCGGGGCGTCGTATGAACGACGCCCCGCACACCAGTGGTGTTATTGAAATCAGCTAACGGTGGTGAGGCCGGTCGAGCTGTCGAACGTGAACTTGTGACCCGTAGTCGGGCTGAAGTTCTTGTTGGTCGCCGAGATGGTGTAGGTCTGGTTGGCGTTCGCCAGTGTCAGGACCCAGTTGGTCGCGGTGATCGGGTCATCCGAAGACGGCGTGAAGCTGTACGGCGCGAGCGTCAGTGCATTGACGGTCATTGCAGTGCCAGAGGGCGTTGCGTAGACACCGTTGTTGGCAACCGAGAACGAAGCGGCCGCGATCTCGAAGTTCGCGAGGTCGGACTTGGTCGTTGCGTCCCATGCTGCCTGGCGCTGGTTGAGGAACGCCGGGATGGCGATCGCGGCAAGGATGCCGATGATGATGATGACGACCATGAGCTCGATAAGGGTGAAGCCCTTTTCGTTCTCACCGTCCTCGGACACTGCGTTGCGACGCTTTGCAATCGCGTCATTGATCGTCTTGATCATGTGATTTATTCCTGTCGTTTGAAATTTGAATTGATGACAGGTGGCCCCCAAAGAATGTTGCCCCCTGCGGTACAGCTTGACCGCACCACCCCGCGTGGAGAATCCCGTAAACGGGGGGTTTGTTGCACGAACACACCCCCAAAACAAGGGTCCTGTTTCTCATTGATTTTTTCCGCGTTTCAGTACGTCGCCGGCCCCCAGGATCGGCGGTTTCCCGAAGCTCTTGTGCGGGCTTTCCCCGCTATTTGATGTGGCTGTAGATATCGAAGATCGGCATGTAGAGCGCGACGATCATGCCACCGACGAGAACACCGATGACCGCGATCATGATCGGCTCGATGAGCGCGGTGAGCTGTTCGGTCATGGACTCGACCTCCTGGTCGTAGAACTCGCTCACCTTGTGCAGCATGACCTCGAGCGCACCGGAGTCCTCACCGACCGCGATCATCTGCGTGACCATGGAGGGGAAGATCGGCTCCTTTGCGAGCGGCTCCGCGATCGACTTCCCCTGTCGCACCGACTCGCCGACCTTGTTGAGCGCCTGCTCGACAGTCCAGTTGTTCGACACGGCGCCGACGATGGTGAGCGACCGAAGGATGGGCACACCGGCGGCCATCATCATCGCCAGATTGCGGGTCAGTCGCGCGATGGCGACCTTCTTCATCAGCTCGCCAAAGACGGGGATCTTGAGCTTCAACGGGTCGACGAACTGCCGCACGCGATCTGTGTTCTTGTAAATGCGCCACCAGATGTTGAAGCCGACAATGAGCACAAGAGCGATCGGTCCGATGTAGACCATTCCATTGGAGAGAACCACCAGGAACTCGGTCGGCAGCGGCAGTTGAGCACCAAGCTGCTTGAACATCGCCGAGAACACCGGGACGATGAAGATGAGCATGGCGGCTACCGCGACCAGCGCGATTATCAGAACGATCACCGGATAGGTCATGGCTGACTTGATCTTGCCGTTGAGCTTGACCTCGGCCTCGTAGTTGACGGCGATGGACTCGAGCGAACCTTCGAGGAATCCACCAACCTCTCCGGCACGCACGAGGTTAATCATGAGCGGCGGGAAAATCTCGGGACGTCTCGCGATCGAGTCGGAGAAGGATGAGCCCGTCTCGACATCATTCTTCACACCCTCGAACGCCTTGGCCAGCCGCGGGTTCTCGGTCTGTTCGGAAATGATCTGCAGGGTTCGCAGCAGTGAAAGCCCGGCGGCGATCATGGTCGCCATCTGCCGGCTCGCAACCGAGAGGTCCTTGGTCTTGATCTTCTTTTCGAAGCCTGGGATCTTGATCTCGCGGCTCAGCCCAGAGCCGCCGGCGTCCTCGGTGATCGCGACCGGGGAGAGCCCCATCGTGCGCATGCGTGCGACGACGGCGGACTCGCTTGAGCCCTCCAGCTTGCCCTTGACGATGCGACCGGTCTGATCGCGTCCGGTATATGCGTAAGCGAGGGTTGCCATTAACGTCCAGCTCCCGAGAATGCGTCGTCGTAGTTGATTGCCGAGTTGCCCATGGCGCGACCCGCAGAATCCGCGGTTCCGTCGACACGGTGGATGAGCTGCTTGATTCCTTCGACGTCCTGCGCCTTGTCGATCGCGGCGCGCTGGGAAATGACTCCGGCGTTGGCGAGATCGGCGAGGTGGCGGTCCATCGTGTGCATACCCAGGTCCCCACCGGCCTGCATGGCCGACGCGATCTGGAAGGTCTTTCCCTCACGAATGAGGTTGGCGACAGCGGGCGTTGCGATGAGAACCTCGGTCGCAACCACTCGCCCCTTGCCACTGGCCTTTTTGACGAGCGTCTGACACACGACACCACGAAGGGTGGCTGCGAGCTGTGCCCGAACCTGGCCCTGTGCGTGCGGCGGGAAGACGTCGATAATACGGTCGATGGTCTGCGGCGCATCCTGCGTGTGAAGAGTTGCGAACACGAGGTGACCGGTTTCTGCCGCGGTCAGCGCAACGGAGATGGTCTCGAGGTCTCGAAGCTCACCAATGAGGATGACGTCTGGGTCTTGCCGCAGAACGTGTTTGAGTGCGGCACCGAACGAGTGCGTGTCCTCGCCAACCTCACGCTGGTTGACCAGTGACTTCTGGTTACCGTGCATGAACTCGATCGGGTCTTCGACCGTCATGATGTGGTCAGCGCGCGTCTTGTTGACGAGGTCGATCAGCGCCGCGAGTGTCGTTGACTTGCCGGAACCGGTCGGACCCGTGACCAGCACGAGCCCACGCGGGAGACCGGCGAACTGCGCGACCGTCTCGGGCACACCAAGGTCGACAAGCGACTTGATCTCCGTCGGAATGAGTCGGAAGGCTGCGCCAATCGCTCCGCGCTGCTGGTACATGTTGACGCGGAAGCGGGCGTTGGCGGAGATCGTGTACGCGATGTCGAGCTCGAGCTCCTCGTCGAAGCGTTCCTCCTGCTTTTCAGTCAGGATGCTGCGAAGCGCACTCGTGACCTTGTCTCGGCTCCACGGTGTCGTGACCGATCGCGGGGCGAGCGAGCCATCGACTCGGAACATCGGAGGCGTGTTCACGGCGACGTGGAGGTCGGATGCGTTGAGGAACAGCACCTCGGACAGCGCTGCGATGAGGTCAGGGTCGGCGGTCGCGAGTGTCGAAGAGACGCCGTCCATGGCGAACATCTGTTCCGCGTAGCTGACGCTCTCCGCCCCGGGCGGGGCGAAGCTCGCGTCAGACCCGGGCGGTGGGAAAGAGAGATCGCCCGCGGGTGCGGGCGGCGCCTGCGGCGCTGCGGGTGGCGGGAAGTTGGCGGTGCTACTGGGCGCAACGTCCGGCGCCGCCCACGCGCCCTCTGGCATCGGTGCGCTAAAGACGGGCGGCACCTCTGGTGCCGGCGTGAGTCCCGGAGTCGCCGGGAGCTCGGCTACCGGAGCCTGCGCGGCGGGCCAACCGCCCTCTGGAGCGATGGTGGGAGGCGGGCTGGTGAACGGCGCCTCGGGCGTCGTCGGATAGGTGGGCGCATTTCCGGTGGCGGACGGCGGCGGCGCCGTCGTGAGGTTGCGCGGACGCGCATCGCGCGCGGGCGGCGGGAAGCCCGCGGGCTGGCCGGGCTCGTCTCCCGTCACCGGGATTTCGTAAACTGGCTTGCTCATTGTCTGTCCCTCCCCAGGGAACTAGGCGACCACTCGAAGAATTTCTTCGATTGAGGTATATCCAAGCTGGGCCTTTGCCCAACCGTCCTGGCGAAGCGTGAGCATCCCCTGCTCACGGGCAACGCGACCGATTTCGGCACTTGACGCCCGCGCCACCGCGAGGCGTTCGATTTCTTCGGAGACTGCCATGACCTCGTGCAGGGCGATCCGTCCGTGGTAGCCCGTGTTCGAGCATCCCGAGCAGCCGACCGGCTGGAACAGGGTCGGGACGGGCTGAGACGAGTCGTAGCCAATCTTCAGTGCGTCGAGCGCGGCCGGGTCGTGGTTGTACGGCGTCTTGCAGCGGTCGCACAGGCGGCGCGCGAGACGCTGGGCGACAACGCAGTCGAGCGCGGACCCGACGAGGAACGGCTCGATGTCCATCTCGGTCAGTCGCGTGATCGCGCTGGGCGCGTCGTTGGTGTGGAGCGTCGACAGCACGAGGTGGCCGGTCAGCGAAGCTTCGATGGCAATCTGCGCCGTCTCGTGGTCACGGATCTCACCGAGGAGCACGACGTCGGGGTCGGACCGCAGGATCGAGCGAAGTGCGCTCGCAAATGTGAGGCCCGCCTTCGGGTTCACCTGGACCTGGTTGATGCCCTTCATGCGGTACTCGACCGGGTCCTCGACGGTGATGACGTTAATCTCGGGCCGTGCCACCGCGTGCAGTGTCGTGTACAGGGTCGTGGATTTTCCGGAACCCGTTGGCCCAGTGACGAGAATCATGCCGTACGGCTTGCGGTACGAGTGCTCGAATACCTTGAAGTTGCGTTCGAGCAGGTTGAGGTTCGACAGGTCCATGCTCGACGAGTTGTTGTCGAGGATTCGCATGACGACTTTTTCGCCGTACACGGTCGGCAGGGTGGCGACACGGAGGTCGATCTTGCGACCACCGTGGCTGACCGACATGCGGCCGTCCTGAGGCTTGCGACGCTCGGCGATGTCGATATCCGCCATGATCTTCAGTCGCGAGATGACGCCGTTCTGGATGGCCTTCGGTGCCGCCTGCATCTCGTGCAGTACGCCGTCGATGCGGTATCGGACACCCATGTCGTGCTCGCCGGGCTCGATGTGAATGTCGGACGCCTTGTCCTGGATGCCCTGGCTGATGAGCAGGTTCACGAAGCGAACGATTGGGGCGTCATCCTCGTGCGCCTCCGAGGTGTCGGAGAGCGCGACCTCCTTGGACCCGCTCTCCTCCTCCATGGCCGTGGTGAGGTCGCTGATCTCGTTGTCGGCACGGAGGTACCGGTCAATGGCTGCGCGAAGATCGCTGCGCTCAGCGACGACGGCACGGGCCTGCATCTTGGATGCGGCACGAACGTCATCCAGCGCGAAGACGTCACCGGGGTCGACCATGGCGACCATGAGGTAGTCGCCGGCGATGCCGATCGGAAGGACCTCGTGCCTGCGGCACATTGCGGCCGGAACGAGCGCAACCGCGATTCGGTCGACCGGGTACTCAAGAAGCTCAACGTAGGGCAGGCCCGCCTGGGCCGCACGAGCTGACGCAAGCTGCGACTGGGTGACTACACCCTGATCAAGCAGCTGAAGAATCGCCTGGTCATCTTTATCGCGCTCGCCAGAAATCATGTCCAGCTTCTCAATGGGCACAATGCCTCTGAGAATCAAGATCTCGGTTAACGACGCCAAGCCAATTCACCCCCCCAATTGGATGCCGGCGCGCCTTCGGGTGCACACCAGAATGCAAACCTAACCGCGGCGTGTCTAGTGCGCCATACCCGCTAAGTGGGGGTAAAAGCGGGGGGAATAAATGAGAGGCTCCCACAGCTAGTGGAAGCCTCACATTTTGTTACTAGATCTAGCAGTCCTACTCGTGCGCGGTCCATCATCCGGGCGGCTTCGGTCAAACGGGGCCGGCGCGCACACCCATTTTCGCCGTACTCGCCCAGAACGCGAAAAGGGACCTCCACGGTTAGGTGGAGGCCCCTTTCGTATAGTGCCGAGATCTCGATACGATCGCCCGGAAGGGGCGATCACTCGATCTAGCCCGGCGCGGAGCTGCGCTCCGCGCGCGGACTAGTTATACGTTCCCGGCGTGTAGTCATCCGAGCTGAAGCTGTCGAAGTCGACGAAGCTCAGGTCGGACTCGTTGAACGCCGACTCATCCGTGAAGATGCGGTTCGGGTAACGCTCCGACTTTGCCTCCTCGGTGGCCTCGACCGACACGTCGCGGTACTTCGGAAGACCGGTACCCGCGGGGATCAGCTTTCCGATGATGACGTTCTCCTTCAGGCCCATCAGCGGGTCGGACTTGCCCTCCATGGCGGCCTGCGTGAGAACACGCGTGGTCTCCTGGAACGACGCGGCCGACAGCCACGACTCGGTCGCGAGGGAAGCCTTGGTGATACCCATGACCTCCTGGCGAGCGGATGCCGTCTGCTTGCCCTCGGTGAGGGCGGCGCGGTTGAGCTCGTTGTACTTGAGCCGATCGACCAGCTCGCCGGGCAGCAGGTCGGTGTCGCCGTGCTCGACGACGGTCACCTTCCGCAGCATCTGGCGAACGATGACCTCGATGTGCTTGTCGTGGATCGGAACACCCTGTGAGCGGTAGACGCCCTGGACACCGTCGACGAGGTGCAGCTGCACCGCGCGAACGCCCTTGACGCGAAGAACTTCCTTCGGGTCGAGGTTTCCGATGTGGAGCTGCGTACCGAGCTCGACGTGCTGGCCATCCTCGACGAGGAGGGTTGCGCGACGCAGAACCGGGTAGATGTGTGGCTCGTCACCGTTGTCCGGAGTGAGGATGAGACGACGGCTGCGGTCGGTGTCCTCGATCGTGATGCGGCCAGCCGCCTCAGCAATCGGGGATGCGCCCTTCGGCGTACGCGCCTCGAACAGCTCGGTGACACGCGGCAGACCCTGGGTGATGTCATCCGCGGATGCAACACCACCCGTGTGGAAGGTACGCATCGTCAGCTGGGTTCCGGGCTCACCGATCGACTGGGCCGCGATGATTCCGACGGCCTCGCCGATGTCGACGAGCAGGCCGGTCGCGAGCGAACGGCCGTAGCAGACCGCACACACACCGACGGCGGATTCACACGTGAGCACCGAACGCACCTTGATGTCGTGTACTCCTGCATCCAAGAGAGTCAGCAACAGAACGTCTCCGACGTCCGCCCCAGCCTCTGCGATGACCTTGCCCTTGGCGTCCACGGCGTCGGCCGCGAGGCTGCGCGCGTAGACCGAGTTCTCGACGTTGACATCGCGAACCCACTCGCCTGCGGCGTTCTGGGTTGCGATGGGCATGTCGAGGCCCTTGGTCGTACCGCAGTCGTCTTCACGGATGATGACATCCTGCGACACGTCGACGAGTCGACGAGTCAGGTAGCCCGAGTCGGCCGTACGGAGCGCCGTGTCGGCCAGTCCCTTGCGGGCACCGTGGGTCGAGATGAAGTACTCGGCCACGGACAGGCCCTCGCGGTAGCTGTTGACGATCGGCCGCGGGATGATCTCACCCTTCGGGTTCGACACGAGTCCACGCATACCGGCGATCTGGCGAACCTGCATCCAGTTACCGCGAGCTCCGGAGGAGACCATGCGGTTGATGTTGTTCGACTCCGGAAGGTTGTCTTCCATCGCCTTCGCAACCTCGGCCGTTGCACGGTTCCAGATCTCGATGAGCTCCTGACGACGCTCGGCCTCGGTGGTCAGACCCTTATCGAACTGGTCCTGAACCTTGGCCGCCTGCTTCTCGTAGCCCGAAATGATCTCGCGCTTGTTCGGAGGAGTCAGGATGTCGGACAGTGCGACGGTGACGCCGGAACGGGTTGCCCAGTGGAAACCGGCATCCTTGATCCGGTCGAGCGCCGCGGCGACCTCAACCTTGGGGTAACGCTCCGCGAGGTCGTTGACGATCGCGGAGAGCTGGCCCTTGTCGGCAA
>JAUZFP010000054.1 GCA_030838475.1 Actinomycetota bacterium
GGCGTTACCTACGGGCGCGGTGCCGGCATGACCGCACTCATCTTTGGCGACCAGATGAAGAACGACGATGGCGCCCTCAGGCTGGTGGGCGACGGCAGCCAGCATTGGGCGACCGTCTACGTCGAGGATCTCGCGAACCTCTACGTTCGGGCGGTCGAGAACGGCGCCGCCGGACAGCACTACATCGGCGCCGCCGGACACAATCCGACAGTTCTCGAGATGGCCGAGGCAGCCGTCGGACCCAACGGAACGGTCGCACCCGAAACGGCCGCAGACTCCCAGGCCAGGCTCAGCGCTCCCTTCGCCGATGCCCTGCTGCTCGACGAGCAGGCATCCGGCCAGAAGGCTCGAACCGAGCTCGGTTGGAATCCCACCGGACCCGACCCGCTCACAGTCATCCGCGAGCAGCACCAGTGACCGCAGAATCCCCCACCCGGTTCCGCCTCGGCAATCACATGGTTGCCCGGACGGGATACGGGGCGATGCAACTCACCGGACCAGGAGTCTTCGGTCCCCCGGCGAACCGGGATGAGGCAATCGCCCTGCTGCGCACGGCCATCGAACTCGGAGTTGACCACATCGACACCGCCCAGTACTACGGGCCGGATGTCGTGAACGACCTCATCCGCGACGCCTTGTTCCCGTACCCGGCCGATCTCGCGATCGTGAGCAAGGTCGCGGTGCGGCGGGGCACGCGCGGCGAGATTCTTCCCTACGACGAGCCCGCCCAGCTTCGTGCCGGCATCGAAGACAACCTGCGCTCCCTCCGAGTAGATCGCCTCGCCGCCGTGAACCTGCGGATGCCCGACGACACGGCGCTCCCGGATGCGCGTTTCGACGACCAGCTCGCGGCGATGATCGCGGCTCGTGGGGACGGACTGATCGAAGGAGTCGGGCTGTCGAACGTCAGCCTCGCGCAGCTCGAACACGCCCTCACAATCACCGATATCGTCACGGTACAGAACTCGTACGGCCTCGCCGACCGACACTCGCAGGACGTCCTCGAGCTGACCACCGAGCGCGGGATCTCCTTCGCTCCCTACCTCCCGCTGGGCTGGCCGGGCGAGGTGCGGCTTCGAACGCTGGGTAACCCCGTGGTGCACGAGATCGCCGACCGGCTCACGGTTGCCCCCGCGCAGGTTGCGCTCGCCTGGTTGATCGGGGTTGCGCCGAACGTCCTCCTGATCGCAGGCACCGCGTCGATTGAGCACCTGCGCGAGAACCTCGCCGCGGCGGACATTGAGCTGACGGCAGACGATCGGCGGGCGCTCGGCGAGCTCGCCTAAGCACGGCAATGGGGTGGTCGCAGTTGTTTGCTGAAACCACCCCATCCGCGCGAGCCGAGCCCGACCTAGACGATCAGGTCGAACGACTCCCAAGCTCCAACGGCGGTCCGGTTGGCAATCAGCGGCAGGGTGCCCGCCGAATCCGCGCAGACGTACATGCTGTTGGACCGGGCACGGAGGCTGACGCTTCCGTCGCCGTTGTAGATCAGATCGAACTTCTGCGAAGTCCCGATCGTGCTGCTGTTCGCGACCAGTGCGGTCGTGCTGTTCGGCGCGCTGACGTACAGGTTGTTGGCATGCGACTGCAGGCTCACCGTTCCGTCCGCGTTATCGACCAGGTTGAACAGCTCCCAGGAATCGGTGTTCACGGTGTGCGCGATCAGCGGCTGCGACCCCGACGACTCCGCGGTCACGACCCGTCCGTCGGCGTGAGCCCGCAGGGCGACCGATGCGCCGGTGAGCCGCCACTTCTGGTTGGTACCGCCACCGCACGACCACAGCTGCACATTCGTCGTCGAGCCGAGGTCCGCATCGATGCAGGACTTTGAGCCAACTCCGCGAAGGGTTCCGTCCGAGAAGAAGTACCACTTCTGCTCGGCTCCGCCCGTGCATGGCTCGATCACGATGTGGGTGCCATTCGTGGTTGCCGCCCCGAGTGCCGTGAGGCACTTGGTTCCGCTGTAGGTGGTGAGCGTGTTGTTCGCCTGCCGTGTCCATTGCTGGTTTCCCGCATTAGTGCACGCGGCCACCTGCACCTGAGTGCCGTTGGTCGTGGATGACCCCGGCACGTCAATGCACTTGTTGTAGAACGGGCTCCGCAACGCGGTGGTCTGCGTTCCGAGGCCGCCCCATGCGTATTCCAGAAGATCAACAGCGGTGGTGTTCGGCGTCCACAGCGGGACGTTGCTCGTCGACGACGTGTCAAAGGCGCTGAACAGTCGCTGGTTGTCGAGCGTGTCGTGGTCCGGGGTGGATGTGCGTCCGCCGACCGTGTGGCACCAGATCGCACCGAGGTGGTACTGGCGGATGACATCGGTGATCGCCTTCAGATAGGCAACCTCCTTGTCCGTCGTCCCGCTCGGTGTCGCGTGGAAGTCGGTGCCCGTATCAGCCGAGGCGCCGAACTCTTCGATCACGGTGCGACTCGAGCAGCTGCCCATGTACATCGTGATGTCGCTGACCCAGTCGGCATAGGTGCGAGACCCGTAGGGGAACGCGTAGCGGTGCATCGCGAGATAGACGCCGTTGAACCGGGCATCGTTGCACAGGGGCCGCAGGTCGGTCCCCCATCCACCGCCGTCGGCCTGGGCGCCCTCGATGAACAGGCGACTGCTCGGAATCCCGTGCGAGTTCTCCCTCGTGATGAACGTCGCCGCGAAGTCCAGCCACTGGGTAGTGGTGAAACCGATCGGCTCGTTGATGGGATCGAAGTACACGAGCGCGTTGGTTTGGTAGTGCGCCGAGACGGTGTCCCACATCTGGTTCCACGCGGGCAGCAGGCTCGTCGGAACCATGTTGGTTCCGTCCTGCGCCCAGTAGGTCAGAACGACCTTGAACCCGCGCGCCACCGCCGCGTCGATCACGGCATAGTAGCTGGCGACGTTTGCCGTCGTGGGATTCATGGGAAGGCGAACGGTGTTGGCGCCGAGGTCGGTCTGGTACGCCGCAAACTGCGCGTCGGCCTTGGCCAGGGTTGTGGCGTAGCTGTCGCTTCCGGACAGTCCCTGAAGCACCAGCTGGTCGGGCGTGAAGTTATCGCCGAGTCGCGACCAGGTGACGCCGTGGAACTGGCTCGGATCCAGAGGCACATCTGCGGCGGCGCGCGAAGCGACGGTCGTCGTGCCAGACAGTGCCAGGAGTGGAGCCAGTAACAGAACGGAGGCCGCGATGGCCACCATTCGGATTCGATTGATGCGTGTGCCGAGCATTGGTTCTCCTTTGAACAAAGCAAGTTATGCATGGATGAAATGGCGGCCGACCGCGACGTCGGCCTCATTCGCAAACGAATCGTTGGCGGGCTATTACCACCCCCGTTCGGACAACCGGTGCGACGACGGAATGTCGCTCACGTTGATTCCGACCATCGCCGGGCCGAGACCGCGCGATGCGGCGACGATGACGGCGGGATCGTCGAAGTAGGTGGTCGCTTTCACGATCGCGGCGGCGCGAGCCGCCGGATCGCCGGCCGTGAAGATGCTCGAGCCGACAAATACCCCGTCGGCTCCGAGCTGCATCATCATCGCGGCGTCCGCGGGGGTGGCAATGCCGCCCGCCGTGAAGAGCACCACCGGCAGCTTGCCCGTCGTCGCCACCTCGGCGACGAGGTCGTACGGAGCCCCGAGTTCCTTGGCAGCGGTGAACAACTCATCGCTTCGCATGGCCTGCAGCGCGCGGATCTGGCCGCCGATCTGACGGATGTGCCGGGTCGCCTCGGACACATCACCCGTACCGGCCTCGCCCTTGGAACGGATCATCGCGGCGCCCTCGGATATTCGCCGCAGTGCCTCGCCGAGATTTGTCGCGCCACAGACGAAGGGCACAGTAAATGACCACTTGTCGATGTGGTTCGCATAGTCGGCCGGGCTGAGTACCTCGGACTCGTCGATGTAGTCGACGCCGAGCTCCTGGAGCACCTGCGCCTCCACGAAGTGGCCGATGCGCGCCTTCGCCATGACCGGGATTTTCACCTCCGCGATGATCGCGTCGATCAGGTCCGGATCGCTCGTGCGCGCGACTCCCCCGGTCGCCCGGATGTCGGCGGGGACACGCTCGAGGGCCATGACGGCGACAGCGCCGGCATCCTCGGCAATGCGGGCCTGCGCGGGCGTGACGACATCCATGATCACGCCGCCCTTGAGCATCTCGGCGAGCCCGCGCTTGATGCGGCTGCTGCCGTGAGTGGTCGATGCGGTGTCCGTCATTTTTTCCTTGTCGCGCGGTCGAGGAGTTCGAGGATGTGCTGGTATTCGTGGCCCGTCGCCCGGGTCATCCCGATCTCGCAGGTGCGGTTGCAGGATGCGTATGCGTCGAATTCTGCGGCGCGCACCTCGGCCGATTCGGCCACCGTCGCGCTCGCGGTGAGTTCCGGGTGGAGCATCCCGCGGTCGCCCGCGAACGCACAGCACCCCCAGTCCTCGGGGATCGTGTACTCGGTGGCGAGCGCGCCGGCGAGCGTCGCGAGGTTCGGGTTCGAGCCGGCCCGCGTGCTCGAGCAGGTCGGGTGTAGCACGACGCTGCCGAGCTTCGACTGCACTTCGAGGTGTGGCAGGATGCGGTCGGCCGCGAAGTCGACCGCGTCGACGATGCGGATGGTGTGGAATTCCGGATGCTTTTCGATCGCCTTCTCGAGGGCAAGCACGAGACCCTCCGAGCACGAGGAGTTGTCGCACACGACGGGGAGCCGGCCACCGTCCGAACTGACCCACAGCGCGTCCATCGTGCGCGAGACCATGTCGTCGTACCCATCGAGGATGCCCTTGGACTTCCACGGTGTGCCGCAGCACAGGCTGCCGATCCCATCGGGCCGCACGAGGACGATCCCGGCCTTCTCGGCGAGCGACTCCAGCGCGATGGCGACGCCCTCGCCACCCTCAGCCGGACCAAACATTGTTCCCACGCAGGCCTGGAAGTAGACGGCGTCCGCCGTCGTTGACGCTGCTCCGCCGGCCCTCCGTGCTCCACCCACCGGCAGGTCTTTCGACCACAACGGCAGTGTGTCCTTTCCGACGACCACACGCGCGAGCCTGTTCGGCACCGTGACGAGGGGTGCCGGTGCCGCAGCCGCGATCGTCAGCGCGAGCGACGCGATTTCCGTGACGGGTTTCCACACCTTGCCCGCCGCGGTCCAGGCGGCACTCTCGGCACGCCCGACGGTTTCGGACCTCAGCCGCCGAACGAGGTCGCCCGTATTGATCAGGACCGGGCAGGCGGTCTGGCACATTCCGTCGACCGCGCAGGTATCGATGACCTCGTATTCCTGCTCCCGCCTGAGCTCCCTCGCCAGCGCGGTGTCCCCGCGCTGCTCGGCTTCGGCGATCGCCCGGCGCACCACTATGCGCTGGCGGGGGGTCGTCGTCAGGTCCTTGCTGGGGCACACCGGTTCGCAGTAGCCACACTCGACGCAGCGATCGACCTCCTGCTCTACCGTGGGCGTGGACTTCAGGTTGCGCAGGTGCAGGTCGGCATCCGTGGTGATCACCGCATCCGGGTTCAGGATGCCGGTCGGATCGAAGACCCGCTTGATGGCGAGCATCATCGCGTAGAGCCGGTCGCCGTACTGGCGGCGAACGAACGGCGCCATGATCCGTCCGGTGCCGTGTTCGGCCTTGAGACTGCCCCCGGCGGCGAGCACCAGGTCGACCATGTCCTCGGTGAACGCCCGGTAGCGAGCGAGGTTGTTGACGTCCTCGAAGTTCTCGTTGATCAGGAAGTGGATGTTGCCATCCTTGGCATGACCGAAGATCACCCCGTCGTCGTACCGATACTTCGCGAACAGGACGATCAGTGCCGTGCACACCTCGGACAGCCGCGTGACCGGCACGGCGATGTCTTCGAGCAGCGCCGTGGTTCCGGCCGGGCGGGCACCGGCGATCTGGGCGTAGAGGCCCTTGCGGAGGTGCCAGAGTGCGTCTCGGGCGCCGCGCTCGCGGGAGAGCCCAGCGGGCACGGTCGTCGTGAGCCCGTGGAACAGGGATTGGGCCCGGTCTTCGAGGGCCGCGAGCTGGGCCGGGCTGTCGGCCTGGTACTCGACCAGCAGCGCGGCGTGGGTGTCGAAGGTCAGGTCGGGCAGGTACCCGTGGGATGACGGATCCTGTTGAACGACGCGCAGCGATGCAGCGTCCAGCAGTTCGATGGTCGCCGCGCCGCTGGCGACCAGCTCGCTCAACGCGTCCGTCGCCGCGGTCAGCGAGTCGAAGACCAGCAGGCCCGTCGCCGCGTACGCGTGCACGGGAACCGTGTTGAAGGTGGCCTCGGCGATGAAGCCGAGGGTGCCCTCGCTCCCGATCATCAGGTGAAGCAGGATCTGCACGGCCGTGGCGTGATCGAGCAGGGAGTTCAGCCCGTAGCCCATGGTGTTCTTGATGCCGTACTGCCGCACGATCTCGGCCGACAGGTCCATTGACCCGAGCACCTCGTCACGAAGCTCGTGTAGCGTCCTCCAGAGTTCGGGCTCGGCCGCCGCGAGCCTCTCGTCGGCGTCCGCGAGGGCGGTATCTACTACGGTGCCGCTGGCCAGGACAATGACGGCACTCGCGAGGGTGCGATAGGTGTTCTGGTCGATCCCACACGCCATACCGCTGGAGTTGTTCGCGACGACCCCACCGATGGTGCAGGCGATCTCGCTGGCGGGATCCGGGCCTAGCTTGCGGCCGTGCCGGAGCAGGCGGGCATTGACCTGTCTCACCGTGGCGCCGGGCTGGACACGCACGGTCAGACCGTCATCCTCGACGGTGATTCTGCGGAAAAACTTTCGGGTGTCAACGAGGATGCCGCCCGTGGTCGCCTGCCCGGACAGGCTCGTTCCACCCGAACGGAAGGTGAGTCTCTCGCCGTTCACTACCGCGAATCCGAGCAGCCTCGCGACCTCATCGGCATTGCGCGGGGTCGCGACGGCGCTGGGCGTCATCAGGTAGTGCGAGGCGTCGGGCGCGGCCACCACCCGGTCGAACACGGACGTGCTGACGGCGTCCGCGCGTTGGAGGGCCACCACCACGAGGCCCTCCAACGACGTTTTCGGGCCGACGCTTCTGGCCCGAGACTCGGTGCTGACGAAGGTCACGTTCTACTCAGCGCAGGAACGCTGCGGCCACACCGGCGTCCACCGGAATGTGCAGCCCCGTGGTGTGGCTGAGGTCTGCGGAGCAGAGGACGAACACCGCATTCGCGACGTTTTCCGGCAGTACCTCCCGCTTGAGCAGGGTGCGCTGGGCGTAGTACAGACCCAGCTCCTCTTCGGGAACTCCGTAGGTGGCAGCGCGCTTCGCGCCCCATCCGTTCGAGAACATTCCTGAGCCACGCACGACCCCGTCGGGATTGATCCCGTTGACGCGGATGCCGTAGCCTCCCAGCTCGGCCGCGAGCAGCCGGACCTGGTGCGCCTGGTCGGCCTTCGTGGCGGAGTAGGCCAGGTTGTCCGGACCGGCGAAGATCGAGTTCTTGCTGGAGATGTAGACGATGTCACCGCCGAGCTTCTGGTCGACGAGAACCCTCGCCGCGGCCTTCGAGACGAAGAATGATCCCTTCGACATGACGTTGTGCTGGATGTCCCAGTCCGCCTCCGAGGTGTCGAACAGGGAGCGAGCGAGCACGAGTCCGGCGTTGTTGACCACGAGGTCGAGCCCACCGAAGGCGAGCACTGTCGCGTTCACCGACGCGATGACCTGGGCTTCGCTCGTCACGTCGGCCTGTACTCCGATGGCGACGTCGCTGTTGCCGATCTCGGCGGCCGCAGCCTGCGCCTTGGCGAGGTCGAGGTCCGCGATGACAACGCAGGAGCCCTCGGCGGCGAGTCGGTGCGCGATTGCCTTTCCGATTCCGGATGCGGCGCCGGTGACGAGTGCGATCCGCGTTGCCAGCGGCTTCGGCTCGGGCATGCGCCGTAGCTTCGCCTCTTCCAACGCCCAGTACTCGATGCGGAACTTTTCGCTCTCGGGGATCGGCCGGTAGGTGGAGATGGCTTCGGCGCCACGCATGGCGTTGATGGCGTTGACGAAATACTCGCCCGCTACCCTTGCGGTCTGCTTGTTGAAGCCCCAGCTGAACATGCCAACACCGGGAACCATGACGATCGCCGGGTCGGCACCACGGATGGGCGGCGAATCCTCCGTCGCGTAGCGGTCGTAGTAGGCCTGGTAGTCGACGCGGTACGCGTCGCGCAACTCGGTCAGACGCGCAATCGAGTCCTCGATGGAGGCATCCGCCGGCAGGTCGAGAACGAGAGGCTTGACCTTGGTGCGGAGGAAGTGGTCGGGGCAGCTGGTGCCGAGATCCGCGAGCCGCGGATGCTCTGCGGAGGCGAGAAATTCGAGAACCTCGGTGCTGTCGTTGTAGTGGCCGACCTGGGCGCGATCGGATGAGACCAGGGCGCGAATGTGCGGTGCAAGCGCCGCCGCCTTCGCGTGCCGCTCGCTCTCTCGGAGCGCCCCATACCCGGCAAGGGCCGGACCAAACGGCTTGGGCTTGCCGTGCTCGGCGATGTACTTTTCGGCGGTGTCGACGATCCACAGGCTGTTGGCCTGGGCTTCGTCGCTGGTGTCGCCCCAGGCGGTGATGCCGTGGCCCCCGAGAATTGCGCCGATGATCCCGGGGTTCTCGGCCCTGATCCTGGCCATGTCCAACCCCAGCTGGAATCCCGGCCGGCGCCAGTCCACCCAGGCCACCCTGTCGCCGAAAATGGTGCGAGTCAGGGCGGCCCCATCGGCGGAGGTTGCCACGGCGATGCCCGAGTCCGGGTGGAGATGGTCGACGTGTGCGGCATCCACGAGCGCGTGCATGCTGGTGTCGATCGACGGGGCGCGCCCGCCGTCGCCGTGCAACACGTACTGAAAGGCCGTAATCATCTCGTCTTCGCGGTCGACACCCGGATAGACGTTGATGAGGTCGCGAAAGCGGTCGAGCCGAAGCACCGAGAGCCCGGATTCGGTCAGCGTACCAAGGTCTCCACCGGAGCCCTTGACCCACAGCAACTCGACCGGCTTGCCCGTGGCGGGGTCGAGTTCCACGCCCTTTGCCGAGGTGTTGCCGCCGGCATAGTTGGTGACGCGAGGATCCGAACCCAGAGCGTTTGAGCGCCGAATGAGGGCTTGGACGGTTTCGTTGGTCACTGCTGAGCCTTTCGAGTCGTGATGTCTATCGACGTGAGCGGAGCTGTTCGGTGGCGGCCCACAACGCGCTGTAATTTCTTCACTCGTGAATGTGAGTTTGTGTGATTACACTGGAATAGTAGCACGAACGAACATCAGTGATTTAATGTGTATTTCACAACAGATGTAACATTGAGTCACGTTTGTGGAGGCCTCGAGACGAGCCGGGAGGAATTGAATGGCAATTTCTGGAACGGTCGGCGCAGAGGCTCGACGCGAGTCTCTGCTTGCGACGCTTTCCGATGAAGGCCAGCTTTTGCTTGCCGACGCCGTCGATCGCTGGGATGTCCATCCGATGACGATTCGGCGCGACTTCGAGTACTTCGAGAGCGCCGGACTAGCCCGCCGCGTTCGCGGCGGCATCGTGTCCGTTTCCGCGGGCGGATTCATGGAACGCCGTTCGCTCAACCTGGTCGCAAAGAACAAGATCGCACAGAAGCTCCTCGGGCTCGTGCCATCCGGCGGCACCATCGGCCTCGACTCGTCGACCACCATCTATTGCCTCGCCCCGCTCCTTCCCGAGAATCGCGGAACCACCATCGTGACCAACGGAATGTCGGTGTTCGACTACCTCAACGAGAAGCCGGCTATCCGCAGTTTCCTTACCGGCGGCGAGCGCGAGCAGCAGAACAACAGCCTCGTCGGACAGCTGGCGATCAACTCCCTCGAGAACTTCAACCTGGACTGCTGCTTCATCTCGGCCCTGAGCATCCACTCCGAGACCGGGACAAGCGAGACCACGCTCGATCAGGCGGCGATGAAGGATGCGATGGTCCGCGCATCCGCTCGCACGATCCTCGCCCTCGACGCGAGCAAACTCGAGACGCGATCGCGGGTTCGCTCCCTGACGCTCGATCGGATCGATGTTCTCGTCACCGATCTTGCTCCGACCGACCCGCGTATGGACGCGTATCGTGACTCGGTGAAGACGATCCTCTGACCCCGCGCGGTGCCTAGATCGCGACGTCTCCGCACAAGTGGACGACGATCCCGAGCTCCGCAAACGTCGTGGCCTTGGCGGCCAGCGCGCGATCCGCGGTTTCGGCATCGGGGGCGTAGGCGACCTGGACGTGGTTCGCCTTGTGACGCGACATCATTTGGTTGCGCGAGACTCCATGGAGCACCGCGTGCATGATGGGCCACTGCGGAGTTGTGGATGCCCAGCGCCGCTCGGTCTCCTCGAGCGGCAGTTCGATGACGGTTGCCCGGCCGAGATCCGCATGAAGCACACCGGCGTTGTCGTAGATGCGTGACCAGACAATCTCGCCCGGTTTCGAGATTCCCTTCACCGTGCCGCCGCCGAGCGGGAAGTAGCGCGCCGGTTGCCGTTCGCTCACCGATCCGGCGTAGCCGCCGATGAGATGCGAGGGCGGCACGGCCCCGGAGATCATGAGCACCCAGACGAAATCGTCGCCGAACTGCTCCCCCCATCGGATGTCGTGAAGGGTGGTGGCGGGGTCGAGACCCATCGCGCTCCAGACGCGGTTCGTGATGAGCGCGTCAACGCCGGCACCCTCGTCGACCTCGTTGAAGTGCGGGAATGCCACCCCGTCCCAGAGGGTGCGAGTGCCGTCCCGGCTGAGAACCGGCGGCCGAATGGCGTTGTTGAGCAGACCCTCGGCAAGGTCACTGGCCGGAACCAGGTCCTTGAGACCCTGCTGGTACTGGATGCCCACGGCGTCGAGGGCATAGTCGTCCGCGATCCTGAGCGCCGCGATGTACATCTTCAGCTGCTGCAGAACCTGGTTCCTGGTCAGCTGGGTGGCCTCATCCGTTCCCAGGTCGAAGCGCATCCCATGCTGGTCCAGCCACGCGTAGGCGGACTCCGCCTCGTCGTCGCCGACGGTGAGGATTTCCGCGTACAGGGCGCTCTGGGAGAGCCGCTCCTTGAAGATGCCCAGCGGGTTGATGCGCTCGTCATCGAGGATGGCGTTGTACATGCCCATGCAGCCCTCATCGAAGATGCCAATGATCGCCTTGCCCTCGCGAAACTGCGCGGCAATGGCAATCGCGAGCTCGGTTTCGGCGCTGGGAGGAAGGGCGGGCAGATCCCGGACGTGCGACTCATCGTGCACGATGGTTCCGGTTTCGAGCCATACGCCCAGGCAGCCGACGAACCAGTCGTCCGAGAAGTCCACGCTCCACGTGGTGGAGTAGCTCCTCCCCATCTTGGTAAGACTCGCGTTGAGATTAAGGAGTCCGACGAGACCCGGCCATTCGCCCGAGAAGTTTGCGACGGTAAGAATCGGTCCGCGGTGGGAGCGCAGGCCCGGCAGGACGTGGTGGCTGTACTGCCAGATCGACTCGGCAACGATGATCGGCGCGTCGCTGGGAATCCGCGAGAACACCTCGATGCCCATCCGTTGGCTGTCGATGAACCCGTGGCCTGCGGCCTCGTCGAAGGGGTGGGCACGAGAGACGTTCCAGCCGAACTGCCCGAGTGCTCCGGCGATCGCCTCTTCCAGCTCTCGCTGAGCGGTCCACCCGTCGCGGTTCGCGTCGGCGCGAAGGTCACCGCTTGCCACAAGGTAGGCGGTCTTCGGCGGCGCGATGGGTCGCTGTGTAACTACTGGCAGCCGGTATTTGGTCTCGGTCATCGGGCTCCCTTCAGGTCACGACGGCGCTCCGCGATGTCATCGCGGGCAAAGAATGCCTTCATCGACTCGGCCGGCAGGGCGACGAGCCCGCCCGTACTTAGCGCGGCGATTCGAACCTCGGCCCCCTTGACCGCCATCTCCGTAACGCCCTCGACCGCCTCCGCGGTCGGGCCGATCGCGACGATGCCGTGATTTCCCAGGACGATGAGCGCCGGCATGTCGCCGTCTTCATCCACTCGGCTCTTGAGCGCCTCGTACACCGTTCGGCCAAGTTGGATACCCGGCGACGCGTATGGCACGAACAGCGGGCGGCCGAGGACGACAGCTTCGTCCGAGTAGGCAGGCGAGTCGTATGCGGTTGCGGCGTGGATGCTCGATACCAGCCCGAGAACCGCGGTCGGATGGGTGTGGCCGATGAACCGCACCGGACCTACCGCCTGCACCGCGGCATGCATGAGGCTCTCGATGGATGCCCGCCGGTGCACGCCTCCGTGAACCCCCGAGTCGAGCGCGTCGGTGAGCGAACGCTGGTCGACGGCGGGGTCGAGCAGGATTCCCGCGATCTCGTCCACGTCGAGGGTGACGAAGTCGTCGCGAGTGGCGGACCCGAGGCTCGCGCCGGAGGCTTTGACCACGAGACGTCCGTCCGGCAGTCGCTCCGAGGTATTCCCTTCGGCGAGGATGGCAAATTTTCTCTCGGGTTGGCCGAGGGCGTTGGTCAGGCCGAGTAGCTCTCCGCTGACGAGCTCGGGGTGCCAATGTGCAGTCATGCCGACGTCCTTATTGTTTGAGGGTAACTCTTGGTGAGGTTCATGAATCGATCTCCGCCGCGGTCCCACAGGTCCACGGTTCCGGGTTCGGTGGTGAGGATGGTGTCTGACGCAGCAACCACGGCTCGCAGCTCGCTCATGTCGGACAGCTCACCGAGCGCGATGAGTTGGGCGCCGGCGTTGCCCAGGGCCGTCGCCTCAACCGGGCCACGGTGGATGGGAAGTCGGGTCGCGTCGGCCGTGGCCTGCGCCAAGCCGGCGTGCTGGGAGCCGCCGCCGACGACGTGAACGGCGTCAAACCGCGCGCCCGTCACCGTGGCGATCGAGTCCAGGGTTCTCCGGTAGCTCAGTGCGAGCGAGTCGACGATGGTGCGCGCGACCTGTCCAATCGACTCCGGCACGGGTTGAGCGGTTCGTTCGCAGTAGGCGCGAATGCGGGCGGGGATGTCCCCAGGGGCGACAAACTCGGGGGCATCCGGATCGATGATGCTGACGAGAGGCTGCTCGGCGTCGGCCAGCGCGGCAATGTCCGCGTAGCTCAGGGACTGGCCCTCGGTCTCCCACTGGCGCCGCGATGCCTGAAGCAGCCACATCCCTGCGCCGTTTCTGAGCACGAGCGTGCGCGATCCGAACCCCGCCTCATTGGCAAGGTGGGCGATCCGCGCCTCCTGGGTCACGGTGGGATGCTGCTCTTCGCGACCGATCAGGGACCACGATCCCGAGGAGATGAAAGCGGCGCGTTCGGATGACGCACCCTCGAACGGGACCGCGAGGACCGCACTCGCGGTGTCGTGGGATCCGGGGGCAATCACCTGCGTGCCCGACCAGCCAGCCAGCCCGAAATCGAGCAGCGCGCCGAGCCTGGTGCCGGGGTCAACCAGCTCCGGAAAGAGTTCGCGCGGGAGCTTCAGGGTCGAGATCAGTTCGTCCGACCACTCGCCCCGGCGCACATCAAACAGACCCGTTGTGCTCGCCAGCGTTCGCTCGGACACGAGAGAACCGCTCAGCAGGTGATGGATGTAGTCGGCGATGAGGAGCAGCCGGGACGATCCGGCGAGGCGCTCCGGACGGTTGCGCACGTCGCTGAGCAGGCCGAATACGGTGTTGATGGCGATGAGCTGCGTACCGGACGCGTTGTACAGGGCATTGGGGCCATACTCCGCGAGCGCGGCGTCGAAGGCTTCGTTGTTGCGAGGATCCCGGTAGGAGTAGGGGTCGTCGATCGGGTGGTTCTCGTGGTCGAGGAGCACGTAGTCCAGGCCCCAGGAGTCCACGCCGACGGAGGCGATCGGCACGCCCTCGAGCCCGAGCTTGCCCATTCCGTCGAAGACCTCGCGAGTCATGGCTTCGAGGTCCCAGCGAAGTCCGTCGTGGCTGGTTGCCGTGGTGCTGAACCGGTGGGCGACGGAGAAGGCGACGCGTCTGCCGTCGAAGTCGACCGACGTGACCCGACCGGACTCCGATCCGAGGTCGATAGCTGCCACGCGTGTCATCAGCGCCTCCTTCTGTGAAGGATGGCATCGATGCAGGCCGCCGCGAGGATCACGGCGCCAGTCACTGCCTGTTGGTCGTAGCTCTCCAGCCCGAGCAGGTTCATTCCGTTGGCGAGAAATCCGAGGACCAGCACGCCGATCGCGGTTCGCACGACACTGCCGCGTCCGCCGAACAGGCTGGTTCCACCGAGCACAACCGCACCGATGACGTTGAGAAGTTGCGAGCTCCCCATGGTCGCGTTGGCGCCGTAGAGATTGATCGTCATCAGGACGCCGGCGATGGCCGAGAACAGCCCCGCCACCACGTAGACGCTGGTTTCCACGCCGCGGACATTGATTCCGCTCACCCTGGCCGCTTCCCGGTTCGCGCCGACGAGGATGACGCGGCGACCCCAGGTCGTCCAGGTGAGCAGGAGCTGCATGACCGCGAAAAGCACGACGGCGAGGATCACGGGTGCCGGGATGCCCGCAACGAGCGCGATTCCGAAACCGGTGATAGAGGGCGGGATGGGCCCGATGGTGGCGCCGTTGGAGAGCAGGAGGGTTGTGCCGCCGATCGCGAAGAGTCCGGCGAGCGTGACAACGAAGGGTACGAGATTGAGGCGGGTGATCAGCACGCCAATGACAAGGCCGGCCAGCGCACCGACGACGAGGCCCGCGAGGATGCCCAGCGCGACGCTGCCGGTCCATCCCATTACGGCGGCCGCTGTTACTCCGCCGGCGCTGATCGTGCTTCCGACCGAAAGGTCGATGCCGCCGGTGAGAATGACGAAGGTCGCACCGATCGCCGCGATGGCGACGACGGCGGATTGGCTCAGGACGTTCGAGATGTTGACCGGGTTGAGGATGTTCGGAGCAAAGACCGCGAACGCCAGAATCAGCAGGAGCAGGACCGGCAGCATTGTCAGCTCGGTCAGCCACTTCATGCCGGTTGGCAGGGAAACGCGTTTCATCAGGTCCTTCTCGTTGGTTCAGGGAGGTGTTGCCCCGCGGGACGGAGGTCCCGCGGGGCAAAGGGGGAGCAATTAGCTAGCGCAACCCCACGTTTTGGAGCTCTCGGACGCCTGGTTGGCCTGGTTGATGACGAATCCAGGAACAGCCGCGGTCGCCGGGCTCGGCTTCTTGCCACTGTGCGCGACATGAGCGGCATCGATCGCCTGGACGCCGAACTGTCCGATCGGCGTTACGACATCCGAGTCAAGGAGCTTGGCCTCGATGGCCTTGCAGCCGTTCGGGTCACCATCGATCGTTACCAGGAACACGTGCTTCGGATCTCCAACCGGTGCCAGTCGACCGGCCGCCTTCAGCGCCGACTCGACGGACGGGAGCAGGTAGTCCGAGGGAATGAAGATGGTGTTGATGGCCGGGTTGGCCTGCAGCGCGTTCGCGGTTCCGTCAAGGGCCTTTGTGAGGTCCCAGTCGGTCGGGACCTGCGCGGCAACCGTTCCGCCGCCGGCCTCAATTTCCTTAGTGAACCCGTCGCGGCGTCCCACCGCGTTCTGGTCGGTGAGAGCGCCGACCAGCTGGATGATCGTCCGGTCTCCGCTTGCCGCAAGAGCTTCCTTGGCGGCGAGGCCACCGTCAGCGATGGGGTCGCCCGTGATCTGGAAGGTGACGTTGCCCGCGTCAGCGATGGCACGGTCGATCGCGATGAACGGAACCGACTTTGCCTTGGCGAGCGCGACCGAGGACGCGATCTGGTCGCTGTTGACCGCGATGACGATGACGGCGTCAACCGACTTCGACTGGATGAGGTCCTGAATCTGTGACGCCTGCTTCTGGGCATCCTGGTCGGCCGAAACGAAGTCGATCGTGTCGCCCTTGGCCTTTGCGGCGGCCTTGATCGCGTCGAGTTCGGCGTTACGAATGTCGTTCAGGAGGTCGAAACTGACACCGATAGTCAGCTTGTCTTTCTCAGAGGCGCCGACGGGCTTGCTTGTTGTGGCGGTGCTGCAACCGGCGAGCATGCCGACGATGGCCAGGGTGCCGATGGCGATACCTAGCGTGCTTCTTAACTTCATTGTTAATACCTTTCGAAATGTGCGGACTCGCACTGAGGGCTAATGCAGGGAAGGACCGTTCAGAGGCGTGTCGAGTACCTCCTCTCGGTCGCGTTTGATCCAGGAGAGGAGGCGCCGAGGAGCCCCGCTCGTCAGCAGCGCCGCGAGAAGCACGACCCCACGGACAATGTCGAAGATGTAGGGGGACGCACCCGTCAGGACGAGGCCGTTCTCCACGATCGTCAGGATCAGGGCGCCCAGCGCGGTGCCAATGACACCGCCGCGACCGCCGTCCAGGCTTGTGCCGCCCAGTACGACGGCGGTGATGACGGTCAGCTCAAACCCGGAGTCGAGTGTCGGTTGCACTGCCCCGAGGCGACCGAGCTGAACGACCATGGCGACCCCGGCGAGGAGTCCGCCGATGGCGTACACGGCGACCAGGACCCAGCCCACCGGCAGGCCCGCGTTTGCGGCGGCCGAGCGGCTCGATCCGACGGCCTGAACGAACCGACCGAGCCGGGTACGGCGCAGCACGTATGCGCCGAGGATGACAACGATCGCCGCAATCACAATCGGCGCGGGGATGCCCAGCCAGTTGCCCTCTCCCGCGACCCGCAGCCCGTCCGGAATGATGAAACTCCGCTGTTCGGTGACGTGGCCACCGATGCCCCGGAACACCTGAAGCGACGCAAGGGTGACGATCATTGCCGGCACTCCGGCGTAGGCGACGGCGAGCCCATTGAGCGAGCCGAAGATCATCGTCACAATCGGAACCAGCAGAAGCGCGACGAGCGGCGGAAGCACACCGAACAGGGTCGAGCTCAGAATCGCGGCACCGAGGAACATCAGCGCACCGACCGACAGGTCGATGCCACCGGTCATCACGATGAACGTCGCACCGGTGCCGGCGATCAGGAGAACGCTCGCCTGGATCAGGATGTTGACGACGTTCGAGCCGGTAATGAAGTGCGGCTGGATGGCGGCGAAGACGAAGAAGAGAAGGAGCCCAGCAACGATTAGGGGATACTCCCCCAGGAAGCCGACGACGCGGCGCAACACGTTGCGGTTGGATCTGGCTGGCGCGGTCATAGTGCTCCCCCCGTCGCGAGGCGAATCAACTTGGCCTGGTCGGCCTCCGCCCGGTCGAGCGTTCCCACGAGGCGACCCCCGCTCATCACACCGATTCGATGGCTCATCCCGAGTACCTCTTCCATCTCGCTGCTGATGAGGAGGATGGCCAGACTCTCCGAGGCGAGCCGGGCAAGGATCCGGTAGATTTCGGCCTTGGCCCCGACGTCGATGCCCCTGGTGGGCTCATCAAGGATGAGGACGCGGGGGTTCGTACTCAGCCACTTGCTGAGCACCACCTTCTGCTGGTTGCCGCCACTGAGGGATCCGCCCTGGGCTTCGAGGCCGGCTCGGGCGGAAACCCGCAGGGTCTCGGCCTGGCTCGCCGCGGCCGCTCGCTCGGCCTTCCGATCGATGAGCCCAAGGAACGGGACCCTGAGGAGACCGTCGAGGGAGACGACCGTGAGGGTTTCCCGGATCGGTCGCTCGAGGAAGATGCCTTCGTCGCGTCGATCCTCGGTGACAAACGCGATGCCGGCCCTGATGGCCGCGCGGGGATCGTTCCGCCGAACGGCCCTCCCCTGCACCTCGACCGTGCCTGTTGCTGTGGACAGCCCGAAGATGGCCCGGGCGGCCTCCGTCCGGCCGGCGCCCATGAGGCCGGCGAGGCCAAAGATCTCGCCCTCGTGCACCTCGAGCTCGATGTCGTGCACGAAGTCGTCGGACACGGCGCGCACCCGAAGGGCGATCGTTTCGCCGGGCTTCTCCAGCGCCGGATATCCCTCGGCCAGTTCGCGACCGACCATCAGCTGTTCGAGCGAGCTCCTCGTCAGGTCGAACGTGGCCTCGTCGCCGACAACGGCGCCGTCCCGCATTACAACAACTCGGTCGCTGATCCGAAAGATCTCGTCAAGGGAGTGGCCGATATAGAGGACGGCAACCCCGGTGTCCCGCAGGTCCTCGACGAGCGTGAGCACCCGCTCCCGCTCGGCGAGGTTGAGCGAAGAGGTGGGTTCGTCGAACACGACAACCCTGGGGTCGTCGGCAAGAGCTTTTGCGATCTCGACGAGCTGCGCCTGGCCCGTGGAGAGGTCGGCAACCAGGGTCGACGGCGGGAAGTGCGCGCCGACCCGCTCGAGGTACGGTGTCGCATCGCGGATGAGGCGCCGTTGAGAGACGTTGAAACTCGAGTATTGGCCGAGCCGGTTGATGAGCACGTTCTCCGCCACCGACAGGTGCGGGAAGAGGCTGATCTCCTGGTGGATGGTGGATACGCCCTGGGCTCGCAGTCCCGCGACACCCGACGATTGCGGCGCGTCGAACACGTTGATGTCGCCGGAG
The DNA here is from genome assembly GCA_030838475.1 of Actinomycetota bacterium. GTDB lineage: Bacteria > Actinomycetota > Actinomycetes > Actinomycetales > Microbacteriaceae > Galbitalea. Next base: position 18,418 of record JAUZFP010000054.1, read on the forward strand.
TCAGCTCGGAGGATGCCGCCGATCAGGTTCTTGATTGTCGACTTGCCTGCGCCGTTCTCACCAGCGAGCGCGACAACCTCGCCTGGGGCGATTGCGAACGTGACGCCTCGCACTGCCGAAACTCCGCCGAACGACTTCGTGACGTTCCGCAGGTCAACGGCAACACCGCCCGTCTCGGGGGCATTGTCGGGATCTGGCGCGTCGTTCAAGATGACCTTTTTCGGCAGTGAAAATGCGATCGTCCTAAATGTCAGCGTGTGGTGAAGCAATCTAGGGTGATTGTTCGATGACGCGACTTAGGTTCTGTATGAACACAAAGTAACATTGATCGTTAGCAAAATCCAATTGCAGACGCAATAAACTGAGGCCAATTACTCGAATTTTCGCGAGGGCGCGCCAGTTACCCCATTAGGCCGACTCGATAACAGCGCACGATGTCACATCGCCGCACTCGAGGGCTACCGCCGAGCGGCTGCCGCAATCTCGTTCGAGAGCGGATGATTTGCGCCGTTGAAGGTGAACACCGGGATGCGTTCAATGGGCGCCTCGACGTTCACCGTCTGGCCGCCGGCCAGCGTTTCGCCGGTCCACGCGTCCGTCCACGTCCCACCGACGGGAAGATAGACCTCACGCGATGTCTGGCCCGGCGCGAGGATCGGCGCGACCAGGATGTCCGGGCCGAACATGAACTGGTCCTCGATCCGCCACGCAGCCTCATCCGCAGGAAAGTCGACGAACAACGGCCGCATGGGCGGAAGTCCCGTCTTCGCGGCAATCGACATGTGCTCGTGAATGTATGGGCGAAGTCGCTCCCGAAGGCGGATCACGTCCGCGATGATCTCGTACGCCTCGTCGCCGTACGACCACGGCTCGTTCGGGCCGCCGGTCTGGAGGTATCCGGTCGGTGTTCTCGGCTCACGGTCCCCGTGCAGACGAAACAGTGGGCAGAACGCACCAAACTGGAACCATCGGATAATCAGCTCGCGATAGTCGGGGTCCGATGCATCGCCACCGTGGAACCCCCCGATGTCCGTCGTCCACCAGGCGATCCCGGACATGGCGATGCTCAGGCCCGCGCGAACCTGCACGGCGAGAGACTCCCAGGTGGCCGGGATATCGCCCGACCACACGGCGGTCCCGTATTTCTGCGATCCCGCCCATGCCGACCTCGAGAAGAGCACTGTCTGGGGCAGCCCATCCGCCTTCATACCGTCCGCGAACAGCCGGGAGTTGTCGCGCGGGTAGATGTTGGCCACCTCGGCGCCGGGACCCGCGTAGAACGAGAGGTTCGATGGATGTGATGGATTGATCTCGGGTTCGGAGGCGTCGAGCCACCAGATCCCGATTCCGTGCGCTACGTAGTTCTTGCGGATCAGGTTCCAGACGTACTGCCGCGTCCTGGGGTTCGTCGGATCGTAGAAGCTCACCGGCACCGGCTGCAGCATGCCCTTGTCCCGGATCATCTGGTGAACTTCGACACCCTGATCGGTTCCGACCAGCAGCCCGTTGTCGCGGTATTCGGCGAAGTTCTCCGACAGGGGCGACACGGTCGGCCATACCGACACCATGAGCTCGACGCCCAGTTCGCGAAGCTCGGCCACCATGGCCGTCGGGTCTGGCCATTCGTCGGCGTCGAACCGGTAGTCACCCATCGCCGACCAGTGGAAGTAATCGGAGACGATGACGGAGAGCGGCAGTTTGCGCCGCGTGAACTCTCGCGCCACCTCCATCAACTCGTCCTGGGTTCGATAGCGCAGTTTGGACTGCCAAAATCCGCTCGCCCATTCCGGAAGGTCGGGGACGTGGCCGGTCGCGTCCGCATAGCGCTCGAGGATCGCCGCGGGAGTCGTTCCCGAGGTGATCCAGTAGTCGATCTGTCGTCCCCTTGCCGCCTGCCAGCGGGTTGCATTGGCAGCGAACTCCACTCGCCCGACGGCGGGCAGATTCCAGAGCAGCCCGTATCCGCGGTTCGAGAGAACGAACGGGATGTTGACCTCGCCGTTTCGTTGCACGAGGTCGAGAGCAAGTCCCTTCAGGTTGAGTTTGCCGTGGGTGCGCTGACCCATCCCGAAGAGCCGCTCGTCGTCGTACGCGGCGAACTCCTGTTGCAACTCGTATGTTCCTGAGCCGTCGCCGAGGTAGACCCGTGACCCCGGAGCCCAGAAGTGTTCGCGATGCTCGCGAAGCAGCTCTTCGCCTGTCGAGGTCCGATTGAAGGAGAGAAGGACCTCGGGATTCGCCTCAGTCTCGGAGAGGGTCGCGACCACCGTGATGTCACCGTGCACGACCTCGGCACGACGATCTTCGGTGTCGACGCGCGGCGTCGGCGACGGTGGTGGCACCTCGAGTGCGCCCACGTCGTCCAGGGCGATCGTGTGCAGCGCACTACGAACTCGCACACTGTCGCGTCCCCAGGCTTGGATCCAGATGACCTCGTGGCCGTGACGGATCTCTACGCCGTCCTCGAGGGGACGGAACAGGAATAGCACCTTGTCTTCTCCATTGCTCATTTGACGGCACCCCCGAGCGCTCCTGCGGCGATGTATCGCTGCGCAAAGACGAGGAAGATGATCGCGGGGATCGAGGCCAGCGCGGCGGTGGCCATGACCGGTGCCCAGCTCTGGATGTTCGCGGTGAGGTAGGTATAGATACCCAGCGTCACGGGGCGTACAGTCGCGGATGTTGTCAGGGTCACAGCGAAGACGAAGTCGCTCCAGGCGAACAGGAAACTGAACAGTCCCGCCGTGATGATCGAGTTTCGGCTCACGGGGACGACGATCGACCAGAACGCCCGCCAGTGGCCTGCGCCGTCTACCCGTGCGGCCTCGACCAGCGACGGCGGAATGGACTCCATGAACGCGCGAAGGATCAGGATCGCGAAGGGAATTGAGGTTGTGGCATCCGCCAGGATCAGCCCGGGGATGCTGTTGAGCAGGCCGAGGTCGTTGTACGCGGTGTAGAGCGCATTCGCGATCACGATTCCGGGGATCATCTGCGAGATCAGCAGGGCGAGCATGACGAGGCCCACCCAGCGCAGCCGGAACTTCGCGAGTGCATAGGCGGCCGGGGTAGCGACCAGCAGGGTGAAGATCACCGTTCCGACGGCAACCGCAAGGCTCGTCCCCATGTTGCCCAGCTGTTCGCTGATCGCCTGTTGGTACGCGACGAAGGTCGGGTGCAGCGGAATGAGCGTCGCATTCACCGCGGCGGGCCCGGACTGGAGGGACGTGTTGACCATCCAGTAGACGGGAAAAAGCATGATCGCGAGAAACACGATCCCGAGCACGGTGTACGGGAGCTGCCTCGTCTTGGTTTGCTTCATGTTTCGCGTGCCCTATTCGTCGATCGCGCGTCGGTTGAGCCGCAGGTAGACGACCGTGAATACCAGGGAGATGACGATCAGGATGTTGCTGATCGCCGCGCCGGTGCCGAACGAGAACACCACGAACGACTGCTGGTAGGAGTTCGTGGCGAGGGTCTGGGTCGCGTTCGCTGGTCCGCCTCCGGTGAGGCCGAGGATGATGTCGAGGACTTTGAGCGTGTACACGACGCCGAGAACGAGCACGACGCTGACGACGGGACGCAGATTCGGCCACGTAACGTAGCGGAACGCCTTCCAGCCGGTCGCGCCATCCAGCGCCGCCGCCTCGTACTGTTCCTCCGGAATTCCCTGCAGGCCGCCGTAGAGGATGGTCGCATTGAACGGAATCCCCAGCCAGATATTGACGAGAATGACGGAGATCAGGGCGACGTTGGGGCTGCTGAGCCACGGTATCGCGGCGGGGGTCACGTGCAGGAACAACAGCGCCTGGTTCAGGATTCCGCTGTCCTGGTCGAGGATCCACTTCCAGACCGCGCTCGATGCGATGAGCGGCAGCAGCCAGGGCAGGAGCAGAAGTGATCGAAGAACGCCGCTCAGCGGAAAGCGTCGCTTGAAAAAGAGGGCGAGTGCCATCCCGATGACGAACTGCCCGACGATCGACCCGACGGTGAATAGCCCGGTGTTGATCAGGGTGGTCGAGAACAGACTGTTCTTGATCACGCTGACGTAGTTGGCGAAGCCGACCCACGGCGCCTCACCGGTGAAGAATGTTTTCGTCGTGTAGTCCTGAAAACTCATGACGACGTTCTTCACGATCGGATAGCCGAAGAACAGCCCGATATAGATGACGGCGGGGGCCAGGAACGCCCACTGCGCAATCCGCTCAACGGAGAGCCGCCGCTGCCGGCGCAATGGCTCCTTCGGCGCGGCCTGGCCTGTGCCCGCCGCCGCGAGGTCTATTGCCGTCATTCGTCATGCCCTTCCTGGCATCGTGGCATCCCGACGCGAACACGTCGGGATGCCACGATCATGATTGATCCCTAGTTGCCGGACTGCGCCTGAGCCAGTGCGGCGTCCGGAGCCGCCTTACCGGTCAATGACAGCTGCTCGGCCGTGTAGATCTTGGTCGCGGCCGTCGGCCAGTCGGCTCCGAGGAGCGCTGTGCGAGCGCGAGCGTCAGCGATGATCTTCGCAAAGCCGGCCAGGTCCGGGTTCGCCTTGCCAAACGCTGCCGCGGCCGCCTCGTTGGACGGGATGTAGAGATTAGCCGTGGCGATCGCTCCGGCGTTCTTGGCGTTGTTGATGCACGCGACAAGCTTCCCTGCGGCCGCCTGCTTCGCCTTGTCTCCCGTGTTGGTGACGTTGAACGTCTCGCCGCCGAGCGGCGCCTGGGAGGTCTGGTCCGCGGTGCGCGTCGGCAGCGGCACGTAACCCCAGTGAAGCGAGCTCACCGCGGTCAACGACGGGATCTGCCACGGCCCGTTTTCCATCATCGCTGCCTTGCCGGCGATGAACTGGTTGTCGACGTCGCTCTGAGCCCAGCTGTCGACGCTCGCCGAGGCGGAGCCGGCCTTGACCAGGTCAGTAAGCAGCGCGAGCGCTCCGGCCGTCTGAGAAGTGTTGATGTTCTTCTCGCTTCCGCCGTTGCTCCACATCCAGGGCATGAACTGCCACGTGCCCTCGTAGGTGTTGATGCCGCTGAAGGCGAACCCATAGTGGTCCGGGGTGGTCAGCGCTTTCGCGTCCGTCGTCAGCTCGGCCCAGGTCTTGGGCGGAGTGATCCCGGCCGCAGAGAGGATGTCCTTGTTGTAGAACAGCGCGAGAGAGTTCACCGCAGGAGCGAGGCCGTACAGGTCACCCTTGTAGGTGCCGGCCGAGAGCACGCCCGGCGAGACACCCTTGCCGGTGATGCCGTAGTTCTTCAGCGGCGAGAGCGCGCCGGATGAAGCGATTTGCTGGACATCCGGATTGTCGAGCATGAGCACGTCCGGGAGTGTCTTCGACGAAGACTGCTGCAGGACCTTGGAGATGAGGCTGGCGCCGGGGACATGGGTCGCGGTCACCGTGTCTCCCTCGGCAGCGGCACAGGTCGCGTAGATCTTGTTGTACACGTCGACCTGCGGGGCCTGGAAGTAGTCCTCGACGGTCAGGTCCAGATGAGAGGCGCTCGGTGCGGCTTTCGTCGTTGGGGAACAGGCGGCCAGCCCGATGGGGACGAGGGCCGCGACCGCGAGGGCCGCGACGATTCGTATGGTTTTCACTTGATTAGCTCCTTTGCTGATGCAATTAAATGGGGTGTTGGTTGCTGGCGCTGTACGCCGGGGTATTACCTTCCGCGTGAACGCACGTCTGCGCCCACGAAGCTTCCGTCGAACGTGTCAGTCTGACAACAATCGTCAAACCGGTTTGATGAATGGTCAAAAAAAATCTCCGACCGCCCGTGGCTAGATGGCACGGCTGCTCCCCCGATCGATGAGTACGGGCTCGAGAAGCTCAGATACGACGGGACGTTCACGGTCCGCGATCCGCGCTGCGAGGAGCTGGACCGCGCGAGTGGCCACCGGCTTCGGTGAGGCCTCGATGGCCGTGTACGGCAGGGAAAACATGCTGCCGAACTGCTCAGAAAAGACGCTCACGACCGACAGATCGCGCGGTACCGACAGCCGCCGCTGTGCAAGCAACATGGGCAGGTCGACGAGTACACCCTCGTTGTGGACCAGCAGCGCCGTCGCGGTCGGATGCCGATCGAGGGCTTCTTCGACCCCCTGGTACCGCCTCACCGGATTCGTGCCGCCATAGACGATATTGAGGGACACGCCGAGCTCTGCCGCGGTGTCCACCGCGGCGTCGCGAAATCGCCAGGCGAATCCGACACTCTGCGCGAACAGTTCCTCGGGGAACGTGATGAAGATGACCTCACGGTGACCGTAGTCGAACAGATGCCGCACCAACAGTCTCCCCGCTGCCGCGAAATCAAGGTCAACGGAGTCGAGAGACTCGTTTCCCTCGGCGTAGCCCATCAGCACGCCGGGCTGCCGGGCGCCAAGGATGCTCACCGCCCGATCGTCGTGTCGCTTGACGTCCAGCACGAGAACCCCGTCGACGAGGTTGCTGTCGGTGACACGCGTGATGCCTTCGGCTCCGTCCACCTCGGTCACCATGAGCACGTCGTATCCCAGGCTTCGCGCCGTTTCCGAAACGACGAGCACATACTGCATCGTCGCGGGCGCGAACTCCTCGGGAGTGATGGAAATGACAAGTCCCATGATCGACGACTTCGACGTGGCCAGAGCCTTCGCCCCAGCGTTGGGCGTGAATTTGAGCGCGATGATCGCCTCATTGATCCGCTCGCGGGTTGCCAGCGAGATGGGACGCTTACCGGACAGAGCGTGCGACACCGTGCTGCGGGATACTCCCGCATGCTGGGCCACATCGGCAATTGTCGCCATGCTTTGTCTCCATCGTCAAACCGGTTTGATCAACCTAGCGCAGGTTCGCTGGATCGTCAAACCGCTTTGACCAATCGGCACCATGGAACGTAAGGGCTAGTTGTTGTTGAGCCAGCAGTCGAGCGCGCGGTCGTCGTACTGCGTCCACGTGGTCTGGCTCGGGTAGATCGCGGTCGCGATGTGCCCGTCGGCCGAGTATGTGGTCACACATTCCGAATCGCCTTGGGCCTTCAGCGCTGCCGTGCCGGGGTACGACGAGCCAATCGCGCCGGCAACATCCTTCGTGAACAGCAGCGTCCAGTCGGATGGCCCGGTGCAGGATGCGTATGTCGTCTGGCTGCCGTCGGGGCCGTTGTTCGCGGGGTCATCCTCACAGAGTGCGAACTTCTTCGGGTTGGACTCGAGGGCCGAGACAAGGACCGAGAACTTCGTCGGCAGCGGCGTCAGGTCGGGGCTTTCGAACGTCGAGCCAACCCGGATCTCGGTGAGATCACACCGAACCCAGCGCGCGCCCGCGTTCCACTGCGCCACCGACGGAAGGTAGTACGTCGGGGACAGCAACGCCTCCTTGGCGGTGAGCCCCGGCAGCACTCGCGCCTGCTCCGCCTGGCAGACCGTGAACGCGGCGTTGTCGACATCCGCGCGCGGATTGCCCTTCCCATCCAGCCAACTGCCGGTGAACTTCTGCGTCAGCTTGCCGACCGCGTAGGTGTACGTCTCGTGCGTCGTGGTGCACGGCACCGCGCCGGTGCCCTCCCAGTCCTCGGACTTCTGGGCATCGTCGTAGGTGACCCGCCAGCAGTCTCCGACCTCGGGCGTGACCGTCAGCCCGGTGAAGTGTCCGGTGAGATTCTGGATGGCCGAGCAGCCCGTCGCGACGAGGGCGACCACGAGGATCCCCACCGCGGCCGCGACAATACGGCCGGGTCTCGTGGATGTCACGGCAGAAGACTACCGACTTCTCCTTGGAAGTCCCGGGATGTCGATCGAGACCTTCCCGGCTCGTCATCGAGGTGTCAGTATCACTTTTACCGAAAGGAACAACCATGAGGTATTCACTTCTCGTGATGAGCCGGGAGGCCACCGAAGCCGAGATCGGCGAGGAGGCGATGGCCTGGGGTCGGGCGGCTTTTGACGCCTACGCCAAGTCGCTGGACTCGGCCGGAGTTCTCATCTCGGCGGACATCCTGCAGCCCGTCGCCGCCGCGACCACGATCACCGTGCGCGATGGTGCGCTGAAGGTTCAGGATGGCCCCTTCGCCGACACCAAGGAGAAGCTGAACGGCACGTTCGTGATCCAGGTCCCCGACCTGGATTCCGCGATCGCGTGGGCCGAGAAGTGCCCCGGCGCGCAGTATGGCGCGGTCGAGATCCGTCCCTCCGCGATCGTGTTCAGCGATGGCAGCTGGCACCAGGTCGACTGAGGACGAGACCGCACCCGTGACGGACGCCGCGACCCGCGCCGAAGAGGTTGCGCGCTCCTCGTATGGACGCCTGCTGGCGGTGCTCGCGACGCCGACCGGGGACATCCCGGCTGCCGAGGATGCGTTGGCGGATGCGTTCGAGCGGGCGCTCGCCAGCTGGCCGACCGCCGGCATCCCCGACAACCCGGCGGGCTGGCTGCTGACCGTCGCGCGCAACCGCCTGCGCGACCTCTACAAGTCCTCCGCGCATCGAACCTCCACCGAACTCGAGGACACCCATACCGTGCTCGACAACCTGGATCTCGAGGCGATCCCCGACAAGCGGCTCGAGCTGCTGTTCGTCTGCGCGCACCCCGCGATCGAGGCGGCCATCCGCACTCCCCTCATGCTGCAGACGGTGCTCGGCTTCGAGTCCGCGCAGATCGCCGTTGCGTTCGCCGTGCCCGAACCGGCGATGGCACAGCGGCTGGTGCGGGCCAAGCGTCGGATCCGGGTGGCGCGCATCCCGTTCGTGATTCCCGTGCTCGCCGATATGCCGACGCGACTTCCCGCCGTGCTCGAGGCGATCTACGGCGCCTACGCGATCGACTGGCAGGGTGTCGCAGGCGAGACGATCCGCGAGTCAATGTCGGCGGAGGCGCTCTACCTGGCGACGATTCTCGCCGCGCTGCTCGGCGATGAGCCCGAGGCGTTCGGTCTCGTGGCCCTCATCGCTCTCTCGCTGTCGCGGGCGAAGGCGAGGGAGAACGGCGTGCCACTCGACGAGCAGGACACGAACCTGTGGGATGCGGACCTGATCGCCCAGGGGGAGGCTGCGCTGCGGCAAGCACACGGCTACGGGCGAATCGGGCGCTTCCAGCTTGAGGCCGCCATCCAGTCGGCGCACTGTGCCCGGCGGGATGGACAACCGACCGACTACGTCGCACTTCGGAAGCTCTACACCGCGCTCGTCGGGATCGCACCAACCCTCGGAGCGCGAGTCTCCCTCGCGGCCGCGATCGGCGAAGACGACGGCCCCGAGGCCGGGCTCGCCGAACTCGATCGAATCGACGCCCCGCGATTCCAGCCGCTGTGGGCGACGCGAGCGCACCTGCTCTCGCAACTCGGTCGAACGGAGGATGCTCGCGCCGCCTACGAGAAAGCCATCTCGCTCACGACGGACGAAATTACCCGCGACAGATTGCGCGCCCGAGCGGGAGAATAGAGTCCTGCTCAATAGCCACGCGGAGGTCCCCCATGCGCTCCAAGTCAGCAGTCGTCGGCGGTTTTCAGGTCTTCGCCGTCGCCGGAACGAACTCCGTGTCGTTCGGTGTGAGCGTCGCAGCGGCGAGCCGAGCCGGGCTGCTCGGCTTTTCCGTCAAGCGGACGGATTCGCCGAAGGGCTCGCCGCATTACCTGCTCGGCTACAAGGTCTTCCCGTCGACCGTGAAAAATCCGGATGCGAGTACCAGCGTCTCGACGTACAAGCAGCCCGTACAAAGCCTCGTCTGGGACGACTTCACGTGCATCCCCGGCCATGCCTACAGCTATGTGTTCCAGCCCCTGAAGGGAACGCCGGCCAAGCTCGACCGCTCGACGCCGCCGATCCCGATCACCGTCACAACCGAGCCGCTGTTCGGCAGTTCGCACGACATCTTCTTCAACCGGGGTGTCGCCTCCAGCCAGGCCTACGCACTCGAATTCGGTAACGTCGCACCCGACAAGCAGCCGACCGCGGCGAAGCAGGCTGCAGCGTTCGCGTGGCTCGGGCGGGACCTCGAGCCGGCACTCATCCGCTTCATTCGCGGCGCCAAAAAGGGCGACCAGTTGCGCTGCGCGTTCTACGAGTTCGCCTACCCGCCCGTGCTGGCCGAGTTCGCCGCAGCGATCGGGCGCGGCGTGGACGTCAAGCTGATCGTCGACGAGAAGCCGAACACCGCGAAGGACCCGGTAACCGAAAATCTCGCGGCGATCGCGGCCAGCGGCCTACCTGCCACCGCGATCATCCCGCGCGTTGCCCGCAAGAACGTCATCGCACACAACAAGTTCATGGTGCTGGTCCCCGGCGGCACGACGGCGACCGAGGTCTGGACCGGCTCAACCAACCTGACCGACAACGGTTTCTTCGGTCAGGCCAATGTCGGTCACTGGGTTCGGGATGCGGCGGTCGCCGGCAAGTTCCTGCAGTACTGGACGCAGCTCAGTTCCGACCCGGGCGGCCAGGCCACCGACACCGCCGCGGTCACGAAGCAAAAGAACGCGGCCCTCTACGCCGAGGTCGCCACCCTCACGCCGTCGCCCGCGATCGGCGCCATCGCACCCGGAGTCACGCCGATCTTCAGCCCGCGAACCGGACTCGACCCGCTCACCCTCTACGGACAGCTGCTGTCAGGCTCGACCGACCTCGCCTGCGCCACGTTCCCGTTCACCATCCCCGCGTCGTACCGCGACGCCCTCGCCACAAATACTTCTACCGGCCCGCTGGTTTTTCTTCTCTTCGACACCGCCGAGGCTCCCAACCCCAAGGCCGTCACTCCCTACGTGAAGTTGAACGCCTCGAACAACGTCTACGAAGCTGCAGGATCCGAGTTCACGACCGCCGTCGGCAAGTGGATGGTCGAGACGGATGCGCGGCGCCTCGGATTCGCGGTGAACGTTGCGTTCATCCACTGCAAGTTCATGCTGCATGACCCGCTGGGAGCGGACCCGATCGTGGTGTCCGGGTCGGCGAACTTCAGTGCCGCATCCACGGAACAGAACGACGAGAACATGATCATCGTGCGCGGCAACAGGCGCGTCGCCGACATCTACTTCACCGAGTTCAACCGGCTGTTCAACCACTACTACTTCCGCTTCATCGCGTCGAAGACGGCGAACGATCCGCCGACGCCCGGGTCGCTGTCGCTTGTCGAGGACGACTCGTGGCTCACGAGCTACACGGCGGGATCGCTTCACACGAAGCGCGTGCAGCAGTTCATCGACATGGCGATCTAAAAGGTCCCGGAGACACCTCCGGCCGCCTCGGTACTCCGTGGCGGCCGGGTCTAGCGGGTGTTTCGCATGCGCTGTGGAACCATTGTGCACGTGTTCGCCGTTACCGAAACGTAATGTTGCTCGGAGTTCGCCGAGAGTCTCCGAATCGCACCTACTATCGAACGCATGACAACTCCCCGTCGCGTCGCGATCGTGACCGGGGCGTCCAGCGGGATCGGTCGCGAGACCGCGCTGCTTCTCGCCCGCCACGGCTGGACGGTGGCGCTGGTTTCGCGGCGGGCCTCCGAACTCAGCGTGCTCAAGCAGCAGATCAAGGCGTCGGGCGGCATTGCGCTTGCGATTCCCGGGGACGTCACGAAGGCGAAAGACATCGATCACATCGTCGCCGAGACCCAGGCCATCGGCGGGCGAATCGACGCGCTCCTGAACATCGCGGGCATCGGCGGGATGGCGTCCGTCATGACCGCGGACGACAAGGTGCAGGAGATGCTCGACACGAACCTGCTGGCTCCGATCCGACTCATGCGGGCGGTCATCCCGATCATGCGCGCCCAGCGCAGCGGCGCGATCGTGAATGTCGGTTCGGTCAAGGGTGAGATCGCCATCAGCGGCATCTACACCGCCACGAAATTCGGACTGCGCGGGCTGACCGGCTCGGTGCGGCGCGAACTCGCCGGTACGGGCATCCATGTTTCCCTCGTCGAACCCGGCTACATCGCGACCGCAATGACGGCGCATCGCGGTGGGCGGATGCCCGGCGCCGATGTGGTCGCGGCCGCCATCGAGACCTGCCTGACGCGGTCGCGGCGTCGCGTCGTGGTGCCCGGTTACTACCGGCTGCTCATCTGGGTCGGCAATCTCTTCCCGTGGGCGGTTGATCGCCGTTACAACGGCAGGATCGGCAACCTCTCCTAACCACCGAAACGGTTCGCTAACAATCGGGACGTGCCGCGAAGTGGGGCGGGCGCGTTGCACGCCAACGCGCGTACCTTGCATTTAGAGTTGTTCACAACAAAAGAGGCATTGGGATCTCACGTGGCAGTCACAGCAGACATCGCGCACCGTATCCCGGCCGGGTGGTACCCCGACCGGGACGATAGGTCGCGCCGACGCTGGTGGAACGGCGTGGAATGGACCGAGTACTTCTCGGCCAACCCCGACACCCTGGCTCCCGGCCCTCATGTCCACAGCATCCGTCGGGCAATCACGTTCAAGGACCGCGTCGCCGCATTCATGCTCGCCGGGCTCCTGCTCGCCAACCTGGTGCTCATCGGTTTCGTAGCGCACGTCATCTAGCGCGGCAGTCGCGTTCCCGCGCGCGCGAGCGCCTCTGTCATGCGGCGACGCCGAGCGTAACTTTGTGTCGGCATTACGCAACACGAGGTAACTCAGCGCAACACGCTTCGACATCGGCCGTACTGTCCCGCAGTCTTGAGGTGCAGCTCGCCGAGCCGGAGGGGAATCATGAACATCGTGACCGAAGTGCGCAGCCTCAGTTCCGAGGAATTCAAGGCCGCCTTCCGCAACCATGCCGCCGGAGTCGCCGTCATCACCGCCGACGCCGGCGCCGGCCCGGTTGGCCTGACCGCGACATCCGTCTTCTCGGTCAGCGCAGAGCCACCGCTGCTCGTGTTTTCGATCTCGAACCTCTCCTCGAGCGCGCCAACCCTCCTCGATGCGGAGAGCGTCGTCGTGCATCTCCTCGGCGCCGACCAGCTCGATATCGCGAAGCTCTGCGCGACGAGTGGCATCGACCGGTTCGCCGACCTCTCGCTCTGGAGCCGCCTGCCCTCGGGCGAGCCGTACTTCCCGAGTTCGCAATCCTGGATCCGCGGCCGCGTCGTGAACCGGATGCCCGCTGGCGGATCGACCGTGTTCGCGGTGCACGCCCTCGAGGCGAGTGCGGCCCCCGACGACGCATCGGCATCCCCGCTCGTTTATCACAATCGCACCTGGCACAGCCTCGGCGATCACTCGACGATCAGCGCATAGCCGGATGCCAGACGAGACCAGCCAGTCCGAAGTCGACTGGCTCGAAAAGCTCAGCCCCGAGGAGTACGCCGTGCTACGGGAGGCCGCGACCGAACGGCCGTGGACAGGGAAGCTCCTCGACGAGAACCGCGCCGGGCTCTACACCTGCAAGGCCTGCGGCAACGAGCTCTTCGCGTCGGGCACCAAGTTCGATTCGGGCTGCGGATGGCCGAGCTTCTACGAGTCCGTTCGGCCCGAAGCGGTTCGCCTGCTCGACGACACGACTCTCGGCATCGAACGCACCGAGGTCAGATGCGCCCGGTGCGACTCCCATCTCGGGCACGTGTTCCCCGACGGTGTCGGGACTCCCACCGGTGATCGGTACTGCATGAACTCCCTCGCCCTGAGCTTCGACGAGAGCTCGCCGAGCGACTCGTAACCACTTCTCCCCCGTTCGGGAGCCACCCAACCGGTGGGCACTTGAACTGGGGCGGGCGGGGGTCATTTGCGGCCCAGTAGCCTCTGGGTAAGGGTATTTCCTTTGGTTTTCTGGGCATTTTTCGGGGGCACACCATTACGATCGAGACTCCGGCGAGGACCCTCCCCGCTGGCTGGTACACGGATCCTGGACAGTCGGGTGGCAAGCGCTGGTGGGACGGGGCGAAGTGGACCACCCACCTCAAGATGCCCGAAAAGCCCGCGCCAACTTCCTCGGCCCCGCAGTCCACTCCGTATGGAATCGGCGCTGTTCACCAACCCGGCTACGTGCCCATGATGGGCCCATCCACGTTCCCCACCGCGATCCAGGAGCCGGCGTTTCCGGTGAACAACTGGGTGTCGTGGGTGTCGCTGTTATTCGGTTTCGGCGCGTTGGCGCTGACGCTGACGAATTTCCTTCCCGGTTCGAGCACGCTGTGGGTCGCGAGCACCGGAGTGCTTGCCGTACTGTGCGCGCTGCTTGCAATTCTTCGCCGCATGCGCAAGCGGGCATCCAACCTGTGGGCGCCGATCCTTGGCATCCTGTTCGGCCTTGGGGCGACAGCCATCGCGCTTCTCGGGGTGAGCGTGGTCAACATCGTGAACACGGCGATAGGTGGGGTGCTCCCGGTCTCGTCGACCACAACCCAGACGTCGGTCGCCCCGGTGCGGCCGCTCTCTTCTGAGCCTTTCGTGTTTGCGAACAACCCGGCACTGACCCAGGATGGCTCCGAGGTTCAACAGATCGCGACCGCAATCAACGAGAACTTCGCTTCGGGGAACTCGGTGCTCGCCACCGGCCAGGTCTGGCCCCAGTCGCTGAAGTTCACCCCGACGCAGGTGCTCGCCGAGTCCGGCACGCCGCTCGTGACGGTCGCCCCCGGTCACCTCTTCACCTACACACTCGCGGCCAACCTGAAGAACTACACCTTCACGGTCTCGTCGGGTGATCTCACGGAGTCGGCCGTCTACAACTCCGCACTGAACCGGTTCACGTTTGTCTGCCCCGCGGCCGACACGACGTGCGTGCCCGTTCACTAGGACTCACGAGAGTCTTACCCGGGCCGGACGCCGAAGGTTTACCCTCGTTGGCATGTGCCGAAACATCCACACCCTCCACAATTTCGAGCCCGCCGCGAACGAAGAGGAAGTGCACGCCGCTGCACTCCAGTACGTGCGCAAGATCAGCGGATCGACCAAGCCAGCAAAGGTGAACGCCGAGGCGTTCGATCGCGCGGTGGGCGAGATCGCCCACATCACGCATCACCTTCTCGAGGACCTGGTCGCGACGACGCCGCCGAAGGACCGCGAGGTCGAGCACGCAAAGGCCCACGCTCGCGCACAGGCGAGGTTCGCGAGCGCCTAGCTCGGCTGGCTTTGTCGGCCTTCGCGCTTCATGACGAAGAGCGCGGGCGCGTCGCCTTCCTGCGCTTCGCCGGTGAGCACAAAGCCGTGCCGTTCAAAAAACGGAATGTTTCGCGGATTGGGTGCAAGCAGATACGCAGGCGACCCGCCCAGGTCGATGTACTCGAGGGAGGCCGTCAGAAGCCGGGTTCCGAGCCCCGTACCCTGCTTTGAGCTGTGAACTCCGAAGAACGGCAGATACCAGTGCGGGTAGTCCGGCCTCGCGGCATCCGTCTGTTCGAGCGTGCTGAACGTCTCTGGATGCTTCTCGACAGAGACCGTCTCGAGCAGGACCTGGCCAATGCGCTCCGCGTCGGGTTGGACGCCTGGCGGGACCCACAGGGCGACCGCGCTATCGCCCAGGCGCCATGCAGTACTCATCTCGAATGACGCGCCACCCACCGCCTCAATCAGGGTTGGCAGCGTTCTCGCGTACGTGTCGTCGTCCGGGTACAGCCAGCGGTGCACCGGATCGTCGCGATAGGCCGAGATCAGCGTCGCGTAGGCGATGTCGGCGTCGGCGGCGGGGATCGGCGACAACGGGTGATCGCTCATGGTGGTCAGCCTATTCCCCTGTTAGTAGCCATGGATCGAGCCGAATACGCGGAGCGCGAAGTACAGGACCGCGACGATGGCTCCCGCCGTGATCCCGCGCCGCAACCGAACCCCGCCGGGCGCGACGATGTCTGAGTAGGGGGCGCTTCGGTCATCCGCATAGTTGAGGGTCTGGTTGGTGGCCTTGTGTCCGACGACCTGCACGATGCTGGCGAGCCGCTCGTGCGTGGCCGGGTCGAGCATGTTGAACGGCTTGTGGGAGTAGATGTACAGCCGGTTGTCGACAATCTCCAGGTCGTAGCTGGCAAGGCGATCGATGAGCAGGACCATGAGGTCTGGCGTGAAGACGTAGAGCGCATCGCGTTCGTACTGGCGCGGCGCGTAGAGGGTGAAGTACCGGTCGAAGTCGCCCTCGAGCGAGAGGACCTGGCTGCGCAGAAGGCCGGGCGCGATGGACTGTCCACCGAGCCGTCGCTTGCGCTTCGCGATAGCCATCATGTGGGGCATCCGGCGATCGAGCTCGATGACGACGTAGCCGCCACGAAAGCGTGAGCTGTCCGCGACGGATGCGGCAATGCTGCGATAGTTGCCGATCTGGATTCCTCGCCCCGACTTCACCGTCATCAGGTCGGTTGCGAGTGCATTCGTGCCGAGCGAGAAGATGGCGCCGGAGTAGTGGATGTCGCGCCGCTCGAACTCGTAGGTCATGTGGTTCAGGTTCGCGAACTCGTCGAGGCGAGCCATCCGCTTCCAGCCGGGTCCGAATCGGACGTCACGGCGAAGCACGCCGATGAAAACCCATCCGATGAGACCGAGAAAGGCGAGAACGATCCCGGCCACGACGATCGCTATCGGACCGGCCGCGGCGATGTCCGGGTCTAACGCCAGGAACACGGCAATGGCCAGTAGCACGAGGAGCGCGCCGCCGAGGAACACCAGAAGGAGGACGGATCCAGTGACGGTGCGGAGCTGGCGCCACGGGGTCCACCATGCGCGGTGGCTCTTCCGGAACTGCCGCAGGAATGGTCGCGGCACGGGCGTGAAGAACGGTGTGAAGTTGAACTGCGGCGTGACAAGGTTGGGGAGAGTCCGGACTGCCACGGTTCGAGTCTCTCTGTTTAGACCGTGCGGTGCACTCCCCCGTTTGGGCGTCGCCCCGTGAACGGGGGCGAGCGCGAGAACTGAGCAATTCTGTAGCGTGCAGTGTGGGGGCGAGCACTCCCATGGAATCCGCACGGGGGCACGAAATTACCATCGAACAGTCCACTACTCCGGCTGGTTGGTACAACGACCCTGCAGGATCCAGCGCCAAACGCTGGTGGGATGGCGTCCAGTGGACAGCCCACATGCAGGCAGCCACCCCGCCTGCCCCGCCACAGCCGCAGGTTCAGGCACAGCCGCAGGTTCCAGCGCAGCCGCAGTTCCGGCCGCAGCAGTCCGCGATGGTTATCCACCAGCCCCAGCAGATCGATCCGCAGCGCGTCGACCCGTATGCGGCATCCAATCCGTACGGTCTTCCCCCCGTGCAGGAGCGTCCGTACGTTCCCATGCAGAGCACGACGCTTCCACCGGTGCCGATGGGCCAGGTGCACGCGGCAAGCAACAAGGCGGCCGTTGGTTCGGTGGTTGTCGGAGCGATCGCGTTCTGCCTCTCCCTGGTCGGCTTTTTCCCGGGTTCCCCGGTCTTCTACTACTCGGCCGGTGGCGTCATCGCGATCATCGGTGGAGTGCGAGCTCTCCGTCTTCACCGCAGCGGCTACGGCTCGTCGCCGGTCGCTCCGATTGCCGCGATAATCCTCGGTTCGCTCGCCGTACTCTTCATGGTCATAGGGATTGCCATTCACACGACGGCAAATGTCGGCCCGACCAACAACGGAGTCGGGGCTCAGGTGCAGACCGACACGGGAACAGGTTCCGGCACGCAGAATAATTCGGCGGCCGGGACCCTGCCAGACCCGCCGACGTTTGCGTCCGATAGCCAGCTCACGACTTACGAGACCTCCGTTAGCTGGATTACGTCGGGGGTCTACGAGGAATACAGCAGCGGCCAGGTCGTTGCGGCGGACATGAATTGGCCCACGAGCGTACAGGTGGGCGCGGACGGCAAGGTGCTCTTGCCCGATGGTGGCACGGCGGCAGTTATTCCCGCTGGCGAGGTAGCCAACATCGTCGTTTCCGACGACCGCAAGTACTTCGTGGTTTTCGTTTCCGGCGGCCCAAAGAACGAGACAGCGATCTACGACTCAAAGTCAAACTCGTACACGTGGGTCTGCGCCGCGGGCGCACCCTCGTCGTGTCCGGCAGGCGGCGTGGACCCAAACGTTGGCGGTACGAGCGGTTCGAATAGCTAGCGGTTGGACCTTCGTTCGGCCAGTCTGTAATCAGAGCACGCCGTTCGAAGAGAAGAGCACTACATGGTCGAAGCAGCCGAGAATCGTGTCGCCGTCTACATCGACTTCGACAACATCGTCATCTCGAGGTACGACGAGGTGTTCGGCCGCGGCAGGTTCATGGCCGATCGGCCACGTAACGGTAAGGCTCCGAAAGCCGTCGAGAAGGCGGATCCGAACGGTCCGGAGGCGCGAGCCGTTGTGGATGTTGGCGCGATTCTGGACTACGCGACATCCTTCGGCAGCGTGGTGATCAGTCGTGCGTTCGCGGACTGGTCCGCCCCGGCGAACTCGGTCTACTCGCGCCAGCTGGTGAATCGCGCTGTCGACCTGACGCAGATGTTCCCGACGACCGGGTCGTACCAGAAGAACGGCGCGGACATCCGCCTCTCCGTGGATGTGGTCGAAGACATGTTCCGGCTGCCCGACATCACGCACGTCGTCATCGTTGCGGGCGACTCGGACTTCATCCCACTCGCCCAGAGCTGCAAGCGGCTCGGTCGATACGTCGTCGGCATCGGAGTTGCTGGCGCATCCAGCAAGTCGCTCGCGGCGGCCTGCAACGAGTTCAAGTTCTACGGCGAGCTGCCAGGCGTGGTGCCCGCGGGAACCCCGCCGACTGCCGCCAGCGAAACCGAAGCCGAGCCGGTCGCCGAGAAGAAGAGCACGAGCCGACGCGCGTCCAAACCACAGGAGGCGTCGGAGCCGGAGCCGGTCGATCGCAACCTGTCGGCGACCGAACTGCTGGTTCGAGCGCTTCGCGTGGGGCAGTCGACGAGCGATGACGAGTGGTTGTTCAGTGGTGGCGTGAAGAGCCAGATGATGCGGATGGACCCGACATTCAATGAGAAGTCGCTGGGGTTCAAGTCGTTCTCGGATTTCGTAAAGTCGCGCGGCTCGCAGGTGGAGATCGCCAAGGGCGCGCCGGCCGGCCGCATCAAGCTGCGGGAGACCGCGACGCCCGAGTCTTAGTCAGCCCACTAATAGGCCGACTGCAGTCCCATCACCATCGGGAAGTGTCTGACGTTAAGCGTGAGCAGCAACGAGTCGGTCAATTGGGCCGTTGCGGCAATGATGAGGTCGGCCGCGTCGATTCCCGAATGACTGGGGCGCCACCGGCGACCAAGCTCGCCCGCAAGCAGCGCTACCGGCTCGACGACCGGGATCCAATCGATCACCGCCATCAACTCGACGGTGTCCCGTTCCTCGTCGGCGCGAAGCCCCTGCAGCAGTTCAACTCGACACACTTCGCTTGAGATCGGAGTCTCGGTGAGAGATTGTACGAGTTGTACCGCCTGAGGTCGGCCCCGGAGGTAGTCGATCAATACTGACGTGTCGAGCAGCGCTGTCACCCGAGGGACTCTAGGCGATCCGCTCCCGCACCGCGCAACCCATCAACAAACGCGGCCGAATCGTCACCAACTTGCGCTTTGTGGGCGAACCTCTGCCCCAGTACTCGGAGTGCATCAAGTCGTTGCCCCGGACTCAACTGTGCCGCCAGGTAGCTGTCGATCGCATCACGGATGAGCGCCGAGGCTGTCGTCGATCGCGTCTTCGCTAGAGCGCTAAGCGCGTCGTGCTGTGACTCGCTGAGATAGATCTGCGTTCGATTCACGATGTATAACTATACATTATCTCCGCTCATCATGGCCGGGGCGATTCCTCGCCGGTAGATTCGGGTCATGGAGCTGAATCCCGACGAGTACAAGGACGTTCTCGATCGCGCGACCGCGAGGTCGATGGAGTGGATCGAGTCGATCCCCGATCGCCACGTAGCGCCGAGCGCCAACGTCGACGCAATGAAGAGGGTGTTCGGGTGGCCGCAACAGGATGACCCGATCGATCCGGTCGACGTCGTCGATGAGCTCGCCACCCTCGCCGAGCCGGGGCTGATGGCGATGCCGTCCGGTCGCTTCTTCGGTTGGGTGATCGGTGGCACCCTTCCCGCCGCGCTGGGCGCCGATGTGCTGGTGAGCTCCTGGGACCAGAACGCCGCCATGCGCTACGCCTCCCCCGCGACGGCAGCGATCGAGGAGGTCGCCGGCGAGTGGTTGCTCGACCTGCTCGGGCTGCCGTCTGGGTCGGATGTCGGTTTCACGACCGGCGCGACCATGGGGAATTGGACCGGCCTCGCTGCCGCGCGCGCCTACGTTCTGAACCAGGTCGGCTGGGACGTCAACACCAAGGGACTGCAGGGTGCGCCGACGGTCACCGTTCTTGCCGGCGCCGAGCGGCACGCATCCGTCGACCTCGCCCTCCGCTACCTCGGCTTCGGTCTGCCGACGATCGTCGCGGCCGATGCGGAGGGACGCATCCGGGTGGATGCGCTGCGCACCACCATGGACACGGTGGACGGTCCGGTCATCCTCTGCCTGCAGGCCGGCAACCTGCATTCTGGGGCGTTCGATCCGATGCGGGAAGCGATCGAGGTTGCGCACGAGCACGGCGCCTGGGTGCACGTCGATGGCGCGTTCGGGCTGTGGGCGGCCGCCTCGCCTTCGTTGCGTGCCCAGCTGGATGGCGTCGAGACCGCCGACTCGTGGGCGACGGATGCGCACAAGACCCTCAACGTTCCGTACGACTGCGGCGTCGCGATCATCTCGCGCGCGGGCGTTTCGCGCGCCGCGCTCGGTGCGCAGACCAGCTACCTGATCAAGGACGGCGAGGCGTCGGACCCCTACGACGTCGCTCCGGAGATGTCGCGGCGAGCGCGGGGCGTTCCGGTGTGGGCGGCGCTGCGGCAGCTGGGTCGGTCGGGCGTCGTCGCGCTGGTCGATGGGCTTGTTGCGAATGCGCAGGCTCTGGCGTCTGGTCTCTCGGCGCTGCCCGACGTGACCGTTCTGAACGATGTGGTCTTCACCCAGGTCTCGCTCTACTTCGGTTCGGATGACCGCACCCGCGCCGTCACCGCAGCCCTCATTGCCGACGGCGCGGTCTGGATGTCGGGTTCGAAGTGGCAGGGCCATGACATCCTGCGCATCTCCGTCAGCAACTGGTCGACGGATGCCGACGACGTCGCCTTCTCGATCGAGGCTGTCAGGCGGGCAATCGAGTCGGCGACGTAGCTCGACGGTCGCAAACCCCCGCCTCTATCGAAAATCGAACCCGGGCGGTAGAGTGCTGATGGATTCTCATTGCAGCGCCAAGACCCCCGTTATGTGTCTGCATCCCCGTAGTGCAAACGCATCCCCCCGGATGCCAGAGGCGTTGTGAGAGCCGCCCGGTTGCGCGCGCCAGCCGGGCAGTTCGCACCGCAACCCGAAGCGCGCATAGTGCGTCACTGCACTACTGCACTACTCGCAACCCGAATTGCGTGTAGGGGGTCCCGAATGCCCAACACCCGAATAGCTAGAAAACGTACGCCGCGTTCCCACCCGCGAGACAAGACCGCGGACCAACGTCCGCTCGGTCGCGCGCAGAATGGTCGCGCGCAGAGTCTTGACGAGCTTCTGGAGAGCGCAGAGACACCGGCCTCGGCGATCCTGATCGTCGGCGTGCCGGGTTCCGGACGCTCAACCCTCCTTGAGGAGTTGCGGGCGGGCGCGCCCGTACGCGCCGCCTGGGTCGCGCCCAGTCTCTTGGAGAGCCAGCGTCCGTTCGCCGGACTGTCGCTAGCCCTCAATGCAATCGGCGAACGACTGCTATCGGAGGAAGTCGACCGAATCACGGTCGCCGACCAGAGACCACACGCGGCCCTCACTGCGGCGGCGGAAGTCCTCGCCCTGCTGCGATCTCGGAAGCGAGAGGACCTCCTCCTCACAATCGACGATGCCGACCAGTTCGATCTGAGTAGCCAACTCGTGCTCAGCTACATCGCCGGTCGGCTGGGAAATACCGGCCTACGGCTCGTTCTGGTGGTGACGCCCGAATCCGCCGCAAGCACATTCGCCGGCATCCGTCGGGTCTCGGTCTCGCACCTGGACCAGGTCGAGTCGCTCGCAATGGCTCGCGACGTCGCTCTCGATGCCGATGAGCAGACGCTCGAACTGGTGTGTCGCGCGTGCGGCGGCCTGCCCGGCATGATCGCGTGGAACCTCGCCCACCTCTCCCCGGATCAGTTGCGCGGGCACGCGCCGCTGGTGTTACCGCTCTCCCCGGGACCGGATGCGCTCGGGCTCGGCGCGTGGGAGCCCGAGTCCGTGAAGATCCTTCAGCGATTCGCCGCGGCGCCGCTGTCCAGCATCGCGGCGGTGCCGGACATCCGCAACGGCAGCCGCGACCGGTTTGAGCAGCTTGCGTCGCAGGGGGTTCTCGAGATTCGCGGACCGTATGCCTGGGTTCGGGATGGTGCTCTTCGGTCATCCCTCTACTGGACGATGACGGGGGCGCAACGAGAAGCGCTTCACCAGCTCGCCGCCGGCCAGGAACGCGATCACAGTGCCGGTCTTTCCCTGTGGCATGCGGACCACGGGACGGACAATCCACCGCCGAGGGTGGCCCTGCTGCGCGAGGCCGGAGTGCTGTACGAGCGGGGTTTCGTCGACGCTGGCACCGAGTTTGTCGAGCGGGCCCTGCTCCTCAACCCGGCTCCAACCGACATCCTCAAAGACCTTCTCGGTTTGTGCGATCGGCTGACCGTGCTTTCGGAGTTCGGACTCGCGCGACGCTATCTGGGGGTCTGTCGACGGGCCGCGACCAAGCCGAGGCAGCTCGCGGAGTGCCTTCGTCTTGAGGTCGCGATCGCGGCACTGGCCGACGAGCACATCGACATCGGCCTCGTCGATGTCTATGCCCATCGTTATCAGGACGACAGTCCTGGCGAGAGCGCCGAGCTTCTTGCCTTCGCCGCCGTTTCGCTCGCGACCGCGGGCGATGTCGGCGCAGCGCGAATGCGCATTGACCGTGCCTACAGCATCCAACCCGCCGAACGGGTGTCGACCTCAAGCGTTCAGTACTGGGCCCGTCGCTACATCGACGGGATCGACGGTCAGGCCGAGGCGCCGGCGGCGATCGACCTCGTGGAGCCGGAAGCTCACAAGTTGCCGACGTGCGTCCAACTCGTGAGTGGTCGCGCACTCATGGTCGAAGAACACCACGAATGGGCGCGCGAAACGTTCCGAAGCCTGGCGCTGGAGGCGCCACGTCAAGCCCGGGCGGCGTGGGCGGCACAGGTTCTTGCCCTGTCCGCGGAGAACGAGATGCGTGCCGGCAATGTCCCCGAGGCGAGTCGTGCGATCGACTCCCTCGCGGAGCTCTCGCCGGACCGTCGCGTTCGCAACCTTCTCCTTTTCATCTGGAATGAGGCAGTCGTCCACGACATTCTCGACGTGGATTCGCTGCTCACGGAGGCGCACGATCGAGCCAGCCGCTCACACCATCCGATTCTGCTCGCCCAACTGCTCGCACTCGAGGGCTCCGTCGCCCTCATGCGTGGCGACCTCGACCGGGCTCGCCAGCAGCTGGCACATGCCTACGAATCGGCCCTCGAACTACGGCCCGGATTCTTCCGGATGGAGGCGAACTTCATCGAGGTTCTCGCACGACGCGGTGAGTGGGATGCCGCGCGGCGCGTTTCGATCCGATTCGGCGAACGGGTAGCGGACCAACCCTCTCGCTGGGGCGAAATCGCCCTCGCCCGCTCCGCCGCGATCACGGCTCCCGATGACGAGTTGCTCGCGCGATTCACCAACGCCATCGCCGTTGCGAAGAAGCGCGATGCAAGACTGGAACTCGGTCGGGCACGACTCAGTTTCTCGATGGCACTGGACCGAATGGGGCAGGGTCAGCGCGCGAGCGACCAACGCCAGGCCGCCGAGTACGCGTTCGGCTCCGTAGGCGCGACGGGCTGGATCAGCGCTGTCCGAGAGGCCGGGCGCACGGTCGAGATTCCACTACAGAGTTCGCTTCTGTCGACGCTCACCGACAGCGAGCTCGCGGTCCTTCGCCTCATGCACAGGGGTGTCCGGAACAAGGAAATCGCGACGGCGCTGTTCGTGTCCCTGCGCACTGTGGAGGTACGCATCACCCAGATTTACCGCAAGCTGGAAGCACGGTCGCGGTCCCACCTGCTCACTCTGCTTCCGGCCGAGCTCGATCAGATTGACTCGCTGTGATGTACCCCGGCTCGACGCTGGGGGCTCTGCCAGACGCCGCTGGACGAGCCGGCGAGCGCACGTCGTAGCGCGGAGAGGCACAGCACGGCGTCGAGGATTCGCAGCAGGGGGAATGCCGGCGCGTAGAGCAGGAATCGGGCATTTCTGCCGAGGATGGCCGTGACTATCGACACGGCCAGGTCTGGCACGACAAGACCCAGGATCAGAATCCAGGACGGGACGGCGCCGGCGAACATGCGGAGAGCTCCGGTCGGGTCCAGACCCCAGCCGACCATCCCTTCGGCAAAGCCGGAGAGCGCGGCGACGATGGGCGCCGCTAGCAGCACCGCGCACGCCACAAGCAACTCAATGACGGACAGCCAGACCACGACAAAGAACAGTCGTGGATGCCAGCCGTGGCGAAAGAGCGTCTGCCAGAAGCCCAGGGACCATCGGCGGGTTTGCTTCGAGTAGTCACCCAGCGTGTCCGGATCCTGGGTTCGCGCGACGGCGGAGCCGGGGTTGAAGGCGATGCGCCCGAGCGATTTGGCGTGGATCTCGAACGTCATGTTGTAGTCCTCGATGCTGAGCCCCGGGGCATCGATGTCAATCGAGCCAATGATGCGGGTGCGGTACATGCTCGCGAATCCGGGAACGATCGAAACGACATTGGCCAGCCGCGAGGCCTGCCCGTACTTGAGCAGGTATTGCACGGCGATGTACACCCGCTGGCGATAGGTGACCAGGATTCTCCCCAGGAGTGTCACGGGCGGCGGGTTGAAGATGGTCGAGGCGCGCCCGGCGACCGCCACAACATGGGGATCATCGAACAACGGCAGCCCTGACTCCAGGTAGTCGTCCGCGAGAACCGTGTCCGCGTCCAGGAGCATGACGACGTCATACCGTTCGACCAGGTCGAAATGCTCGATGGCGGCCACTATTGCGCCCGCCTTGCCCCGATTGGGACTCAGGTCGAGAACGCTCGCCCCCCGCCTGGTGGCGAGCTGCGACGTCCGATCGGTTGAGCCATCAGAGGCCACGTAGATCTGGCCGCGTGGAACCTGTGACATGGCCGAGGCCAGGGTCTTCTCGATGACGAGTTCCTCGTTGTGCGCGGCGATCACGATCGCGACGCCTCCCCGCTCCACGCATGGAAGGTAACCGTCCGGCCGCCGTCTCAGCGCGCCGGCAATGGCCCGGACAATTCCCGCGGTCGACCAGAACAGTGGGCCGACACCGACAACGGCGACGAGAGTGACGAGCAGGAGAATGACTTGCGATTGCACTCGACGTCCTCTCGGGATCGCGAAATTACGCTCGGTAGTTGCCCTACGAATAGTCAGGGTATTCGGGCGACGGGGCCTCCGACTAGCGCCGTCACCGCAGGCTTCTGCGGTTCGTGGCGGCTGCCGCACACCGGAACCGCATTCCCGCAGACTCTGCCGATCCCTCTCGCCGCGAGCGCCCAATCCGCGCGAATGTTGTCGCCAGCCCCTCCCCCGAAAGTAGGCGCCCATGAGCACGATCACCCCCGCCCTCGCTGATGAACGAGACGAACCACGTCACTCACACGACCGTCCCCGCGCGGTTCTCCGCGTTGAAGAACGCGGCGCGTTCGAATTCGATGTGGCCGTCGTCGGTCTCGGCTACGTCGGGCTTCCGACAGCAATCTCGTACCACGCGGCGGGATGCCGAGTACTGGCGCTCGACGCGAGCGATGGTCGACTCGCCACCATCACGCGAGGTGACGCCGACCTGCTCGAGCGCGACCAGCGTCGCCTGACCGAGGCACTCCTCACCGATCGCCTTCTCCTGACCTCGCGTGCCAGAAGCCTCAGCGACGCGGCGGCCGTGGTCATCTGTGTCCCGACACCCGTCGACGAGTACCTCACACCAGACCTGCGGCTGCTCGCCGGGGCCTGCGAGACGGTAGTGGCGAACGCCGTGGCGGGTCAACTCATCATGCTCACGTCGACGACCTATGTCGGTTGCACGGATGATCTCCTGGTGAAGCCGCTGCGCGAGCGCGGCTTCGAGATCGGCACGGACATTTTCGTCGCTTTCAGCGCGGAACGAATCGACCCAGGCAACGACTCGGTCGAGCAGGAGGCGATCCCCCGCGTAGTGGGCGGCGCCGACCCCGCGAGCGAGCAACTCGCCGACCACCTCCTTCACCAGTACGCGCGAGCCGTTCATCGCGTTGGTTCGCTCCGGGCCGCGGAGATGACAAAACTCCTCGAAAACACGTTCCGCGCCGTGAATATCGCGCTCGCGAACGAATTCGCGGACATCTGCGAGCATCTCGGAATCGCCGTCAACGATGTCATCGACGCCGCCGCGACGAAGCCCTACGGATTCATGCCATTCCGGCCGGGTCCCGGAGTGGGTGGTCACTGCATCCCGTGCGACCCGCACTACCTGCTCTGGCAGCTTCGCCGGGAACGAATTTCGGCGCCCCTCATCGAGAGAACCATGACCGAGATCGCGAGCCGTCCCGGGCGCGTGGTCGAGAGGGCACGCACGATGCTGGCCGGGCGAGGCGTTCCGCTGGGTCGAGCGCGCATCCTCGTCGTCGGTATCTCCTACAAACCCGATGTCGCCGACCTGCGAGAGTCCCCCGCCCTCGAGATTCTGTCCACACTGGCACGTGAGGGCGCGCTCGTCGGGTTCGTTGACGACCATTTCGAGGAGGTGCGGCTCGATTCGGGCGACGTCGTAACAGCGACGCGCCGTCCCGAGTTCTTCGAGCCCGACCTCGTCCTGATCCACACCCGCCACACGAACGCCCACCTGGACTGGATCGCCGAATCGCAGCTGGTGCTCGATCCTCGAAATCCAGAGACACTGCTGAGGGTGGCATCGTGAGGTCCCTCGTCACCGGTGGCGCCGGCTTCATCGGCAGTCACCTCGTCGAGCACCTGCTGTCACAGGGTGACCAGGTGATCGTGCTCGACGACCTCAGCACCGGCAATCTCGAGAACCTGAGCTTCGTGCGTGACAATCCGCGCTTCAAGCTCGTGATCGGCACGATTCTGGACCCCGCCGTAGTGCTCGAGTGCGTCTCCCAGTGCGACCGCGTCTATCACCTCGCCGCCGCAGTGGGCGTCAAGCTCATCGTCGAGGACCCACTCGCGAGCCTGCGTACGAACATCCACGGGACGGAGAACGTTCTCATGGTCTGTGCCGAAACGGGCGCCACCCTTCTCCTGGCCTCGACGAGTGAAATCTATGGGAAGAACGAGTCAGACAGCCTCTCCGAGGACGCCGACCGCATCCTCGGATCGCCGCTGAAATCCCGGTGGAGCTATGCCGCCGCCAAGGGCATCGACGAGGCGTTTGCCCACGCATACTGGACCCGATACGGGCTGCCCGTCTCAATCGTCCGCCTTTTCAACACGGTCGGTCCACGCCAGAAGGGGCGCTACGGGATGGTGGTGCCCAACCTCGTTGGGCAGGCGCTTCGCGGCGATCCGCTCACCGTCTTCGGCGACGGCAGGCAGACGCGATGCTTCTCCTCGGTCACCGACATCGTGCCCGCAATCGTCCAAATCGCCGAATCCACGGCGGCGTACGGCAAGGCGTACAACCTCGGTGGCGCGGACGAGATTTCGATCCTCGAGCTGGCGGAGCTGGTCATCCACGAGACCGGCAGCACCAGCAACATCCAGCTGGTCCCCTATGAAAATGCCTACGGCGACGGATACGAGGACATGCGGCGTCGCGTGCCGGACAACACCCTCGCCCACGAACTCATCGGCTTCGTCCCGCGCACGCGAATCGACGAAATGGTGCGGATGGTGGCCCAGAGCCTGACCACAGCTGTCGATCGTGACGATTGGACGATGACGCAGGCGCGGCCCGCGCACCGGTCAATCATTGGCGCCCACTAATGTGTGGCATCGTCGCCTGCCGCACAGACGGTTCACCGACCGGGTACCTGTGCGACGCGCTGCAGGCGCTCGAGTATCGAGGCTATGACTCCGTCGGCATCGCGGTACAGACCCGCGACGGCGGTGCACTTCGGCTCCGCGGCACTCACCGCGTCGCCGAGCTCGTCGAGCGGATAGCCGATCTGCCGCAGTCCGACCTCACCGGCGTTGGTATTGGGCACACCCGCTGGGCAACCCACGGCGGAGTCTCCGAGCGCAACGCGCATCCGCACTCCGACTGCAGCGGGTCGATCCATGTCGTACACAACGGCATCATCGAGAACTGCGAAGAATTGCGAAGCGAACTGCTGGCGCGTGGCCACGAATTCTCATCCGATGTCGACAGCGAGGTAATCGCACACCTGATGGAAGAGGAAGTAGGCGCCGGGGTCGACCTGGCCGACGCCCTGAGTCACACGATCGACCGTTGCGAGGGTTCCGGTGCGATGGTGATAATGGATTCAGACTCCGGGCGGGTCGTTGGCGCTTGTCGTCGCGCACCGCTCGTGGGCGCGACATCGTCGAATGGATCCTTCCTGGCGAGCGACATTAGCGGGTTCGGGTCGCTAGTCGCTTCATTCCAGGTCCTGCGGGACGGCGATGTCGTCGAATTGGCGGTGCCACTGCGCTGGACGGGACGTAATCCCGATCAGCCACCAGTGGTCC
Organism: Actinomycetota bacterium; assembly: GCA_030838475.1. Classification (GTDB taxonomy): domain Bacteria; phylum Actinomycetota; class Actinomycetes; order Actinomycetales; family Microbacteriaceae; genus Galbitalea. Next base: position 47,010 of record JAUZFP010000054.1, read on the forward strand.
CGCACGAGTGGACGAGCTCAGATATGGGCCTGCACGGTTACCCGGACCACATGGCGAAGGAGATCGACGAGCAGCCCGAGCTCGCCGGTCGCATCCTGGACCGACTGGTCGGGGCAGCCGGCAGCGGTGCACTGTGGCGCGGACTGGAGCTCCCCGCATTTGAGCGCGTCGCCATTGTGGGCTGCGGAACGTCGCTCAACGCGGGGGGAATCGTTGCGGCGGCCTTCCGCCGATTCGGGCTCATGCCCGCGGAGACCGTGATCGCCAGCGAAGCCGCCGACACAGTGCTCGGCCCGCGCACGCTCGTGATTGCAATGAGCCAGTCCGGCGAAACCGCCGACGTGCTGCACGCCCTCGACGGCGACAACTTTGCGGGCAGCACGGTGCTCGCGATCACGAACAACCCGAACTCGAGCCTCGCGCGGCGAGCAAACGCGATCGTCGAATGCAGCGCCGGTCAGGAGATTGGCGTCGCCGCCACGAAGACCTTCGTAGCGCAGGTGCTCACCGGCGTTGCCGTCGCGATCTCGGCGCTGTCCGAACAGGGCCGCGTGGATCGCGCCAACACCCGGTCGATCCTCGGCGACCTGCTCCGGATGCCAGACCTGCTCGCTCAATCACTCACGGTCGCGAAGGATGTCGTCCCACCGCTCGCCTCCCAGCTCGCAGCGAGTCAGGGTGTGATCTTTCTCGGTCGTAGCGCCGGAGTCGTTTACGCGGCCGAGGGCGCCCTGAAGCTCAAGGAGCTGACCTACCGCTGGGCGCAGCACTATCCCGCCGGCGAGCTCAAGCATGGTCCGCTGGCGCTCGTCGAGGAGGGCACACCGGTCGTTGTCGTCGACAGTGGCGGCGCTCGAATTGCGGGCAACATTGCCGAGGTCGCCGCTCGCGGCGCCCGACTGATCACCATTGGTGGGCCCGGAAGTACGATCCCGGCACTCGGCCGCAGCCTGATGGCTCCGCTCGACAACGGCTTCCAGCCGTGTGGCCCTCTCGAGTCCGTCATCCCGATGCAGGTTCTTGCTCGCGAGCTCGCGCTCGTGCTCGGACGCGATGTGGATAAGCCGCGAAACCTTGCCAAATCCGTCACCGTCGAGTGACGCTGGATCGGTGAAAGCTCATCGCCGTGCACCGATCGCTGCCTGCGCGCTGGCGCTGTGCGTAGCGACAGTGCTGTCGGCGTGTGTCACTCCCCCGCGGAAGCCCACCGCGATCCCGACACACAGCCACACGACGACGTCCACACCGAGCCCGACTCCCACCGCCACTCCGACGCCGGTCATCCCGCCGGCGCCGGTCAACCCCTATCCGTGGCACACCAATATCGTGTCGACGACGTTCTGGGTTGGCGAGATTTTCGATCCAGACGCCGCTGACGGCAGCCAGGTCATCTCCACCTACGACGCCAACTGGTACAGGAACTACGGCGGTTGCGACGGCGCCATCGTGAGCGGTGCCTGCCAGACCCAGCGACGCACCGCGGCGAATGGCTACTTCCCCGTGTCGATGAACCCACGGCAGAACCCGTTCTATCTCGACCTGCCGTTCGACGACATCAACGACTCCGGCGCGTACGGTCGACGCGGGCAGGTCATCCCCTGGGCCGCCGCTAACGCCGGCGCCATCCGCAATCCCAATGTCAGCTTGATGAAGAACCGCTGGGTCCAACTGCAGAAGGATGGCCACACCTGCTACGGGCAGATCGAGGATGCCGGGCCCGGCGACTACAACGACGCGACCTATGTCTTCGGCACGAACGATGCTCGGCCCGCGAATTCCCGCTACGGCGGTGCTGGTCTCGACGTCTCGCCCGCCCTCAACGGTTGCCTCGGATTCGCCGAACTGGACGGGGATTCCGACCGAGTCGCGTGGCGTTTCATCGACGCGGGCCAGGTGCCAACCGGGCCGTGGACTCGTCTGGTGACGACCACTCCGGTGGAGGAGTAGCCCCGACTGCTGCGGCATCCGCAGAATACCCGCCGGGACCCGCATGGATGCCCGCAGCCCGTTGACCACCCGGTGGTACGAGACGAGATTGGGCATCGTCAGGCGCATCCCCCGATAGAGCGCCTGCGCACGCCCGTGGAACCCGACCACGAGCGTGGCCTCACCGAGGCAGCCCGCCATGAGAGGAACCCCCGTGAACCACTCGCCGAACCAACCGCGCCGTCTAATGTCCCTCGCATCCGTCGCCTTGGTCCTGGCGCTCACAGCAGCCCTCTCCCTCGCAGGGCCGGCTCTCGCAGACGATTCGACTGCGCCGGACCCGGCGGGCACGCCGGTAGTAACCCCGATCGATACCCCGGCTCCGGACCCGGCTCCGGTGACCGACCCAGCGCCGGATCCTGCGCCGGCTCCAGCTCCTGCACCAGACCCCACCCAGGCACCCGCGCCCGATCCCACCGTGGACCCGACGCCGACACCGGATCCCACAGACACGGCGACACCGGATCCCACTGCCACTCCAGACCCGACGGTCACCCCGGCTCCGACACCAACGGTGTCCCCCTCTCTTCAATCCTTCGCCGCAACGCTGGCGCCCGCGTCGCCGGTAGTCGTGACCTTCACCTTTGACGACGACACCGCCGACACTGTGAGCGCCGCCCCGATCATGCAGGCATCCGGAATGCACGGTACGTACTACACGAACTCGGGCACGATCGGACTCCCCGGGTACCAGACCAGGGCGAACCTGGCGTCGCTCTACGCGGCAGGCAATGAGATCGCCGGCCACACGGTCAATCACCCCGACCTCACAACGCTGCCGACCAGCGAGGTGCAGCGCCAGATCTGCGTCGACCGCGACACCCTGCTCAGCTGGGGGTACCCGGTGCAGAACTTCGCGTACCCGTTCGCCGCGACCAACAACACGATCGACGGGATCGCGCAGGCCTGCGGGTACAACAGTGCCCGTAACCTCGGAGACATCCAGTCCCGGTTCGGGTGCGCGGGATGCGGTTTCGCCGAGTCGATCCCGCCCTCGAAGCCGTTCGAGCTCGCCGCCCTCGATGAGGTCGACAACACCTGGACCCTGGCCGACCTCGAGTCGACGGTCACGAACGCGCAGAACAACGGCGGTGGCTGGGTCATCCTGACCTTCCACCACGTCTGCGACGGCAACTGCGATTCGCTGGCCGTGACGCCCGCCCTGTTCACTCAATTCGTGCAATGGCTCGCCACCCAGTCGGCCAACGGCACGACCGTGAAGACGGTCGCGCAGGTCATCGGCGGAACGACAAAGCCCGCGGTGACCGTGCCCCCGGTAACAACCACCGCGACCGTGACGAACCCGAGCCTTGAAACGCTCACCGCCGGCACCAACCTCCCGACCTGCTGGGCGGAGGCGGGCTATGGCACAAACACGGCGACCTACAGCACCGTTTCCCCCGGCCACACCGGAAACATCGCGGCACGACTGGTCGTAACCGGCTACACCGACGGTGATGCAAAGGTCATGCCGAGCCTCGACCTCGGTACGTGCTCGCCATCCGTGGTCCCGGGAAATGCCTATCAACTCGGCGCCTGGTACCAGTCGACCGCGAATACGCAGTTCGAGGTCTACCTGCGAACGACGGGAGGAGCCTGGGTCTACTGGGACTCCAGCCCGTGGTTCTCGCCGGCCACACCGTGGACCCACGCCACCTGGAACACCCAGCCCATTCCGGCCGGGTACGACGGCATCGACTTCGGCCTGAACCTGTTCTCCAACGGGACTCTGACGACCGACGACTACTCGCTCGCGCCCGCGGTGACACCGCTCGCCACTACCGCGACAATCAACCCGGCCGCGCCCGATGGAGCGAACGGCTGGTACAAGTCGCAGCCGACGGTGACCCTGAGCGCCTCGAACACCGGGTCCCCGACGACCACACAGTATTCACTCGACGGCGGCACGACCTGGCTCACCTACACGACGCCGGTGACCATCCCGACGAACCGGACCACGTTCGAGTACCGCTCGAGCACGGCGAGCCAGACGGAGGCGGCACAGACGATCACCTTCGCGGTCGACACCGATCTGCCCACCGTGATCGCGGCGTTCGACGGGAACCGCACCTACAGCGCGTTCGGCAGCGACCCGACGTCCGGGCCGAATCTCATCCAGTTCTCGAAGGATGCCGGCGCGACGTGGAACACCTACACCGGCCCGACGGCGACCGACAACGGTTCCCTTGCGCTGCAATTCCGCGCGATCGATGTGGCAGGCAACATCTCGCCCGTCGTGAGCATCAGCGAGGGCGCCATCACGACGGCGACCGTCTCGCCGGCCGGACCCGACGGCCTCGTCGGGTGGTACAAGACCCACCCGACGGTGACCCTCTCGGCGGGCACCCCCGGAGCTGATCAGGTGACGCAGTACTCGTACGACGGCGGCGCGACCTGGGCCACGTACACGGTGCCGATCGTCGTACCGGATGGACGGTCGACGGTTTCGTACCGCACCACGGGCGCCGGTCACATCGAGGCCACCCGAGCCGTGGGGGTGTTCTCGGTCGACACCACCCTGCCGGTCGTGATCCCCGTCTACGGCGCCACGACGCACTCCTACAGCGCGACCGCGACTGACGCGATGTCTGGCGTGGTCAGCATCGAAGAGACCATCAACGGAGGTCCCTGGATTCCGTACCCCGGGCCGACCACCGTCAGTGCATCGATGGCGCTTCAATTCCGGGCGACAGACTCCGCGGGCAACGTCTCGACGGTGGTTCCCTTCACCATCGGCGACCCCACGATCCCAACCACGACCGCGGCCGTAACGCCATCGAGCCCGAACGGTAGTGCCGGGTGGTACACGGTCGATCCGTCCGTGCTGCTCGCGGCGAGCGCAACCGGGGGCGACGCGGTAACGCAGTACTCGTTCAACGGAACGACGTGGATCACCTATGCGGGAGCGATCACCGTTCCCGCCGGCGCGTCGACGCTGTCGTATCGCACGATTGCGGGCGGTTCTACAGAGGCCACCCACACGCTGTCGTTCACGGTGGATCTGGATCTGCCGACGGTCATCCCCGCGTTCAATTCGGCGACGCGCACCTGGAGTGCGACCGCCACCGACGCCACATCCACGGTCGGCGGCATCCAGGTTCGGGTGCCGGGCGGCGCATGGACCGCATACGCGGCACCGGTTGCCATCGGTAACGCTTCGCTGTCACTCGAGTTTCGGGCAACGGATGTCGCGGGCAACGTCTCGACGGTCGTGTCGCTGAAGGTCGGAGCGATCAGCTCCGCGTCGGTCGCCCCCGCCGCTCCCGACGGTGGGACGGGCTGGTACAAGACGGCCCCGGTGGTGACGCTCTCCACCGGTGCGGCCTCACTCGGATCTCCGAGCGCGGACCAGGTAACGCAGTACTCGTTCAACGGGAGCACCTGGCTCACCTACTCTGGCGCGTTGACGGTCCCGCAGGGAGCCGCGACGCTCAGCTACCGTACGGTGGGTGCCGGCGTTACCGAGGCGACTCACACCCTGGCGTTCAAGACGGACACGATCGCGCCGACGGTGGTGCCGGTCTTCACCGTGGCGACCCGCACCTACAGCGCGACCACCACCGACGCGAGTTCCGGTGTGGCAAGCACGCAAGTGAGCGTCAATGGTGGAGCCTGGGCGACGTACGCCGGTCCGACTTCGGTCGGCACGGGTTCCGTCTCGCTGCAGTTCCGTGCAACGGACGTCGCTGGCAATACCAGCGCTCCGGTGTCGCTGTCGCCCGGCGCGACGATCACCGCCGCCATCTCCCCCGCCGCTCCGAATGGAGCGAACGGCTGGTACGTCACCGCACCAGCCGTGACCCTCACATCCGGAGCGCTTCAGGCCGGTGAGACGGTGCAGTACTCGTTCAACGGTTCGACCTGGTCGAACTACTCGAGCCCGGTCGGCCTGCCCACGGGCACGGACACGATCCAGTACCGCACCTCGACCGCTAGCATCTCGGCGGGTTCGTTGTCGGCACTGGTTGACCTCGCCAACCCCACGGCGACCGCTTCCTTCAGGTCGACGACTCGAACGGTGACGGTGAAGTCGGCGGATGTCGGCTCGGGCGTCGCATCCACTCTCTGGCGAGTGGGAACCGGCGTCTGGACGACTTACAAGGGTCCGTTCACTGTCGGGTCAGCGGCGACAACCCTGCAGTTCGAGTCGACGGATGCTGCGGGTCGCGTCTCGGCGGTGTCGTCGCTCTCGATCCCGAAGGGTGTGGTGATTCCCGCCTCGACGGTCACGTTGTCCATTGACCCGGCATCGGTTCCGTATCTCCAGGCGGGTACCGCTCACGTGACGGTGACTGCCGGCGGCAAGGCCGCGTTGGGTTTGACCACTGTCACGGTCGACGGCAAGACCTACAAGTCGGCGCTGTTGATCGCCGGCAAGGCGACGGTGAAGCTCGCCAAGACGCTTGCGGTCGGCTCGCACGCCGTTGTCGCAAAGTATGCGGGCGGCGTCACCGCCCTCGCCGGGACTTCGGCCACGCAGACGCTGAACGTGAGTAAGGCGACGACGACCGTCACGCTGAGTAAGGTCTCGAGCAGCACGACGCTGGCGGCGAAGTTCACGAGCGCTCACGCGAAGAAGCCTTCCGCGAGGACGGTGCAGGTGAGGGTGCATATCGTCGGCAGCAAGTCTGTGCCGAAGGGCAAGATCGTGATCACCGTGAACGGCAAGAAGGTGAAGACGGTATCTCTCACCGCGGCGCGGTCGGGCAAGGTTGTGCTGACACTTCCGAAGGTCGCGAAGTCGGTGAAGAAGATCACCGTGAGGGCGAAGTTCATGGGAACGAAGTCCCTCAAGTCGGCGAAGAGCAAGAAGCTGGTCATCCACCTGCCATAGCTTCCCAGAGTCGATGCGGTCCCGGGATTAGGGTCTTCGGGGCCGCATCTTCGCGCCGGTCGTGCTTCGACGGTCTGGCCTTGGGTCAGGCGGCGAGGACCAGTCGGTTTCGGCTTGCGGGTTTCCAGGCCCCGTCGTCGTTCTTGTCGACGCCGGCTCGGATGTAGGGCATGCCGTCGATCATTTTGATTTCGAATGCTCCCTGATGGAGGGCGTGATGGTGGGCCGGGCACAGCAGTACCCCGTTGTCGATATCTGTTGGTCCGCCGTTGATGCTGAAGATCACATGGTGGGCATTGGTTTGCGCGGCCCGGCATCTGCATCCCGGGACGATACATCGATCACCATCCCTGGCGATCATCGCTCTTCGTTGCGCCCGGGTGAAATATCGCTTGCGGGTGCCGTGGTAGAGCGGCAGACCTTTGGAACCGACCACGACCGGACAGAACCCGTTCTCACACACCAGCTCCTGGATGACCGAGGCCGGGATGACCTCATCGGTTCCTTCGAGGATGCCGAATCCGGTGCCCGACTTGAGGTCTTTGAGGGAGATGATCGCGGTGACCTCGCCGATCGTGCGCATGTCGGTGGGGCCCTCACGAGTCGCCTTGAGACCTGCGGTGAGCACACCCTCAAGGATGTCGGCACGCTTGCGCTCGAGGGAACGAGGGTCGACGATGAGCTCGATCTCCTTCCCGTCCCGCACTTCGATCACTCGTTCCGCTCGGGCGAGATCGTCTTCGCTGAGGAACCTGGGGCCGACCTTCGGGTCCATCGAGTCCATGAACACCGCATCGAGGGCGGCCGAGAGTGTTGGACCTGCCTTGACGTTGTAGTTCTTGATCCCGTTACGCTCCCGGCCGACTGTGACCATCTGCCGATCCAGAATGTCCTCATACCGCGGCTCGATACCGTCGGGGTCCATCGCATCACGCCACAGCCGCCCGCTGTCGGCAACCAGGTCGGCGCTCTCCACGGTTCCCATCTGCACGAGCGCGAGTTCGGCCGCATCCATGTTCTCCGGTGTCGCCTGACTACCGCGGGCCGCCTGCTGCAGGCTGCAGGCTGCAGAGGATGGTGGCTGCGGTGTCAACACCGATCGCCCCGTGCCTCAACGCCTCGGCAACAATGGGTCGCTCCGGCGGGACAACCTCACCCAGCATCGACTGCCGCGGACGGACCGCCAACCCCACCCGAACTCGCCGTGAAGCCTCCGCGTGGGAGGTGCGGGTGACCTGCTCAATGAAGTTCACCGACTTCCGTTCACTGAGCCGCATCGAGAGTCCCGCGGCACCGAGCTCGTAGCGGGAGCGCTCAGCCACCTCACCCGCAGTCAACACCCGCGAGGTGTCGATGAACCGTCCCACGCTCTCTTCAAGCTTCAGATGTGCGATCAACTCGTCGTCGCTCAGGGTCGACCGATCCACAAGCGCAACCCTGCGCAGCGCGGCTTCAGCCTGCGCCAGAAGGTCGAGTGATTCGGTCATAAATACACTCTTGCACACCGAACTGACGAACGGAATATGCCGGTCAGAAGTGGTTTATAAGTATTTCACATGACGGCTGTGGAGGAGAAGACGAACGCCCCAACTACCCCCGAATCGGAGAAGATGAGCGCCCCGACTACCCCCGAATCGCGGTAGCCGGCTCGTGCCGACTTGCCGACCAAGCCGGCACCAGCGCGCTCACGAAGCCCGTCAGCAACCCGAGTCCGATGCCGATCGGCGCGAGCTCCGGGGGAAGAACAGGCGTCCAACCTTGTCCGTGCGCACCAATGATTGCGGCCGCGCTCCCCACGACGGCGCCAACCACGCCACCGATCGTGCCGATCACGAGTCCCTCGATCACGAACAGCCGAGCGATCGATGTCCGACTCGACCCGATCGCCCTCCGCAGGGCGATCTCCTGTGACCGCGACTGAACCGTCAGGTACATCGTCGTGGCCGCGCTGATCGACGCGAGGATGAGCAGGATGGCCGACAGGACGCCGACGAAGGTTCCGAGATCGCTGGCGACGCCGTATCGCAGGTTGCGCAGGTCGGCGACGGTCTCCACCGAGAACTGTCCGGGGTCCGCCGGGCTCATCGCAAGCGGAATCGCGTTGGCAAGGGTCGCGGGGTAGCCGAGGTCGGTTCGAACGACCACGGTGACGTTCACCTCGGGGTACCCGGCGATGACATCCGGCGACACGACGATCGTGTTGGTCAGTTCCGGCGATCGGGCGCCCGCGGTGAGCTGCCCGATCACGCTCACCCGGCGGCCATTGATCCAGAGGCTGGCGCCCGGGCCGGGCCGTGGAAGGCCGAGGCCGGTGCGGACTCCCGAGCCGACGAGAGCGGTGTTGGTGAATCCGGCGTCACCCAGCGCCGGAGCCGAGGCACCTACCGCACCGCCACCCTCCAGCTCCAGGTAACTCGGCGACGCCGCGATGAGGGTGTAGTTCTGCGTCGGCGGCCCGTCGCCGGGGCTCAGTCTCCTGATCTGGGCACTGGTTGCGCCGACCTGTGCGACATAGCCGACCACGCGCACGTGCGGCAGCCGTTCGACGGATGCGATCCAGCCGCCCAGTCTCGGATCCCCCGCCCGCAGAAGGTCGCCACCGCCGGGAACCGTGACTCGAACCTCATCCAGCGCCGCCCGGGTCAGTCGTTCGGAAACCTGGGCGGATGCGCTCTCGCTGATTCCCAGCGACGTGATCAGACCACCGACGCCCAGGGCAAACGCGAGAACCAGCATGAGCGTGCGCACCTTGCGATGGGAGAGAGCGGAGAGAGCATCCCCGACGTCGTCACCGAGCTGGTCGCGAAGACGGAACCGCGCCTCCGGACGGATCGCGCGCGCGGGTCGCGATGGCATCGGGGCGCTCCCCGCCTGCTCGTGGACGAGCCCATCGACGACGGTGATCTGGCGGTGCGCTTGTGCAGCGAGCGCTGGGTCGTGGGTGATCATGATGACGGTGGTGCCGCCCGCGTTCAGCTGCTCGAGGTAACTCATGACCCGCGCACCGTTCTCGCTGTCGAGGTTGCCGGTCGGTTCGTCGGCGAGCAGTACCTCGGGCTCGGCCGCGATCGCCCGGGCAATGGCGAGTCGCTGGCGCTCGCCCCCGGACAGCAGGCGCGCGGGCGATCCCGCGCGTCCCGTCATCCCGAGCCGCTCGAGCGCGCGATGCGCCCACTGCGTGCGGTCGCGAATCGGAACGCCCTGGATGCGAAGCCCCATCGCGGCGTTCTGCAGGCTCGTCTCGTCGCCGAGCATGAACGCGGACTGGAACACGAAGCCGAAGAATCGTGACCGCAGCCGGTCCCGCTCGGGTTCCGAGAGTTGTTCGACATCGGTGCCGTCCACGAGGTAGCGCCCGGCATCCGCGCGATCGAGTAGGCCGAGAATGTTGAGGAGGGTGCTCTTGCCCGCACCCGACGGGCCAACGATTGCCACGAACTCGCCTCGATAGATCGACAGCGAGACATCCCGGATGCCTGTCTTGTGCTCTGGATCGAACGTTCGCCGAACTCCGTGCAGCTCGAGTAGGGGCGCGTCGGCGCCGATCACGATACGGCGATCTTGTCACCGGCGTGCAGTTTGTTGCTGCTGATCGCGGCCCATCCCCCGCCGTTGCGCACGACGGTGATGCGAACCCGTACTAACCCCGCTTTGCCGTTGATCGTCGTCTGGCGCTCGACGTAGTCGCCCGCGTTGTCCTGGCGCACAGCGGTCAGTGGGACGGCGAGGGACTTTGCGGTGGACCCCGACCCGAGGATGGTCACCAGGGTTCCATCGGTGAGCGCGCCGAACGCGGGGTCGGGCGACACCAGGTCGACGTCGCGGCCGGGGAGCTGCGTGCCGGTTCCGTTGGTGAAGCCGCCTATCGACTGGATGGTCGCGGCGAAGACCCGCGCGCCGGCCTGAACGGTCAGCTTCGACCCGACCGAGATCTTCTGCGTCTCGATCGCATCCGCGCGGAAGGTTGCGTAGTTCACGCTGGAGCGAAGCTCGACGAGGGCGGTCTTGGCATCGAGCGTCGCACCAACCGCCGCGACCGACACGACCGTGGCACCCGCCGTTGCCACGGGCAGGAATTCCCGGAACGGGATGGCCGACCCGGCTGGCAGCTTGAAGCCGGAGGTCGCGAAGAGGGTACGGGAGGCGGCGATTGTCGCACTGTCCACTTTGCCGGTGACTCGCACGCGTGACCCGGTGGCGACGAGGGAGGTCTGGAACGCGGTGACGTCATCCCCCGTCGCGCCGACGGCGAGATCCCGGTACAGCGGCAGCGGCGCGGGCAGGGCAAAGTACGGCTCACCGGACACGACCCCGAGGAGAGCTCCGCCGGCGACGGCGTCGCCCGGCTTCAGGGTCTGCCGCGTTACGACGGCGGGGTCGGTTGCTGCGGTCACCGTCACGCTCGTGGTCTTGCCCGCCTTGATCGTCCCGGCGAACGATTCGCGCGAATCGACGACGCGATTCTCGACGGTGGTCAGCACCCGGATGGGTTTCTGGGCGGCCTCGATCGCATCCCTCGTCGGCGCCTCCACGAACCTGCCGAGCGCGAACGATGCACCGATGACGGCGACGAGCACCACTCCGATGACAGCCACGAGCCAGCGCTTCTGGATGCGCCGCAACCGAAGTGACGATTGCGGGTCACCAGGTCGGTCAGCCATTTTTGGCGATGTATTCGGTGGCCGTCTGCAGCCGTTGCTGCTTGAGCGCCTTGACCTTGTTGAGGGCGGCCTGGTTCTGGTCGATCAGCGGCTGCTGATACGCGGCCTCGAGGTTACCGAGCGTCTGGCTGAGTCCGGTCTGGTCGTTGCAGGTCGCTTCTTTGAAGGCGACTCGGATGGCGTTCTCCGGGTCGCTCAGGTGGCCGGTGCTGTCAACATCCGTCAGGAGCTGTTGTGCCTGCTTTGAGCTCCAGTCGTCGGCGCCGGTCTGTGGGTCGAGTCCGGCGGCGCGGAGGCAGGTCCACCATTTTGCTCGAGCGCGCTGCCATCCCGGGTCCACGGATGCCAGATTGAACGCCTCGGTCGCGAGTCGCGGAACGATGGATTTCGTCATCTCGGTATTGGAGGGCGCGAGGTTGGCGATCGCGGACGGCAGGTGCGCGTTGCAGTAGTCGAATGCTTTGTGCCACGCGGTGCCCTGGGCGGCGGCCTCCGCCTCGATCGCGGTTTTGATGGCGGAGTCGGGCGGGGTGTATCCGTATTTCTTGGCACTCGCAACGTCCCACAGTCCGTACTGTCGGTCGCCGACCGAACTGTCGGGGCTGTCGACGACATGGGCCGCGGTGTAGGTCTGGCCGCGTGAGCTCATGCACGTGCCGACGGCGATCTGTTGCGCCCGGAAGATGGTGTTCTGGTCCTGCCAGGTGTCGAGCACGTCATATGCGTCGAGAGGCAGGATGATTTCTCCCGTCGCATAGTCAAGTCGCGCCCGCACGCTCGGATCCTTGTCCGTCTGCGATTTCGGAGCAGCCACGCATCCGGCAAGCGCCGCCGTCATGAGTAGAGCCGACAGCAGGGCGAGAGCGCGCCTTCGTTTCTTCATTGCGGGTCTGAGTTCATCAGAGCGCGAATGCGGGCGCCTCGGCCGAGAGGACGGGATGTGTCGTCCTTTCGGACGAACCGGCAGAAGGGGGCGGAACGGGCCTATCGCACCAGGTGGTTCGCGTGGGCGAGCGCCACCAGTTGCAGGCGCGAGGTGAGCTCCATCTTGGCGAGGATGCTCGAAATGTGACTCTTGACGGTTGATTCGGTGACGTAGGCCTGGGCGGCGATCTCGGCGGTGCTGAGTCCCCGCGCGGCGAGCAGGAAGATCTCCCGCTCGCGGCCGGACAGCATCTCGATCGCATCTTCGTTGGGCGCGGGCGCCGACGCGGTCTCGACGTCGAAGAGTCGCGAAGGCGGTGACGCCGGGGCGATCACGGATTTCCCCGAGTGGACCGCGCGGATCGAGGCGAGCAGAAAGTCCGGGGTGGCGTCCTTCATCAGGAAGCCGCTCGCGCCCGCGTTGATTGCGCCCAGCACGGCGACGTCTCTCTGGTGCGTGGTCAGGACGATGACTCGCGGCGCGTTCGGGGTCGCCCGGATGCGCTGGGTCGCGGTGATCCCGTCGGCTTTGGGCATTCGGATGTCCATGAGTACGACGTCCGGGTGTTCGCGCTCGACCAGTTCGATGATCTGCTCGCCGTCGTAGGCGGCGCCGGCAAACTCGAGGTCGTCCTGGGAGCGGATCAGCATCTCGATGCCGGAGCAGAACAGCACCTGGTCATCGGCGATGGCGACGCGGATCGGGTCGCTCACACGCTGCCAACTTTCTGGTCGACGGTCGCGACCGCGGGTGCCGCGGCGGCGTGAGGCACGAACGCGGTGACGACGAATACGTCGGCGTCCTTCTCGTCTGGGGCGGCGGTGAGCCAGCCGCCCGCCATTTTGGCGCGCTCGGTCATCCCGCGAATTCCCCGTCGGGCGGACTCCACTGCTGACGTCGGTTCGATGCCCTTCGAGCGGATGGTGAGCTGCACGCCGTTGGGCTCCCAGGCGAGGACGAGACTTGCCGTCGCGTTACGACCAGCGTGCTTCATCGCGTTGGTGAGGCTTTCTTGCACGATCCGATACACGGCGATCTGCTGGCTCGCCGTGAGGGAGCCGGGTTCGCCGGAGGTCGTGGTCTCGACCGTCAGCCCAGCCGCGCGCATCCGCTCGACAAGGGCCGGAATGTCGGCGAGTCCGGGAGCGGAATGGCCTTCGGGTTCGGAGGCAAGCGAGTCGATCAGCATCCGCACTTCGACGAGGGATTCGCGTGCGGATTCGGCGATCGCGACGAGAGAGTCCCGGGCTTCCACGCCGCGGGTGTCGGCGAGGTACCTGGCGCCGTCGGCCTGGGCGATGATCACGGACAGCGAGTGGGCCATGATGTCGTGCACGTCCTGGGCGATGGTGTCGCGCTCCCGGATGGTCTGGAGTTCCGATTCGGCGCGAACGAGGTTGAGCTCGACCTCGAGTCTCGCCGCCTCGAGCGCCGCGCGGGCATCCAGCGAATAGATGGCGTGGCCGATGAACCACCCGCCGACTCCGGCTGCCGCTCCGGCGAGGCCCCAGATGAGGAGCTGGCCGGCGACGCCCGGCTCGGTCAGCGGCCAGTCGGTGAGGAGCGCGTGCGTCCCGCGCGGGCCGAGCGCCGGGTCGAGCAGGAAGAGCGCGACGAGTGCCCCGCTGACCGCGCCAAACGGGAGCGCGAGCCGATGCGGGAGTCGACCGGGCGTGGAGGCGAGCCCGATGATTGCGAGGAGTACGCCGCCGTAGACGGCCCAGGCGTCGTTGGTGAAGCGGGCATCCACGACAATCCACTGCAGCAGGAAGAGGGCAGCGACGCCGCCCATCGACACCCACGGCAGGAGACGGGAGAGGCCGATGCCGACACAGATGAGGAGGAGCGGGGCCCAGTACGCAGCGAAGAGCCAGATGTCGGTGCTTTGCATGCGGCCTGCGCTAGCTGTGCCCCACAGCACGAAGTAAAGCACCGCGATGGCGGGCTCGATGGCTGATCGCATCCACGCCTTCGGCACCGTCATGCCAACCAGAGTAAGCGGCGCCGCGGCCTCGCGCCCCCGTTCCCCACCAATTTCGTCCGAACGTACGAGTCGTCCCGCAACCCCTTTCGTCAACCCCGCGCGAGGCGTTGTCTGGATCCAACGAAAGGACAAGCCATGTCGAACTCCCCCATCCTGCCCATCATCCCGAACGGCGGCGTCCCCATCGGCGGCACCCCCGCCGGCGACGAGAACGACCTCCCCGCGAACAACCCCAACCTCGATGAGGGCGAGTCGAACGACTCCGAGGACACCGTCGACGAGGATGTCCGGGAGGCGCAATCGATCAACGACGACCTGGAGAGCTAGGGCCTAAAGGTCACGCCTTCTGGGGGTAGCCAGGGGGTCGATTCCCGTCGCCTGGGGGTGTTACGTTCGAAGCGCAGGATCGTTTGTGCCACCGATGCGTCTGGGGACCAGCGGTTGCCCGATCCGGCGAGTGTAACGGGGGTAACACGCGTGACAATGGAATTAGGTCAAGACTTTTCGCTCGACTACTCCTTCCACTGGGAGCTCCCAATTAGTGCCGTGACGCAAGAGAGCATCGCGACGTACGGTTCCGACGAGGATCGAATCCGGCTTGCCGGACACTTCTCGGTTTCGGTTGCCGCGCTAGAGACGATGGCGGCATTGCCGTCGCCAGAGGTGCAGCTTGCTGTGGTGAGCAACCCGGCGACGCCGGTGGAGGCCCTGGCGCTGATGGCGAGTGATCACTCGCGGGTTGTGCGTTCCGCGGCGAACGAGGCGATCGAGCACCTGACGGGGCCGCAGCGTGCAGCCGCACTGGAGCTCACCCAGTCGCGGATGCAGCGGTTGAGGTCGCGCTTGAGCGCCTAGCTTCAGATCGAACAAAGCCTCGCTGGCCGGGTCTAAACGAGTCCTGCGCGTTCGGCCAAAGCCCACCGACCGCCGTGCAGCATTGGAATCGACACCAATCCCTGTCCTCCACATCTTGAAGCAAGATTAATCCGTGGACTGACTCCAGCGTTGCCGATGCGGAGTCGACTTCGGGCCATATCATCGGAACAACATGAATCACCTTGTTGGCGTCTGGGACGCCCTTCATTCCCCGAAGCTCGACAAGTCCAGGAGCGATCGTTGGTACAGGTACTACGCGGGATTTGCCCCTGAGTTCGTCCGGGATGTGATTGACGAGATCAAGCCCGACCTCGACGACGGGGTCCTAGATCCATGGGTGGGCTCTGGCACCACCCTGTCGGTTGCCGCGAGCTTAGGTTATAGAGCTTCTGGCCTGGATCTCAATCCAGCCATGGTGGTTGTCGCGAAAGGTCGCCTAATTGCGGACGACACTCGATCGAGCGTGCAAACGTTGCGTGATGAAATTCTCCGGCAGTGGCGACCCGTGACAGGTTCGGCCGTCAGTGACGACCCACTCAGCCACTGGTTCGACTTTGGCGGATGCGGCCTCATCCGAGGCTTGGCTCAACGTATCGATGAGGTGCTCGTACTTGACCATCTCACTCCCGACGGGCGCGTCCAAAGCATGTCATCGCTTGCGGCATTCTTCTATGTGGCTCTCTTTGATTCCGTTACGTCTCTCTTGAAGGATTACCGTTCGAGCAACCCGACCTGGGTGAAAGGGCAGAAGATCGGCAGCGGTGATGTCGTGATCGAGCGGCCAACTTTGGAGTCGAATTTCAAGGCCGCCGTGGATCGACTTGCAATGTACGTAAAGAAGGCCGGGGCACTTTCAGCATCTACTCGAGATCTCATAGACATTCGCGCTGGAAACTCCCGCAGACTCCCGTTTGAGGCGAGTTCTTTCGGCACCTTGATCAGTTCTCCGCCGTATTTGACGCGGCTCGACTACGTCGTCGGTCATCGTGTCGAATTGGCCGTCCTCGGGTTTGGCGATTCTGACATTCGTTCACTTCGCCAGCAAATGATCGGCACGCCCACCATCGGGGGCGTGATAAGCAAGCAACCGCTCGGGAACGCTGCAAACGAATTCCTCGCTGCAGTCTCAAGTCACGACTCGTACGCTGCTGCAGAGTATTACGCGCCGAACTTTCGCCAGTACTTCGAGGGCATGGCCGATTCGCTAGCAGAGGCAAACCGAGTCACTAGACCGGGTGGCAACATCGTGCTCGTCGTTCAGGACAGCCGTTTCAAGGGTATTCACGCTGATCTTGCGCAATGCATTGCTGACATGTCGACACAATTCGGCTGGGTGCTCACAAATCGCAGTGATTTCACCTCGATCAGATCGATGGCTCAGGTGAATTCACGTGCGCATAAGGACGCTCGCACGCTGCGGCCAATCGAATCCGTCCTACATTTCGTGTCGGCCGCGCCATCCAACATCCCAGCAACGGAGTGATCAATGAAAACTATCTCGACCAACATGAGCGTCGCGGACTTTTGCCAGGCGCTAGGTCGTAATGAGATCCTCGTCAACCGCGAATACCAGAGAAGCGACAAAGTGTGGCCGGTGAACGCCAAGTCGTTCTTGATCGAAACCATCTTGCTGGACTACCCCATCCCAAAGCTTTGGCTACATCAAAACCTCGACTTGGTGACCCGGGAGACTCGAAAGGACATCGTTGACGGCCAGCAGCGAAGTGCCGCGGTCCTCGACTTCTACCAGAACCGTCTGCGCCTCTCCAGAACGTTGACCCTCACCGATGCAGCGGGGCATACGTTCGATGAGCTGAGCCCCGAGCTTCAGACTCAGTTTTTGGACTACGGTCTGAACTTCGACCTCTTTCTCGGAACCCAGCCGGAGGAAGTACGAGAAGTCTTCCGTCGGATGAATTCATTTACGGTGCCGCTCAATCCGGAGGAGTCGCGTCATGCATCGTTCCAAGGGCCCTTCAAGTGGTTCGTCCTTGAGTTGGCGAGAACTTACGACGACTCCTTTCGCGCCACCGGTATCTTCACCGAGAAGCAAATTATTCGGATGTCAGACGCGAAGTTAATTACCGAGATCAGCTTCGCGCTCGAAAATGGAATCAAAACCACGACTAAGGCCATGCTGGACCGGATTTACAAGGCCAACGATGTCGTCTTCGGCAACGAAACCGCCATTGATTCCGCGATCCGTCGCGGGTTCGATGAATACTTCTCGCACCCAGAGTTTCGCGATACGCCTTTGACCAAGCCCTATAACGTTTTGCCGCTAGTCCTTGCGTACATCGTCCGTGCTGGTGCGGCCGCGCTCCCGAGCACGTATGCCGCTCGGAGATCCCTCGAATTCGAAGCGGGCAACGAACAATTCAACCTTGCGCTACTCGCTGATGTGCTCGAAACCGGGGTTGGCCCAGAGGACCTGGAGCCCTTCGAGATAGCTGCCCGTACCAAAACAAATACAGCAGACCAGCGCCGCACCAGATTTGAGTTCTTCCTCGGGGCCTTGGGGGCTTGACCGATGCACCAAGTCGCAAGCGTCGACAAGCTGAGGCGAATCGCGTTTCAGCGAGTTGACTATTTGCGATCTGTGGTGGTGCCTTTCACGGTCCGGGACCACCCGGCCGATCGCGCTGTCTCTTTCGCCGCGATCGAACTCTTGAACTGTTGGAACGGTTTTAGTCGCGCTTACTACCTTTCGACCTGTGCCAGGTGGAAGTGGGCGGACGGCACGAAAGTGACGACAACCACGCGCCTATCCACGACCGAGGACGCTCTTACCCATGCGGTGCATACATGCAACAAAGGACTTCGAAAATCCTCCGGCCCGTGGTCCCACGCGCAGGAACCTGTTTGGTTCGACTCGGGCGTTCTGCTCAAGCTCATGACTTCGGTGGGCGCGTCGAACACTACCGCTCTGAGTTCCGCACTATCCGTACCCAATCGAGTACTTAAGGATCTGACGACTGTTCGAAACTTTTTGGCCCACCGCGCCGAAAATACCGCCGTTAAGGCCAAGAGGATTGGAGCGAACTATGCAGCGCCGCCTGGCTCGGACCCCGTGGAAATTTGTCTTTTGAACGCTCCTGGACGTCCCCAATCGGTAATAGCAGATTGGTGTTCCGAACTTCGGTTGATTTTCGACATAGCAACTTCCTAGGACCTCCGACGCCGCGAAATGGTGCCGTCAGTGAACACGTCGGCGCTCAACTATTAGGGTGATTTGAGAAGCCGCGGCTGCAGCACATCCATCATCCGGCTATCGAATGGACCGCCGTTCGTACGTCCGTAGCGATCACTAACGTATTGATGCCACCGCGAAGGATGCCGCGGTTGCCCGCCCACAAGCCAGACCCGTTGATGGCGACTTTGGTGTAACTCACGCCACACCCATTCCACCTGTCTATGAAAGTTCGCGCCAGCGGCACCCGTCGGCCGTGCAAGCCCCCAGCCCAGCAGCACCTCTTCGGAGCTGGATAGCAAACCTTGTATCTCTCCCCTCGCGCGAAACCAGCCCTCCTCGTCCGCTCCAATGACTTCAAGATCATCGAAGCTGCTGGACGCCTGAATAAGCAAGTTCGCAATTTGATACTCGTCGCAACCGGTGCTTTGCAATGCCCCCGCAAGGTGGCGATGGGTAGCGAGCCCCTTGCCGGTCGGCGGATTCATTAACAACGCGCCGAGCACGCGAACATTGGTTGCCAAGCGATACCAGCCCTTCGTGACCCGTCGTCTGCGACTTGACCGGATCTCGTCTAGTTTCCTTGGGACCCCGCCCGCTCCAGCACCAGTTCCCGCACGCGCGCCGCATCCGCTGAGCCCTTCATCGCCTTCATGACCGCACCGATGACGGCACCCGCAGCCTGGACCTTGCCCTCGCGGATCTTCTCGAGAACGTCCGGCTGGGAGGCGAGAGCCTCGTCGATCGCGGCGATCAGGGCGCCGTCGTCCGAGACGACCTTGAGGCCGCGCGAAGCGACGACCTCGGTGGGGGTGCCCTCGCCGGCGATGACGCCCTCCAGAACCTGGCGGGCAAGACGGTCGGTGAGCTCGCCCGAGTCAATCAGGGCGATCAGCGATGAGACATCTAGTGGCGTGACGAGAGACGCGGCATCCACCCCGCGCTCGTTGGCGATGCGGGCGATCTCGCCCATCCACCACTTGCGTGCGGACTGCGCCATCGCGCCCTCCGCCACCGTCTGCTCCACCTCGACGAGGAGGCCGGCGTTGACCACATCCCGAAACTCGAGATCCGTGAAACTCCACGCCTCCTGCAGACGCTTACGACGAATCGACGGCTTCTCCGGCAGCGCCTCGCGTAGCTGCTCGATAAGCGCGGCACCGGGCACGACCGGAAGCAGGTCGGGCTCCGGGAAGTAACGGTAATCATCCGCATCGCTCTTCGGCCGGCCGGCCGACGTGACGCCCGTGTCCTCGTGCCAGTGGCGCGTCTCCTGGGTGATAGTTCCGCCCTTGTGCAGGATGGCCGCCTGGCGCTGGATCTCGTAACGGATCGCCCGCTCCACCGATCGCAGGCTGTTCACGTTCTTCGTCTCGGTGCGAGTCCCAAGCTTGCCGGAGCCGCGCGGCGACAGCGAGATGTTGGCGTCGCAGCGCAGGTTGCCGCGCTCCATGCGTGCCTCGGAAATGCCGAGCGACAGCACGATGTCGCGGATGGTCGAGACATACGCCTTCGCCAGCTCCGGGGCATCCTTCTCGGCTCCCGTGATCATCTTGGTGACAATCTCCACCAGCGGAACACCGGCCCGGTTGTAATCCACGAGCGAGTACTCGGCCCCCTGGATGCGACCGGTCGCGCCGCCGACGTGGGTCAGCTTGCCGGCGTCCTCCTCCATGTGGGCGCGCTCGATCGGAATCTGGAACACCCGGCCATCCGCCAGCTCCACCTCGACCTCGCCGTCGTAGGCGATCGGCTCATCGAACTGGCTGATCTGGTAGTTCTTGGCCAGGTCCGGGTAGAAGTAGTTCTTGCGGGCGAAACGGGAGGTCTCGGCGATCGAGCATCCGAGCGCCAGGCCCAGGCTGATCGAGTACTTGACGGCCTGCTCGTTGACGACCGGCAGCGAACCCGGAAGGCCAAGGTCGACCGGCGTGATCTGCGTGTTGGGTTCGGCTGCGACGGCACCGAAGGCGGCCGGGTTGGGCGCATCCGAGAACATCTTCGTCTGGGTTCCGAGTTCGACGTGCACCTCGAAACCGAGCACCGGCTCGAACAGTTCGAGGGCCTTGTCGTAGTCCATGAGTTCCGCGGTCGCCATGGGTCAATTCTAAGCGGGGCGGGCGGGGCCGCCGACGGGAGCGTTCTGTGGATGTTCATCCACGGTGCGACGACCGTTTGCTCCGCGCGCGTAGTTTCGAGCGATGTCAACCTTCGACCGGGCCGCACGCGTCGTAGCAATGAACGGCACACCTCGTGCCGCCCACAGCAGCCCGAGTGATGACCCCGGAGGTCGACATCGTGAACACCGTCCTGAACCGTTCCGCACTAGCGATCGCGGCGCTGGCCCTCGCCACCGTCGCGCTGACCGGCTGCACACCAAGCGGTAGCGGGGGCACTGGCACAGGCGGTGGGAGTGGCGGGGCCGCCCCCGCCCCGACCAAGACATACACGGAGCAGGACCTGGTCACGATCCTGAACAAGGCCAACACCTCCCTGCAGGCAAGCGGCACGGTCAAGGACATCGGCCTGCTCGCCGCCGCCCAATCGGACAAGACGAAGTCGCTCCCCCAGCGGGTCAAAGACCAGGGCGGCACGTTCACCCCCGCCGAATGCGGCCCGCTGTTCGACAAGGTCACCAACGACCTCCTCACCCTCGGCGGCAACAATGGGGCGTACTCGGCGACCCTCACCTACGGCACCACGGTCGTGAGCGCGACCAGCTCGGCGAAGCTCGGAAGCCCCGCCGACCTCGACAAGCTGGTCGCCAGCGACATCGACGCGGTGGACTCGAAATGTCCCGACATGTCCTTCACCTTCTCCAACAACGGCCCGAGCGCCCCGTATCACCTGACCTTCACGAAACAGGATGTGAAGACGGCCGCTGGCCTCACCCACGCCTACAACGAGGTCACTACCACCGGCGCATCCAGCGTGCACACCGTGTCCGGGGTGGCGATCGACGGCAACCTGGTGATCGGATTCGCCGGCATTAGTTCCGCGACGACCATCGACGACCTGGTCAAGGCGATGAACGCCGTCTACTACGCCGCGAAGTGAGCAAAGGTTGACGCTGTCGGCGGGGTCCGCGACAGTGGAGGAATGACAACGCAGTTTGATCCGGTCTGGCGCGCTATCGAGGATTCCGTCGCATCGGGTCGAGCGCCCGGCATGGTCGCCGGCATCCGCCATCAGGGCGTCATCGAAATCTTCGCCACCGGTGTGCTCGCGGTCGGATCATCCGAGCCGATGACGGCGGACACCCCGTTTCGCATCGCCTCGCTCAGCAAACTGTTTCTCGGGGCGCTGGCGGCATCCATGTTGTCGGATGGGGTGTTCGGCCTCGAGGATCCGGTCGACAACTGGCTGCCCGAGCTCTCGAGCCCGCGGGTACTCGTGCGAGCGGATGCGCCGCTCGACGAGACGGTCGCCGCCGACCGGCCGATCACCATTCGCCACCTGCTCACCCTCACCCACGGGCTGGGTGTGATCTTCGAGCCGACGCCGCTGTCGACCGCGATGTTCGAGGGGGGAGTCGCGGCCAGTGCGATTCCGCCGCAGCTCAGCCCCGACGAATACCTGGCCGCAGTCGGCGCGCTGCCGCTCGCCCACCAGCCCGGCGAACGCTGGATGTACAACATGGGCTGCGACATCCTCTCGGCGCTGCTCCCCCGCATCGCCGGCGAATCGCTGCTCGACCTGCTGCGCGCGCGCATCTTCGAGCCGACAGGAATGACCGGAACCTCCTTCTCCTCCACCGGCCTGCCGACCGAGTACTTCGGAACGTCGGACGGCATCGAGGAGCTCGAGGAGATGAAGGGCGTCTACGAGAAGGATCCGCCCTTCCAGTCGTTGGCCGGCGGTCTCGTCTCCACCGTGCCCGACTACCTGCGGTTCCTCTCCGCGCTGACGGACGGCAAACTGATTCCCAACGACCTTCGGGCCGCCATGACATCGGACCAGCTCACCGAATCACAGCGCGAAGGAACCGAGTTGTTTTTCGGGCCGGGCGCCTCGTGGGGCTGGGAGACCGGCGTCGTCACGGCGGGCACCAAACCCGGCGCATCCGCTGGCAGCTACGGCTGGAACGGCGGCACCGGAACGACCGCGTTCGTCGACCCCTCCAACGACCTGCTCGGCGCCATCTTCACCCAGCGGATGATGGCGGGGCCGCAGGACAACTTCGACTACTTTATGGACCCCGTCGCGACCGCTATCGGCTGAGGCACCGGCTCGATCGGAACATCCACCTTCTCGGCGCGCACCAGCGCGATGCCGCCCAGGATCAGGATGCCGCCGATCAGCTGCGGGATCGTGAGGTCCTCGCCGAGCAGCAGCCAGGCGTAGAGCGCCGCGAAGACGACCTCGAGCAGGCCCATGAACGACGACAGGCGCGAGCCGAGAACCTCGCTCGCGGTGATGCTGGCCGCGTAGGCGAGGCCCGTGCCGATGACCCCGACCAGCACTAGAGGTACCCACCACGGGGCGCCGCCGCCGAAGATGTCGACCGTGCCGAAGTGCATCCGGAACGGGACCAGTCCGGTCAGCCCGACCACGCCGAGGGCGAGACCGCCGAGGACCAGGCCGCTGCCCGCGAGCGCGACGGGTGGGAGACCCTCGCTCGGCTTCGCGGCGATGACGTAGTAGACGGCGCATCCGACCGCACCGAGGCAGGCGAAGATGAGGCCCGCGATGTTGATTCCGCCGTGGCCGTTCGGGCCGACGACGAGAACGAGGCCGACCAGAGCGACACCCGAGCCGACCAGAACGACGGCCTTCGGCACGCGTCGGGATCGCGCCCAGGCGAACGCCACTAGGAGAAGCGGTGCCATGTACTCGATCAGGATGGCCGTGCTCACCGGCACGAGGCTGATGGCCGTGATGTAGACGAGCTGGGTGGCGGCGACGCCGATAAGCGCCATGAGGAGCACGCGCCAGCGGGCGTGCCACAGGGCGGCCCAGCGACCGCGGAGGGCGACGATCGTGAACGGCAGCAGTACGACGGCACCGATGAGCGCGCGGAATGTCACGGCCGCGGCGGGGCTCCAGCCGCTCTCGAGGAGCGGCTTCAGGAACGCGCCGGACGTGCCGAACGACGCCGCCGCGACGACCGCGATGACGAGGCCGACAGTAGTCGACGGACGCTTAACCTGTACCACCCGTTTGACGCTAGTCTGGTATTTAGTAAGGAGTCAAATTGCATTTTGCCCCTGACGTGGAAGAGACGCTCAACTTCGCGGCCGCGCTGCTCAACACCCGCCCGGATGCCTCGCGCAGCGGAACGGACGAGCTCGTCTCGGTCGACGAACTGCATCGCCTGCTCGACGCAAATCGCTACGGCGGGACCCGCGATCGCTCAGAGTCCGAACGGCGCACCGTCGTCGAAACCCGCGACCAGTTGCGCGCGCTGTGGACTCTCGAACGGGACGATCTCGTCCGCGGGATCAACGACATCCTTCGCGAAGCGGATGCCCTCCCCCAGCTGGTCCGGCACGACGAGTTCGACTGGCACATCCACGCGACCCCGCTGGACGCACCGCTGGCGGAGCGCATCCGGGTCGAGGTGGCGCTCGCCCTCGTCGACATCATCCGAGCCAGCGCGACCGACCGGCTGCGCGTCTGCGAGGCGCATGACTGTGACGGAGTACTCGTCGACCTGTCGCGGAACGGGTCGAAGCGGTTCTGCACGGTGCGCTGCGGCAACCGGATGAACATGATCGCCTACCGGGAACGGCAGGGGTCGATCTAGCTAGTTCTTGGCCAGGCCCTTGATCGTGGTGATCGCGCGGTTGAAACCGATGCTGGTGAGCGACGATCCGGCGACCGGTCCGACGTTCAGGCTGTCGATGTCCTTGCCAACCACAATGTCCTGGATCCCGCCCTCGAACGCGGTCTCATAGGCCGCTGCCGTGGAGTCGATCTTCACGCTCGTGACAGCGAGCGCGGTGATGACGTCGTTAGCCATGTCGATCGTGACGCGCAGCGTCTCGTGGCCACCGGGCGAGTTGTACGTGCCGGTCGCGCTGTAGTTGCCGTCCTTGTAGGTGGACGTCGGAGCGGCTGGTGGCGGCGGAGTGGCCGACGGGCTCGACGACGGTGATGCGGATGGCGCGGGCGCAACCACTTTGGTCGGTGCGGTGGTCGGCTTCGCGGTTGCCGTCGGGGCGGATGTCGCGACAGCGGTCGCGGTGTCGGACGGTGTCGGCTTTGCCGCTACCGGAGCAGCCGTCTTCGAGTCGTCACCGAAGCCCGTGACGGTCGCGTCGACGGTCTGCACACCGCAACCCGCGAGCGCGCCGACGAGCGCGACCCCAGAAACGGCCGCGAGCGTGATTCGAGCGCCACGTACGTACATCGATTCCCCCACACCCGATGGTGACAGAACCGTCCGCCGCCGCACACTCCCCCGTACGAGTGCTAGACAACAGCCTCCGGAATCAGGTGAGAGCGGGCGCCTGGCTCAGCAGGGTGTGGCCCCATTTGTCGACCAGCAGGCGCTCGAGGGTGGCCCCGAGCTTGTAGAGCCGGTCATCCGCCCGGGCCGGCGCCATGATCTGGATGCCGGTCGGCAGGCCGTCCTCGGGGGCGAGCCCCATCGGCAGGCTCATGCCCGGAATTCCCGCGAGGTTGGCCGGGATCGTGGTGACGTCGTTGAGGTACATGGCGAGCGGGTCCTCGACCTTCTCCCCGAGCCTGAACGCCGTCGTGGGCGCCGCGGGGCTGACGAGCACGTCGGCCTGGGCGAACGCGGCGGCGAAGTCGCGCTGGATGAGAGTACGTACCTTTTGCGCGCTGCCGTAGTAGGCGTCGTAGTAGCCGGCGCTGAGCGCGTAGGTGCCGAGGATGATGCGGCGTTTGACCTCTGGACCGAATCCAGCCTCGCGGGTTGCGGACATGACGTCCTCGACCGTCCCTCCCCCCACAGGGTTCACCCGCAGACCGAATCGGACAGAATCGAATTTCGCGAGGTTGCTGGATGCCTCGGCCGGAAGGATCAGGTAGTAGGCAGCGACCGCGTAGTCGAAGTTGGGTGCACTCACCTCGACGATCTCGGCACCCGCGCCCTCGAGAATGGCGAGGGTCTCGTGAAAGCGCTGGCTGACCCCGGCCTGGAAGCCCGGGGCATCAAGCTCCTTGACAACACCAATACGAAGTCCCTTGAGGTTCTCCTGCAGCGCGCCTGCGCGAGCGGCATCGGCGAAGCTCGGCCAGGTGTCGGTGAGACTCGTGGAGTCGCGCGGGTCATGCCCGCCGATGATGTCGTGGACGAGTGCCGCGTCGAGCACCGTTCGGCTGACGGGGCCGACCTGGTCGAGCGAGCTGGCCAGCGCGATCGCGCCGTAGCGGGAGACGCCGCCGTAGGTGGGCTTCACTCCGACGCTGCCCGTGACGGCGGCAGGCTGGCGGATGGACCCGCCGGTGTCCGAGCCGAGGGCGATGGGGGCCTCGAACGCGGCGACGGCCGCGGCCGAACCTCCGCCGGAGCCGCCCGGGATCCGGTCGAGGTCCCACGGGTTATGGGTTGCGCCGTAGGCGGAGAACTCGGTGGATGATCCCATCGCGAACTCGTCCATGTTGGTCTTGCCGAGGAGCACGAGGTTCGCTGCGCGCAGGCGAGCCACGACGGTCGCGTCGTATGGCGGAACCCAGCCCTCGAGGATGCGCGAGCCCGCGGTGCTCGGCATTCCGAGGGTGCAGAGCACGTCCTTGATCGCGATCGGCACGCCGGCGAGGAGGCCCAGCTTCTCGCCCGCCTTGCGCTTGGCGTCCACGGATGCCGCGGTCTCGAGTGCCTTGTCGTTGAGGTGAAGGAAGGCGTGCACTCCGCCATCGACCGCGGCGATGCGGTCGAGGTGCGCCTGCGTGACCTCGACCGAGCTGACCTCGCCGGAATCGAGCTTCTGTGCGAGCTCGGCTGCGGTGAAGGTGTTCAGGGCGCCGGCGGTGCCGGTCGCGTTGGTGGGCGCAGCCATTACTGCTCCTCGCCCAGGATCGCGGTGACCCGGAAGCGGCTGCCGTCGTGATCCGGAGCGCCTGCCAGCGCCTCGGCGGTGGTCAGCGTCGGGCCGGGCACATCGTCGCGGTACACGTTGATCAACGGGATGGGGTGGCTCGTGCCCGGAACATCCGCCGTCGCGACTTCGCTCACCTTGTCGATGCTGGCGAGGATGATGCCGAGCTCGCCGGTCAACTTCACGATCTCATCCTCGGTCAGGCCGATGCGGGCAAGCTCGGCGAGGTGTCGCACCACATCGGGTGTGAGGGCTGCGCCCTCAGACTCCCGCGGTGCTGGCGTGGACTCTGACATGTGGCTCCGGACGGCTCGATGGACAACCCGTCAATTCTACGGGGCGCACAAAGCTGGCCCTCCCGCTTCCCATGGAGGTCTGTCAGAGTTAACCTGCGACAAATGGAGCAGGTGGTGCGGTGATGCACGGCGGGAAACGGATGAAGGCGGTCGTCCGCCCCCTCACCTGCGCCCTCGCACTCTCTGCCTGCATCTCCGGGTGCACCGCCGCGCCGGCCACCGCGGGCGCACCGGACCCCGGCCTGCGCGGCCAGTGGGTGCTGGAAAGCGGGCACGACGGTTACGGTGTCATGGACCTGCTCGGCCAGGACATCACGCTGACCGTCACCGGCAGCACGATCTCGACCGGTCGCGGCAGCTGCTCCAACTACACCGCGACCATCTACGGGTCCGAGCGATCGCTGTGGGTCACCCCCGCCGCACCCCGAAGCTTCGGTTGTGCGACCGCCGAGCAGACCGTCCTCCAGTTGCAGTACCTCGCCGACCTGAAAGCGGTGCAGCACTCCGCGGTGACGGCGGCCGGACTCCAGCTGAGCGGGCCCGACGTGGTCCTGCAATTCACCCGCGCGACGCCGCTGTCGCTCAACCAACTCGTCGACAAGACGTGGCAACTCAAGAGCGGGTCAAACCTCAGCCTGCACGGACCGTCCAAATTTGCCGCCGAGACCGGTGGATACATCCGGTTCGAGTCGAAGACATCGCTGTCCGGAGTCACGAAATGCGTGTATTTCACGGCCGACTACCGGCAGGTCGCCAACGAACTCGTCGCCAGCAACGTGCTAGCCATCGACAGCATCGGATGTGATCGGTCCACCGATCAGGCGGCGAAAGACTTCACCCGGGTGTTCGACGGAGGGTTCCGCTTCTCCCTCGATCGCACCTCGCTCGCCCTGACCAGCTCGAGGGCCGGACTGCAACTCGGATTCAACGAACTGGGGACCCCATGAAAAAGGTGTCGCTGTTGAGCCGCATCGGCGCGATGCTTGGCTCCGTGCTCATCGTGACCGCCCTCGCCGCGTGCGCCAGCGCGGGCGGCGGCTCCGGACACGGTGGCTCGGGACCCGACGGCCCCGGCTCGGGCTCCCCGGAGGACATCACCGGCAACTGGAAGCTCGTCGGCGGCACCGATGCGAAAGGCGACATCACGTCCGGCAGCGCCGTCGTGACGTTCACCTTCAACGGGCAAAGCTCCGGCGGACACGGGCCCTGCAATTCCTTCGGCGCGACCGCGACCGGAACCACCACCGGCACGATCGCCATTGTCGTCGGCATCCACACCGAGATCGCCTGCGTCGACCCCGAGCTGAATGCGAACGAGAGCCGCTACTTCGCCGCGCTCGACAAGGTCACGACGGCCGCTCTGGACAACGGCCGGCTCACGCTGACCGGAGACGGCGACACCCTCACCTTCACCCGGGCGACGAAATGAGAGCTCTCGCGGCGGCCGCGGTAGCGGTAGCCGCCATACTCGCCATCTCCGGATGCGCCAACGCGCGACCGACATCCAGCCCCGACCCCCAACTGCTCGGCACCTGGCACCTCGTGCTCGCAACCGACCGCGGCGCAACCGTCGCATCCGGCGCCGAAGACATCACCCTCACCATCGGAGACTCGAAGCACACCGGCGGGGCATCCCCGTGCGCCCAGTACCGGGCAACCATCACCGGCGGCATCGGGGCCGTCTTCGTCGATGCCTCCTTCGTCGGCCGAAACATCCGGTGCACCGACCCCGGGCTCACCAAGATCGACAACCAGTACCTCGACGCGCTCGGCTCCGCAAGCGTCGCAAGCATCGACGACGGGGTGCTCGTGCTCAGCTCACCCCACTCCTCGCTCGTGTACCTGAAACCGGCGCTGAGTTCGACGGGCACACTCCAGAACACGAGGTGGGCCCTCGTGCAACCACCCGACCTGCTCGAAACGACCGCGGTGAGCCTCACCTTCGGAGCCGTCAATCAACTCACCGTCGCCACCTCCTGCGGCACAACCATCGCCCACTACCTCCTGATCGAAGACATCATCATCCTGCGCGGCGTCGCGACGACACCGATCGGAACGCACACCTGCACGCCCGCCGACCGAATGGCGCAGGCCATCCTCACCGGGCAGCTCACCGCGGATGTCAGCTCAGCGACAATCGCCGGACCCGCCACGCTCATCCTCACCAACCGTGCCAACGAAGAACCACTGCTCTGGCGGGCCAACTGATGACCGGCGGAGGTGGAAGGATCGCGGCGCGCGGGCTGGCCGTCCTCGCGGTCGCCACCGTCGCGGTCGCGCTCGCGCTGACCGGATGCGCGGCGCCCGGCCGGGTGTCCGTCTCCGACCCCAAACTGCAGGGCACCTGGCACCTGGCGTCGGCCAGTGACCACGGACTGGGTATTCCGCTCGCCGGCAACTCGATCACGCTCCGGATCGGCGACGCAGCACACACCGGGGGCGACTCGCCGTGCAGCAGCTACAGCGCTACGGTGACCGGCGGGGTGGGTGTCGTCTACATCCGGGCGAGGCTCACCGGAGGGGCCCGCGACGACTGCGCGACCGCCCAACTGAACCTGATCGAGAAAAACTACCTCGACGCTCTCACCTCGTCGCGCTACGCCGAGGTCGACCAGGGCTCGCTGATCCTCAGCTCGCCACAGTCGTACCTCGTCTTCGTCAAGGCGGCGGAGACCCCGGTCGTCTCGCTCCTGAACTCGAGCTGGCGGCTCTACGCGCTGCCAACCCAGGTACCCAACGAGACCGTCGGCCCAGGACTCAACCCCGTCTACCTGCGGTTCGACGGCGGATCCGGAGTCACAATCAGCTCACCGTGCGCCACCTTCGCCGCCAACTACCAGGTCGAGGGCGAGAACTTCGCGGTATCCGTGGAGCACGTCATCCCCGGGCACAGCGCGCTCTGCACACCCGCCGAACGCAGCCTCGCGGCGGCCGCCGCAGTCCTCCTCGACGGGCCACTGCTCATCGACGTCAGCTCCGCGGGAAACGGCGACCCCGCCACCCTCGTCGTCACAAATCTTGACGAAAACGTGCCAATAGTCTGGCGTGCGGCCGATTGAGATCTGCAACGGTGAGAGGCATTCAGGAGGTGGCCTCGTGCATATTGCGAAGCGGCTGGTAGCCGGCGTCGGCGCCGGCGCAGTCCTCCTGCTGCTCGCGGCGTGCGCGTCCCCGCGGGATGAGGGCGGACCCGATCCGGGGCTCCGCGGCCAGTGGGAGCTCCAGAGCGCGACCGACACCGGCGGCACGATCCCGCTCGCGAACCAGCTGATCACCCTGACCATTGCCGGCGACAACTCCACCGCTGGGCGGTCAACTTGCAGCGACTACACCGCACACGTGTACGGCAACGTCACAACCCTGTGGGTCACGGCAACGCTGCCCGCCGTGCAGAACTGTGGCACCCAGATCCAGCAGGCCATCGAATACCGCTACATCAGTGACCTCAACCAGGTGCGCACATCCACGCTCACCGACGGCACCATGCACCTGCTCGCGCCGGGGATCGACCTCCAATTCCATCGCGCGCTTACCGTCCCGCTGAGCCTGGTGGTCGGAAAAACCTGGAACCTGGCGACGGTGGCACCCGACAGTTACTACGCGACCGCGAACCCCATCCCGGATCCCGAGACCGGAGCCTCAATACGGTTCTCGGCCGACGGAACCCTCACCGGCAGGACAACCTGCAACATCTTCACCGGGCGATACCTGCAGAATGCCGGCGAAATCGTCGTGAAAAACCTCACGCAGAGAAACACCGGCTGCTCGGGGGCGGGAGCACCAGCGGCGCAGACCCACCTGCTTCTCGTGCTGAACTCCGGGTTCACGTTCCTCTCCGGAACCAGCGACCTGAAGATCTCCAGCCCGCGCGCGGAACTCTCGCTCGGGTTTGTGGACTAACACCGCGTCGACCAGCGCTGTGTCGACTAGCGCTGCACCAGGCCGGCCTGGTCGATACCGATCAGGGCCATGTTGCGGATCGACTCCGTACCCGGGTCGAAGTATTCGTTGTGGCCGATCGACTGGCCGTACTTCTCGCCGGTGATCGGATCCGTGCCGCCGTTGACACCCATGGTGTGGGCGCCGTAGCTGGGCGCGGACGGGTCACTGCCGAAGAACGCGCTCGTCGGCACCGGATCCCACGCGGCCGAGCCCACCCAGACGTTGGTGTTCTTCACGTGCAGGTCGTTCGCGGACTGCGCCGAACTGCCGGGGGTACCGACCAGCACCAGCGCGTCGACGGAGAAGTTGTACTGGGTCAGCGCCATCAACGCCGCGGTCGAGCCGTAGCTGTGCGCGACGATCGTCGTGTACGGGAGGCGGCCGGCGCGCTGCAGCTGGAGCGCCTCAACGGAGCTTGCGAGCGCATCCCGGGCCTCGTTTGCAAGGTCGAGCGAGCCGATGTTGGTGAGGTCGGGGGTCTGGTAACCCATCCACGCGACGACCGCGACGGTCTTGTGGGCGGCCGACGGGTCGGTGGCGCACAGGCGCTTCAGCCAGGCCTCCTGCTGCGCGTACAGGTCCGCCGCATCGCCGGTCCACGCCGACAGCTGGCCGTCGACCGTGTAGAACATTCCGGGCACGAGGTAGGTGACGTAGTCGGCAGTCTGCAGGTTGCCGAGAACAATCACCGCCTTGCCCTCGCCGGAAGGATCGGCCGACAGCAGTGAGCGCGTTGGGCCGTTCTTTGTGGGCTTGAGCGCCGCCTCGACCATGGTGAGCATGTGCAGCTGGTGCTGGTTGGATTCGGCGACCGCGCGCCCATCCACGGTCGGCAGCTGCTTCTTGAGGTCCGCGATGGACTGGCTCACCCACTCGCGGTTGGCCTTGTCGCGAATCGCGGCCGGAAATCCGTCGAGACCGCCGACGAGCCGCGGTGCGGCACTCGTCAGCTTGGAGCGGGTCGAGGAATCCAGCGAGCTCCACAGGGCGGCCACATCCCGAGCGTTCGGCGGTGTCTGAAGCAGTTTGGTGACGAGGTGCGGGTCGGATGCGATCAGCTTCCTGATCTGGCCGGACGAGAGCGCGGCCAGCTCGCGAACCAGCGAGATTCCGCTGAGGGTCCGCACCTCGGCGGGACCGGAAATGCCGAGGGTCAGGCTCGAAATCGGGGTGCCGTGAGCCAGCGCGCCCGGGTCGACGAGGATGCCGGAGCCGATATTCGTGACCGGCGGAACACTGCTGCCCGGGTCGAGCGGAAGGCTGATGGAAACGCTTTCGGGCGCCACAGAAGCCTCGGCCGCGGGTCCCAGTGCCGCCGAGGTGATGAGAAGCGCTGCGACGTCAAACAGCAATTCGGGTCAATCCCCTCGTTCACACACCTGCTGGTTCTTTTCCCAGAGTGCATACAGGTGTGCAGTCCCATGTTAGGGGGTAGAACCGCCCGTATGGGGGACACGCACGTTAAGACCACGTAACGGTTAGCGAAAGTTTTTCAGCAGTGCGCTACCCGTCGAGCGCCGCCGGACCGCCCTCGAGGAGCCGCGCGAACTGCTCCGCGTCGATGATTCTGAGGCCCAATTCCTCCGCTTTGCCCAGTTTTGAGCCCGCTCCGGGCCCCGCGGCGACGAAATCGGTCTTCTTGCTCACGCTGGACGCCGCCTTGCCGCCGGCCGCGATAATCGCCTCGATCGCACCCTCCCGAGAGAACCCCTCGAGGCTTCCGGTCGCGACGACCGTGAGTCCCGCGAGGGGGCCGTCCGCGCCCCCGGCGGCGCCCGGACCGGGATGACCGGGCGTCGCAAACTGCACGCCCGCATCCGCCCAGCGCCGGATGATGTCCTGGTGCCAGTCGACGGCGAACCAGTCGATCAGGGCGTCCGCGATGATGCCGCCGACGCCTTCGACCGCGGCAAGCTCCTCACGGGTCGCGCCGCGAATTGCGTCGAGGGAACCGAAGTAGTCGGCGAGCGCGCGCGCCGCGACCGGCCCGACGTGTCTGATGCTGAGGGCGACCATGATGCGCCAGAGCGGGCTCGTCTTCGCCTTCTCGAGGTTGGCGATCAGGTTGGTCGCGTTGCTCGACGGAACGTATTCGTAGTCGCCGGCGAACTCCTCGGCCGTCGGATCGAAGAGTCCATCCCTGGTTTGCCGCTTGCGCTTGAACGGGGTTTCGCGCTTGAGCTCGCCGTTCTCGTCGAGCTTCTGCATTCCGGTCTCGTTGTCTCGCACGATGACGGCGACGGGGAAAATCTTTTCGAGCGTCAGGTCGAAGAGCCCAGCCTCGTTGTGGAGCGGCGGCTCTGCGGGCTCGTACGGCTGGGTCAGCGCCGCCGCGGTGACCTCGCCGAGAACCTCGATGTCGAGTGCCCCACGGCTGCCCACGTGCTCGACCCGGCCACGGACCTGCGCGGGACAACTGAACGCATTCGGGCAGCGGAGGTCGACATCCCCCTCCTTGGCGGGCGCGAGAGGTGTCCCGCACTCCGGGCAACGGGTGGGCATGACGAACTCGCGTTCGGTTCCGTCCCGCAGTTCGACGACCGGCCCCAGCACCTCGGGGATCACGTCGCCCGCCTTGCGCAGCACAACGGTGTCGCCGATCAGCACGCCCTTCGCCTTGACGACATCCTGGTTGTGGAGTGTCGCCTGTCGCACCGTGCTGCCGGCGACCCGAACGGGCTCCATGACCGCGAACGGCGTCGCTCGGCCGGTGCGACCCACACTCACGACAATGTCGAGCAGCTTGGTGTTGACCTGCTCGGGTGGGTACTTATAGGCGATCGCCCAGCGCGGGGCACGGCTCGTGGCGCCGAGTTCGTCGTGCAGGGCGAGTTCATCGACCTTGATGACGATGCCGTCGATCTCGTGCTCGACGCTGCCGCGGTGCTCGCCGTAGTACTGGATGAACTCGGCGGCCTCCTCCTTCGTCTTCACAACCTTGTAGTGCGGGCTGGTCGGCAGACCCCACTCCTTCAGCAGCTTGTAGGTCTCGGACTGGCTGGCAACCGGCGGATTCGCCCAAGCGCCGATGCCGTGCACCAGCATGCTGAGTCCTTCGAGTCGGCGGTCCATGCGGATAATCCCCGCCGCGCTCTTGCCCTCGCGCACCTGGCGCAGGCTCCCGGATGCCGCGTTGCGTGGGTTCGCGAAGATCCGCTCGCCATCCTCGACCTGCTGCGCGTTGAGCTTCTCGAACGTCTTGACCTCGAAGTACACCTCGCCGCGCACCTCGACGAGCGGCGGATGATTCGTGCCGGCCAGCCGCGTCGGGATCGACTTCACATAGGCGATGTTCTCCGTGACATCCTCGCCGACGACGCCGTCCCCACGGGTCGCCGCACTCTGCAGCACGCCGTTCACGTAGCGCAGGTTGATGGCGAGGCCGTCGATCTTGAGCTCGCACAGGTAGTCGACGCGGCGGTCGGCATCCCGCTCGACCTTGGTCGCCCAGGCGAGGAACTCATCGATCGAGAAGACATTGTCGAGGCTGAGCATCCGCTCGGCGTGGGTGATCGGGTTGAAGAGGGTCTTCTCGGTGGGCCCGCCGACGGTCTGGGTCGGGCTGTCCTGGCTCTGCAGCTCGGGGAACAGTCGCTCGAGCTCCTCGAGCCGATGCATGAATCCGTCGTACTCGGCGTCGGACGCGACGGCCGCATCCTTGTCGTAGTAGGCCTCGCGCAACTCGAGGATGCGCTCCGTGAGCTGCACCGCCTCGGTCTTCGCCGCGTCTAATTCACCGATCGAATAGTTGTCCGCCACACCCTCACTTTACGGCCGACCCCCGACCCGAAGCATGCCGCACTTTGTTGACCGTGCGGCCCCTGTAACTAGCGCGCGGTCAACAAACTGCAGCGGTGAAGGTCAGGATGCCGCGGCCGGGACGGCCGAGACGGTGCGGTCGATGGTGCACTGTCCGAGGACGCGGGTTCCGACGTAGAGCACGGCGGATTGCCCGGGCGAGACACCGTTCAAGGGATTCACCGGGCGGATGACGAGTTCGGTCCCTGTGCCCCCTTCGGTCCCTGAGCCCGTGGAAGGGCGCACGAACGCCACCGCGGGTACCGGGTCGGCGTGGGCGCGAACCTGTACGTCGCAGTCGAACGGCGTCTCGGGGTCGGCGGGCGGCATCCCGGCCCAGCTGATCTTGGAGCCGGCGAGTTCGGCCAGGTCGAGGGCCTCGCGCGGTCCGACGACGACCGTGTTGTCCTTCGGCCTGATCTCGAGCACGAAGCGGGGCTTGCCGTCATCCGTCGGGTACCCGACGTTGATGCCCTTGCGCTGGCCAATCGTGAACGCGAGCGCACCCTCGTGCTTCCCCATCACAGCGCCGGACTGGTCGAGGATGTCCCCAGGCTGCGCCCCGACGCGGTCGGCCAGCCAGCCGCGCGTGTCACCATCGGGGATGAAGCAGATGTCGTGGCTGTCCGGCTTGGACGCAACGCTGAAACCCCGTGCCGCTGCCTCCGCCCGAACCTCGGCCTTGGAAGGAGTTGCCCCCAGTGGAAACATGCTGTGCGCGAGCTGGTCCGCGGTGAGAACACCCAGCACGTAGCTCTGGTCCTTCGCCCAGGCGGATGCCCGGTGCAGCTCACGATTGCCATCGGCGTCGGTCAGGATGGTCGCATAGTGCCCGGTCGCGACCGCGTCGAATCCGAGCGCGAGTGCCTTCTCCAGCAGCGCCGCAAACTTGATCCGCTCGTTGCAGCGCATGCACGGGTTCGGGGTGCGGCCGGCGGAGTACTCGGCGATGAAGTCGTCCACGACGTCGAGCTTGAAGCGCTCCGAGAAATCCCAGACGTAGTACGGGATACCGATGATGTTGGCGGCGCGCTGGGCGTCCATCGAGTCCTCGATGGTGCAGCAGCCGCGGGATCCGGTGCGGAGCGTTCCGGGCATCCGGCTGAGCGCAAGGTGAACGCCGACGACATCGTGACCGGCATCGACGGCGCGTGCGGCAGCGACAGCGGAGTCCACTCCCCCACTCATCGCCGCAAGAACCTTCACGCTACCCAGTTTAGGTTGACCGGCCGGTCAGATTGGCTGGACGGTGCGTGCCCACTCGATCACCGCGGGGTCCTCGAGTGATGCGACCACGACGTCGCCCTCCGGATCGCCGCCGGGCAGCGACGGCACCGTGATCACGAACGCGCCGCTCGCCATCGCAGATGCGATGCCGGTTGCGGAGTCCTCGAGTGCGACACCGCGGGCGGGATCGGCGCCGAGGCGCGCGAAGGCCTCGAGGTACACGTCCGGATGGGGCTTCGGGCGCTCGACATCGTCGGACGACACCGCGACGGCGAACCGAGAAGCCAGGCCCGAGCCCTCGAGCGAGACATCCAGGAATCGACGATGGCTGTTGCTCGCGACCGCAATGGGAACCCGGCGACCGATCGCGTCGAGCAGGGCGGCGACGCCCGGCATCGGCGTAACCCCGAGGAGCAGCTGTTCCTCAACGACTTCGAGGAGGCGATCGACGAGTTCTGGGCCCGAGCCCGGCCGGCCAAAGTACTCGCCCATCAGGCCGGTCGACTCCGAGATCGACTTTCCAATCACGAGTCGCTTTTGCTCGGGCCCGAAGACGAAGCCGTGCTCGGCGAAGACCGCGGTCTCGCCGACCGTCCACGCCGGTTCGGTGTCGAGCAGCAGCCCGTCGCAGTCGAACACGATGGCGCTGACCCGGTCGGGTAGCGGCAGGTTCCGAGAGGTCATCCGTCGAGGCTAACCGGTCAGTTCGGGATGTCGTTGAGCGTCTTCTCGACGGCGCCAAGGCGCGTCTCGATCGTTCCGAGCTTCTCGAGCAGGGCCTTGTTGACCTCCGAGTTCTGCAGGATGGCGTTGGCCAGTTCCGGGTTTTCCTTACGTCGGCCGTAGCCGATGGCCCCGATGAGGCCGGTGATGCCCGAAAAGGCGACAAATACGATGCCGATCCATGCGTACCAGGGAATCATGGTCTTACTCACTCTCCGTGTTGGTGGTGTCCGATTGTGTTTGTGCGACTGCCTCGACAAGTGATTTCGCATCGAGGGTGATCTGAAACGGCACAACCTCGAAAATTTTCATGGCCTTGCCGTCGTCCCCCAGTTCGAGATGACCGCTGACGAAGCCGGCCTCCTCGAGCTTGGTGAGGTGCATATAGAGGAGCGGGCGACTCATTCCCACCCGGCGCGCGAGTTCGCTCACGTGGAGCGGTTCGCCGACGAGTAGGGCGAGGATCCGCATCCGCTGAGGGCTGGCGATGGCCGCCAGTCGTCCGCTCAGCTCGTTTGCATCCATTCCGTCGATCACATTCTTCTAAGTGTTTTCTATCACCTGTTAGAAAAAGGTTACAGGTACAATCGCAGAGAAGTCAAGGCGGCGTGCCTAACGAGCGCCGACGGCATCGGCGACCTACTTCTTGGGCAGGTCGGGGCTCTCGAGTTCGATCAGGATGGCGGGAGGGGATCCGGGAGCCTCGTCCGCCTGGAGGAGAAGAACGGATGCTCCGGCCGTAGTCGCGACGGTGAGCGCGACGCTGTACCCGGCCGTGTTCGTCGTCGAGTTCCGTGAGATCCAGCCCGCCTGGACGAGCAGCTTCTCCATGGCCTGCGCCTGCAGAATCGCGTCGAAACCGGTCGTGGTCGTGATCGCGCGCTCCACCCCGTAGAAGGAACCCGTGGAGGAGGTTGCGGCGACGAGTTTCGACTGGTCATCCACGTGCACGATTTCGGTGCTGGCGATGAGCGCCTGAATCGCGTCAGCGGCGCGGACCGTGTTCTTCTTCGCGATGGCGGCGGACAGTGGGTCGGGGTAGCTCGGAACGAGCGCGTCGAGGGCGGACGCCGCGGTGTTCGTCGGCGTGGGCGGTGCGCTCGACCCGACCAGGTCGCAGCCGCCGAGCGCGAGCCCGACCGTCAGCGCGAGGGCAACCGCCGCGAGCGCCGCGGGCCTAGGCACGGACCGCGCGATCCGCGAGCCCGGCCGCGCCGGCACGCTCGACCGCGGCGGGCAGGGCGACGACGAAGGCGTCGATCTCTACCTCGGTCGTGTCGGCGCCCAGGGTGATGCGGAGGGCTCCGCGGGCATCCGCCTCCGACAGTCCCATGGCGAGAAGGACGTGGGATGCCTCGGGGACGCCGGCCTGGCAGGCCGATCCAGTGGACACCGAGAATCCCGCGACATCCAGCAGGAAGAGCAGCGAGTCGCCCTCACAGCCAGGGAAGGTGAAGTGCGCGTTGCCGGCGAGCCGATCGGTCGGGTCACCGCGAAGGATCGCTCCGGGAACCGCCGAGTGGATGCCCGCGATGAGCCGATCGCGCAGCCCGCGCAGCAGAGTCTGCCGGGCCTCGATACCGTCGGCGGCCAACGCCGCCGCGACACCGAAGGCGACCGCACCGGCGGCATCCTGAGTTCCCGACCGCGCGCGCTGCTGGCCGCCGCCGTGGATGAGGGGAACGACGGTCGCGGTGCGCGCGATGACGAGCGCGCCGACCCCGACCGGTCCGGCGATCTTGTGGGCGGACACACTGAGTGCGGCGACACCGAGCGCGTGGAAGTCGATGGGCAGGTAGCCGTACGCGGCGACCGCGTCGACGTGAACGGGCACCCCGAACCGCGAGGCGAGGGCGACGACCTCGGCGATCGGCTGGATGGTGCCGACCTCGTTATTCGCCATCAGTACACTCACCAGCGCAACGTCCGGTCCGAGCATCCGCTCGAGCGCACCGAGGTCGATGCGGCCGACGGCGTCGACCGGGACCTCCTCGACGATCGCGCCCTCCGACGCGGCCAGCCAGGCGGCCGCGTCGATTGTGGCGTGATGCTCCCCCGCGGCGACCAGAATCCTCCGCGAACCCCTCTCGCCGCTGTCGTTTGTTGATCCCGCGGTCCCTGTAACCCCTGCGTGGTCAACAAAGTGCGGCGGTTGACCCGCGCGCGCCCAGTACAAGCCCTTGATGGCGAGGTTGATCGCCTCGGTGCCGCCCGATGTGAACGTCACCTCGACCGCATCCGCTCCGAGCGACGCGGCCACCTGCTCGCGCGCCTCCTCGAGCATCCGCCTGGCGTTCTGCCCCTGGCTGTGAATCGACGACGGATTCCCGACGACGCTCAGGGCCGCGACGTAGGCAGCAAGAACCTCGGGCGACATCGGCGTGGTCGCCGCGTGATCGAGATAGATGGCCAAGGCTGCTCGCTTACTATTGACGCTCTTGAAACATTGCCGACGTGCAAGGTAACTACTCTAGAACGCATGCCACCGACCGATCCGCTGCGCAATCTCGGGGTTCGCGTAACCTCGCGCGGCGGCGAGCTTCGAGTGTGGTCGCACCACGCCACGACCATGGAGCTCGTCGTCTTCGACAGCAGGGATTCGAGCTGGGTGACGGCGGTGCGCCCGATGGCGAAGGGCGACCACGACGTGTGGTCGGTGACCTCATCGAAGCTGGCGCCGGGCGCGCGTTACGCGATCCGCGTTGGCGGACCGAAGGGCAAGACGCACGACTTCGATCCGACCCGTAATCTCATCGACCCCTACGCCCGCGGGCTCGCTCGCACGAGCGACGGCGAGTGGCGCTCGTACGTTCAGGACGACGCGTTCGACTGGGGCGACTCGAAGCGCCCAGCGATCGGCACCGACCACACCGTGCTGTACGAGGCGCACGTGAAGGGGCTGACCAAGGCCAACCCGAGCGTCCCAGAGGAGTTGCGCGGCACGTACGCCGCGCTCGCGCACGAGAGCACCATTGCCTACCTGAAGGATTTGGGGGTGACCACCGTGGAGCTGCTGCCCGTGCACCAGTCGGTGACCGAGCAGCGACTCATCAAGCAGGGGCTCGCCAACTACTGGGGCTACAACACCCTCAACTTCTTCACGCCCCACGCCGGCTACGCGTCGCGGGCGGCGCAGTTCGGCGGGACCGGCGCCGTGCTGCGCGAGTTCAAGGGCATGGTCAAGCTGCTGCACGAGGCCGGACTCGAGGTGGTGCTGGATGTCGTCTACAACCACACCTCCGAGGAGAGTCCCGGCGGACCGACCACCTCCCTTCGCGGACTCGACAACGCCTCCTACTATCGCCAGATGGCGGATGGCGACTACATCGACGTCACCGGATGCGGCAACACCGTCGATTTCTCGCTGCCCGCCGCCCAGCGGCTGGTGCTGGATTCGCTGCGCTACTGGCACAACGAGGTGCAGGTGGATGGCTTCCGCTTCGACCTCGCGGCCACGCTCGGTCGGGACGCGGAGGTCGACTTCGACCCTGGACATCCGCTGCTGCAGGCGATCGTGAGCGACCCGGCTCTCGCCGGAGCGAAGATGATCGCCGAGCCGTGGGATGTCGGGGCGGGCGGATGGCAGGTCGGCAAGTTTCCGGATGGCTGGGAGGAGTGGAACGATGGTTTCCGCGACCGGGCCAGGGACTTCTGGCTGACCGACATCGCCGCCGCCCGGCACACCGGCGCCGCGGCGCAGGGCATCGGCGGGTTCGCTCGTCGCCTCGCCGGATCGTCGCACGTCTTCTCCGAGGCTCGTGGACCCATGGCGTCCGTGAACTTCATCACCGCTCATGACGGCTTCACGATGGCGGATCTCACCGCGTACAACCAGAAGCACAATGTCGGCAATGGCGAGAACAATCGCGACGGGACCGACCACAACCACTCGTTCAACCACGGCGTCGAGGGACCAACCCACGATGAGGACGTACTGAAGTCGCGGTGCAAGGCCATGCGCAACCTGATGGGCACCCTGCTGCTGTCGGCGGGCATCCCGATGATCACCGCCGGCGACGAGTTCGGACGCAGCCAGCGCGGCAACAACAACGCCTACTGCCAGGACAGCGAGCTCACCTGGCTCGGCTGGGGAGAGCGCGAGGAGTGGCAGGACGAGCTGCTCGCCGTCACCAAGACCCTCCTGAGGCTGCGGCACGAGAACCCCGCCCTGCGGCCGGTGCGGTACGGGCGGTTCGGCGAGACGGTTCCGTCGGCGTCACAGATGGACTGGTACAACGACCACGGCCTGTCGATGCGGGACCGGGACTGGAACTCGCCGACGGCGCGAACGCTGCAGTACCTGGCGGCATCCACCCCGGAGTTCGAGGAGTTCAACCGCATCCTGCTGGTCGTGCACGGTCTCGAGAGCGACGTCACGGTCACCCTGCCGAAGCACGCCGGTGTTGCCGGTTACACCCTGCTGTGGGATTCCGCCCGGGACGACCTGGGCGGCGCGACGCTCGAGCATCGCCCGGGCACCGAGACCGTCATCGCCGGGGCGAGCATGCAACTGT
This sequence comes from Actinomycetota bacterium, assembly GCA_030838475.1. GTDB lineage: Bacteria > Actinomycetota > Actinomycetes > Actinomycetales > Microbacteriaceae > Galbitalea. The sequence continues at coordinate 87,975 of JAUZFP010000054.1, forward strand.
TCAGAGCTAGCTAGTGGCAAGTACCCCGGCGACGGCCGCGCTGAAGGCCGCGGGCATCGCGTTCACGGAGCACGCCTACGAGCACGATCCCGCGAACCGCAACTTCGGCGAGGAGGCGGCCAGCGTTCTCGGTCTCGATCCGGAGCGGGTATTCAAAACACTCATGGTGGATGTCGACGGTCGCCTCACGGTCGCCATCGTGCCGGTCACGGGCAAGCTCGACCTCGGCGCCCTCGCCACGGCCGTGCACGGAAAGCGCGCGGTGCTGGCCGACTCCGCGGTGGCCGAAAGGAAGACCGGCTACCTGGTCGGCGGCATTTCGCCGATCGGCCAGAAGACGGCGCTGCCCACCGTGCTGGATGAGACGGCCGAACTCTTCGACACGGTCTTCGTGTCGGGCGGCAGGCGGGGTTTCGATATCGAGCTGGCGCCATCCGACCTGATCGTCATCACGGCCGCGACCATAGCCGCGATCGCCCGCGACTAGGGCAGCTGGTCGGGGACCAGACAAGCCGATGGCGTCACCGCCCGGCGTGGGAAAACGCGTGGGCGGTGACGCCAGAGTGGGCCGTCGGGCGGATGCCTGGCTGTCGGCGAGCTAGGGAGCTCGGTAGTGACGACGGTCATCCAGGGCAGACCCGATCTGCCAGAGGAGTACCGAAACCAGGATTCCAACCTCGAGGCCAACCACGAGTGAATTGGTTACTCCCCCGAGCACCGATCCAATCGCGGAGCTGGCGAAGACGATAGCAATCGTCCTGGGGCGGAATGACATGAGAACTGCCTTCGAGATCTGGTCAGTCCACGGAACGTATGGCCCAACGAGACGGTGCCGGCCAGGGCTAGGGACCCTGGCCGAAAGCCGTCTCGCGGATACTCGGGTGTTCCGCGTTGTGACCGTTCGGGTTATTGCGGGGCGTCCAAGTCGTTCCCCCAAAAAGAACCCTATGAGTCCGCACAATGGAGGACAAGAGGGGACCTCCACCCAATACGGGGGTGATCAATTGAGGCAGAAAAGTGCTGATCGAAGCCCTGTTTCGGGCGGACAGACGAATCGTTCCCCAACGTGTTTCGGGGTACAAAGAGTGGCGGGAATCCGGAGCGTGGGAGCGCTTCCAACCAATTTCGGGGTACAAAAGCGAATCGGTTTCAGCTATCGAGGGGTGCCCGATTTCGTCGACTCGACTAGGGTGCAAATAAGGCCCCCATTTGGGGGTAGAACTCAACGAATGGTGATCATGACTTCACAAAATGACTCGATCCCCGCGGCGCCGCCAACCGGTCGTCGCACCCGACGAGTGGTACTTGCCGTCACGGCCGGCCTCGCTCTCGTCGCGGGCAGTTCGCTCTTCAGCGCTCCGGCGCTCGCCTACGATCCGGGAAGTCTCGGGTCACACAATGATGCGGTTCTGACGCCGCACACCCAGTTCACGATGAAACCGGACGGATCAAGCGGGCTCACCGTCGGCGGCGAGAACATCCCGAACAGCGACATCGTCAAGAAGACAATCGCCACCTACTACGGCGACCCGGGCACGGGCATCGCGAACAAGCAGTCATCGCCCTACATCTCCGAAATGGATTCTCTCGTCGCATCCATGACGGCGGCGCTGCCCGCCGAGTACGCCAAGGCGAAGCGCTCCGGCAAGACCCCCGCGATCGTGCTCGACACCGACGACACCATGCTGGAAACCTACGACTACGAGGTTGGCCAGATGCACTTCAACTTCAGCCCAACACTCAATAACGCGGACATCCTCGCGAAAGGGTTCCCCGCCACCCCGGCCATGGTCGGTTTCGAAAAATACGCGCGTTCGCTCGGTTTCACGGTGATCGGCATCACCGGACGCAGCGCAACCCAGCAGGCCGCATCCATCGAGAACCTGGCAAACGTCGGCTACACCGGCTTCGACCCATCGAACTACTACGTGAAATGGGCCGCGGGCGCGCAGCCGAGCTACATCAGCTGCGTGACCGCAACCTGCACGACCGTCGAGTACAAGGCCGGGACGCGCAGGCATCTGGAGAACGATCTCGGCTACGACATCGCGCTGAGTGTCGGTGACCAGTGGTCGGATCTTCAGGGCGGCTTCGCCGATCGCATCCAGAAGCTCCCGAATCCGACGTACTACCTGCCGTCACCCGATCTGCCGGGCGTCTCCGAGCCGCAGCTCTCCGCCCGAACGCACTTCACGATGAAGGCCGACGGATCAAGCGGACTGACCCAGGGCGGCGAGGGGATTCCGAACATCGACTCCGTCAAGTCGACCATCGCCGTCTACTACGGCGACGCGGGAACCGGCACCTCGAACAAGACCGCCTCGCCCTACATCTCGGAGATGCAGCGCATCGTCAGGACCGAGGCGCCCCGAGTGGCCGCGGCATGCTTCATCGACAAGAAGCTGCACCGCAATCCGGCAATCGTGCTGGACGCCGATGACACCACGCTCTGGACCTACGACATGGAGGTTGGCGCGATGCACTTCGTCTTCGACCCCACGCTGCAGGACTTCTGGGTACAAAACCAGCTCTTCCCCGCCGTGCCGTCAATGACGAACCTCGCGGCAATCGCCCAGAAGGCGGGATGCATGGTCGTCGGCCTCACCGGTCGAAACGACAACCAGAAGGCTGCGACCCTCGCCAACCTGGCGAAGGTGGGGTACCCGGAGTTCACCGCGGCGAACTACTACACGAAGTGGACCGGGGTCGGAACCTCGCAGCAACCCTCGTACATCACCTGCGCCGTTGCGGGGAAGTGCACCACGATCGAGTACAAGTCGCAGACGCGGGCGCACGTCGAATCGGTGTCTGGCGGCAAGTACGACATCGTCGCGAACTTCGGTGACCAGTTCAGCGACCTGATCGGCGGGCATGCCGCCCTTGACGTGAAGCTGCCGAACCCGACGTACTACCTGCCGTAGGGCCGTCGGGTCGAGAAATACCTCGGGTCGAGCTTGTCGAGATCTCGACAGGCTCGATCCGAGGGACGACAGGCTCGATCCGAGGTTTTAGTGGGCGACGGCGATGAGCCCTAGCTCGGCCGGGTTGGCCAGCAGCGGGTTCGAGGGAACGACGCGGACGTTGTATCCGAAGCTCCCCGGCCGGTCGAGTTCGACCGTTCCGGTGAAGGTCGCGGGCTGGCCCGGTTCCACCGAATCGAGCGTGAGGCGCTGGCGGGAGATGCCCTCGAGGCGATCGGTGTCGCGGGCTCGGCCGTACACCACCTCGACCTTGACGTCGTCAGGGGCCAGGCCGTCGAGCGCGACCCGTGCGCGAACCTGGAGCACGTCGCCGATCTGCGGCACGACATCCACTCCCCCGGATTCGACGTGCAGCACCTGCACCTTCGGCCAGGCCTCGGTCAGGCGGGTCTTCCATGCGGAGAGCTCGCGAGCGGGCGCGTAGCCGCTCGCGGAGATCGCTCGCTCAGACTGAGCCGCCGGCATGTACAGCCGGGTGACGTACTCCTTGACCATCCGGTCGGCGCTGAGCGCCGGCGAGAGGGTCGCGAGGGTGTGCCGGATCGACTCCACCCAGCGCGACGGCACGCCATCCGCACCGCGGTCGTAGAAGCGCGGCGCGATCTGGTGCTCGATGAGGTCGTACATCGACTCGGCCTCCAGGTCGTCACGCTCGGAGGCGTCGCCCGCGCTGTCCGCGGTCGGGATGGCCCAGCCGTTCTCGCCGTCGTAGAACTCGGCCCACCAGCCGTCGAGGATGGAGAGGTTGAGCGATCCGTTGAGCGCGGCCTTCATGCCGCTGGTGCCACACGCCTCGAGGGGACGAAGCGGGTTGTTCAGCCAGATGTCGGTGCCCGGGTAGAGCAGCTGGGCCATCGCGATGTCGTAGTTCGGCAGGAACACCATGCGGTGGCGAACATCCGCGGCGGCAGCGAACTCGATGAGCTGCTGGATGAGGCGTTTGCCCTCCTCGTCGGCGGGATGCGACTTGCCGGCAATCACGATCTGCACCGGGCGGGTCGGATGCGTGAGCAGGGCCCGCAGCCGCTCGGGGTCGCGCAGCATCAGGGTGAGCCGCTTGTAGGTGGGGACGCGGCGCGCGAACCCGATCGTGAGGACGTTGGGATCCAGGATGTCGGCGAACCAGGCGGGCACACCCGCGCCCGGGTTCTGCTCCTGGAAGGATGCGCCCAGCCGCTTGCGGGCATCCGTCACCAGCTGCTTCTTCATCTCGCCGCGCACGGCCCAGATGTCGGCGTCGCTGACCTTGTCGCTGAGCCAGTCGGCCTCGGTGGTTTCGCTGGTTCCGAGCTTGTCGGATGCGAGTTCCTGCAGCAGCCGGTCGGTCCAGGTCGGCGCGTGAACGCCGTTGGTGACGGAGGTGATCGGGACATCATCCTGGTCGAAGCCCGGCCACATGGCGCCGAACATTCCGCGGGAGACATCGCCGTGGAGGAGCGAGACGCCGTTCGCGCGCTGGCCGAGGCGCAGGCCCATCACGGCCATGTTGAAGGTGTCTGCCGTTCCACCCTCGTAGTCTTCGGCGCCGAGGGCGAGCACTGGCTCGACGGCGACGCCGGGGAGCAGGTCGGTGGAGAAGTAGGTCTCGACGAGTTCGGCCGGAAACCGGTCGATACCCGCGGGGACAGGTGTGTGGGTCGTGAAGACGGTCCCGGCTCGGACGACCTGCAGCGCCTCGTCGAAGCTCAGGCCACCGCCGATCAGGTCGCTGATGCGCTCGAGGCCGAGGAAGCCCGCGTGGCCCTCGTTGGTGTGGAAGACCTCTGGCGCCGGGCCGCCGGTGAGCTCGGTGTAGATCTTGATCGCGCGCACCCCACCGATGCCGAGCAGGAGCTCTTGCAGCAGGCGGTGCTCGCCGCCGCCGCCGTACAAACGGTCGGTGACGGTGCGGAGGGATTCCTCGTTGTCCGGGACATCCGTATCGAGCAGGAGGAGCGTGACGCGACCGACCGCGACCTTCCAGATGCGGGCGAACAGCGCGCGGCCCTCGGGCAGTGCGAGCGTGACCTGGGCGGCGCTCCCGTCCGGGTTGCGCAGCACGCTCAGCGGCAGGCCGTCCGGGTCGAGCACCGGGTAGGTCTCCTGCTGCCAGCCGTCACGCGAGATCGCCTGGCGGAAATAGCCGGCGCGGTAGAACAGCCCGGCGGCGATGATCGGCACGCCGAGATCGGAGGCCGACTTCAGGTGATCGCCGGCGAGGATGCCCAGGCCGCCCGAGTACTGCGGGAGGGCGGCCGCGATACCGAACTCGGGCGAGAAATAGGCGATCGCCTTCGGCGCATCCGTCAGGCTCTGGTACCAGCGCGGCTCGGTGAGGTAGGCGTGGAGGTCGTCGCGGAGGGCGTTTGCGCTCTTAACGAAGTCCTTGTCGTTGGCCAGCTCGTCCAGCCGCGCGGGCTCGATCGCGCCGAGCAGGCTGACCGGATCGTGGCCGATCTCTTCCCACACCTCGGGGCTGATCGACGAGAAGAGCTGCAGTGTCGGGTTGTGCCACGACCAGCGCAGGTTCGTCGCCAGCTCTTCCAAAGATGTAAGCGCTTGCGGAAGAACGGTGCGGACGGTAAAACGACGGATAGCCTTCACCCGCCAAGCCTATGGGGAAGCGTCCGAACGCCGAAATTCGCTGCCACCGCTGCACTTTGTTGACCGCGCCAGGCATACAGGGGCCGCGCGGTCAACAAAGTGTGGCGGTGAGGTGGTTATCGGGTCGCGTCACGCCACATCGTCGTGATGATCGCATCATCGAGCACCGCATCGAAGGTGCCGACCGACTCGAAACCGGCTCGCCGATAGCGGTGCAGGTTCGCCGGATTCGTCGACTCGAGGTACCCCGGGATGCCGCGGGCGTCCCAGTCGACGAGGTTGGCGGCGAGGAGCTCCTGGCCGATCCCTCGCCCGCGATAGTCGGGATGCGTGGCCAGGAGGCCGAGGTAGGCGTGCGGCGTCCCACGCGGATGCGCCGCCTCGAACCGGTCGAACAGATCGAACATCTTGGCGGCCAGCTCCGGCGGGAACGTGTCGCGTACGAGCTCCTCCAGCTCCTCCTCCTGCTCGTCCGAGAGCTCCGACTCCCCCGGCGGCGTCCAGACCGCGATGGCCTCCGCAATGCCGCCGATCTCGCCGGTCACGAAGGCGGTCGAGAACCGCATCCCGCCCTCGACGTACAACCGCCAGAACGGGTCGAGGTGGTCGGTGCTCCCGTCGGGCAGGACGAGACACGGCCCCCAGACCGGATCATCCATGAAGGCGAGCCGGATCGTGTCGGTGACGGCGTCGACATCCGCTGAGGTGACGGCACGGAATTCCATGGTGCACAGGCTAGACCCCGGCCGGTAGCTCAGCCACGCCCATCCCGCAACCCACTCGCCGCGCGAACTAATCGCGGTAGCGTTGAATTGTGGCTATAGACGAATCCACGATCGCAGCCGCACATGCGAGCACTGGCGCAGCACCGCACTTCACCGCGCGGATCGGGCGCATCCCGATTCGCGACGTCACCCCCGTGCAGCCCGAGGAGCGCTGGCCCGCGAAGGCTTTTGCCGGCGAGGTGGTCCCATTTGGTGCGACCGTGTTTCGGGAGGGCCACGCCCTGATCGGCGTCACCCTGCTGCTCGTGGACCCGGATGGCGGAGAGACCCGCCATCGGATGTCGCCGGGCGCTCCGGGTACGGACCGCTGGGAGGTTCTCGCGCAGCTCGATCGCGTCGGAAGTTGGCGCTTTCGCGTGCAGGCGTACGGCGACGACTGGGCCAGTTGGCTGCACGACGCGGACATCAAGGTTCCGTTGCTCCAGGATGTCGAGCTCGTCTTTGCCGAAGGACTGGAGCTGCTGGGTCGCGCCGGAACGAGCAAGCCCGTCAAGGATGCCGTTGCCGCCCTGTCCGACGAGACGCTGACCCCGGATGGCCGGCTGGCTGCCGCTCACGATCCGAAGCTCACGGCCAGCATCCTCGCTCGTCCGCTCGCGAGTCTCGAGACCCTCGGCGAGCAGCACACCATCCGGGTCGAGCGCGAGCGTGCGGGCGTCGGCAGTTGGTACGAGTTCTTCCCACGCAGCATCGGCGCGAAGAAGAACGCCGACGGCAGCTGGAAGTCTGGGACGTTCAAGAGCGCCGCAACCCGGCTCCCCGCGGTCGCGGCGATGGGCTTCGACGTCGTCTACCTGCCGCCCATCCATCCGATCGGAACGAGCTTCCGCAAGGGACCGAACAACACCCTGGATGCCGGGCCGAACGACCCCGGATCCCCCTGGGCGATCGGCGGTGCGGCCGGCGGCCACGACGCCATCCACCCCGACCTCGGCACGGAGGCCGACTTCAAAGCGTTCGTGCGCGCGGCCGGGCGAAACGGACTCGAGGTCGCGATCGACCTCGCGCTGCAGTGCTCGCCCGACCACCCGTGGGTGAAGCAGCACCCGGAATGGTTCACGACGCGGCCGGATGGCTCGATCGCGTACGCCGAGAACCCGCCGAAGAAATACCAGGACATCTACCCGCTCAACTTCGACAACGATCCCATCGGAATTCGCGAAGAGGTCCTGCGGGTCGTGCGGTACTGGATCGGGCTCGGCGTCACGATCTTCCGCGTCGACAACCCGCACACCAAGCCGCTCGACTTCTGGGAGTGGCTGATCTGGGAGGTCAACAGCACGAATCCCGAGGTCGTATTCCTGGCCGAGGCCTTCACGCGCCCGGCACTCATGCAGGCGCTCGCCGGAGCGGGGTTCCAGCAGTCCTACTCCTACTTCACGTGGCGCAACACCAAGGCCGAGCTCGAGGAGTTCCTCGTGCAGATCAGCGACGACTGGAGCGCCTTCTACCGGCCGAACCTGTTCGTCAACACCCCGGACATCCTGACCGAGTACCTGCAGTTCGGCGGCATTCCGGCGTACAAGATCCGGGCGACGCTGGCCGCGACGGCGGCGCCGATCTGGGGGGTCTACTCCGGATTCGAGCTGTTTGAGGATGTCGCCAGGCCGGGCAGCGAAGAGAACGTCGACAACGAGAAGTACGAGTACCGGCCGCGCGACTTTGCCAAGGCCGAGAAGCTGGGTCGCTCGCTCGCGCCGTACCTCACCGACCTGAACCGGATTCGGGCCGAGCATCCCGCACTTCGGCAATTGCGCAACCTGGACCTGCACTGGAGCGACGACGACTCGATCCTCGTGTACTCGAAGTTCCTCGACGGGCAGTTCGCCTCGAGTGGTGAACCGGATGGCCTGCTCATCGTTGCGAACGTCGACCCTCACTCGGTGCGCGAGACAATGGTGCATCTGGATGTCACGAGGTTCGGCCTGGCGGTCGGCGACACGTTCGACGTCGTCGACCTGCTCAGCGGGCAGCGGTTCACCTGGGGCGAGCACAACTACGTGCGGCTCGACGCGTTCAACCAGCCCGTGCACATCCTGAGCGTCCAGTACGGAAAGGCGAAGTGATGGCCGAGAAGAAGCCCGCCGCAAAGAAGACCGCGGCCAATGCCCCTTCGACGAGCCCGGGGACCGAGGCCGACTTCCAAACCGACGCGATCTTCGAGTTCCCGCCGCTCGACCCCGGGCTCATCGCATCCGTTGTCGGCGGCTACCACCCGCAACCGCACGCGACACTCGGTCAGCATCCCGTCGACGACGGGTTCGTCATCCGCACCGTGCGTCCGCTCGCGGCGACCGTGACGGCCGTCCGCGCCGATGGTTCGCGCATCCCGCTCAGCCACCTCGACCAGGGCCTCTGGCAGGGTTTCGCCGGCGGCAAGGGCCAGGCGTACACGCTGGAGGCGACCTACGACGGCGCTCCCGACTGGACCACCGATGACCCGTACCGGTTCGTCCCGTCGGTCGGCGAGGTCGACCTCTACCTCTGGGGCCAGGGTCGGCACGAGCAGCTGTGGGACGCCATCGGCGCGCACTTTCGTCCGCACGAGGACATCGTCGGCACATCCTTCAGCGTCTGGGCGCCACATGCGAAGGCCGTCCGTGTTGTCGGGGACTTCAACGGCTGGGATGGCCACCTGTGGGCGATGCGCCGACTCGACGACGTCGGCGTCTGGGAACTTTTCGTCCCCGGCCTGATGCCGGGCAGCGCCTACAAGTTCGAGATCCAGACCGCGGCCGGCGAGTGGGTGACCCGCGCCGACCCGATGGCGCGTTACACGGAGCGGCCGCCGGCCACCGCATCCGTCGTCGGCGAATCGAAGTATGTCTGGTCAGACTCGGGCTGGCTCGCCCAGCGCGCCGCGCACGATCCGCACAACGCGGCCATGAGCGTGTACGAGATGCACGTGGGCTCGTGGCGGGCGGGCCTCGGCTACCGCGAGCTCGCCGACCAGCTGATCGAGTACATCCACGAGACCGGGTTTACGCACGTCGAGTTCATGCCCCTGGCCGAGCACCCGTATGGTCCGTCGTGGGGCTACCAGGTGACCGGCTACTACGCGCCGACCAGCCGGTTCGGGCATCCGGATGACCTCAAATATCTGATCGACCGGCTGCACCAGGCCTCCATCGGCGTGATCATGGACTGGGTTCCGGGCCACTTTCCGAAGGACGAGTGGGCGCTCGGCCGGTTCGACGGCCAGGCGCTGTACGAGCACTCCGACCCCCGCCGCGGCGAGCACAAGGACTGGGGCACCTACATCTTCAACTTCGGCGACTCGCAGGTGCGCAACTTCCTGGTCGCGAATGCCCTGTACTGGCTCGAGGAGTTTCATATCGACGGCCTCCGGGTCGATGCGGTCGCATCCATCCTGTATCTCGACTACTCGCGCGAGGCGGGCGAGTGGGAGCCCAACATCCACGGCGGGCGCGAGAACCTTGAAGCGATCAGCTTCCTGCAGGAGGTCAACGCGACCGCGTACAAGCGCAACGCGGGAATCGTCATGGCGGCCGAGGAGTCGACCTCGTACCCCGGCGTCACCCACGCGACCTCGGCCGGTGGTCTTGGTTTCGGTCTGAAGTGGAACATGGGCTGGATGCACGACAGCCTGCAGTACATCGAGGAAGACCCGATGTACCGCTCGTACCACCACAACGACATCACGTTCAGCTTCCTGTACGCGTTCAGCGAGAACTTCATCCTGCCGATCAGTCACGACGAGGTCGTCTACGGCAAGGGGTCGCTGCTCACCAAGATGCCCGGCGACCAGTGGCAGAAGCTCGCCAACGTGCGCGCCTACCTGGCGTTCATGTGGGCGCATCCCGGCAAGCAGCTGCTGTTCATGGGCTCCGAGTTCGGGCAGCCGTCCGAGTGGAGCGAGGAGCGGTCGCTCGACTGGTGGATTCTCGACCAGCCCGCCCATCGCGGACTGCTCACCCTGGTTGGCCAGATGAACCGCGTCTACCGCGCCGAGGGTGCGCTCTGGGAGCAGGACAACTCCCCCGCCGGTTTCGAGTGGATCGACGGCGGCGACGCGGAACACAACGTGGTGTCATTCCTGCGCTGGTCAACGGACGGGCAGCCGATCGCGGTGCTGATGAACTTCAGCGGGAATCCCGTCGGGCCGTATCGTGTCGGCCTGCCGTTCGCGGGCGAGTGGGACGAGATCCTCAACACGGATGCCGCAGACTTTGGCGGTTCGGGCGTCGGCAACTTCGGGGTCGTGAACGCCACGGATCAGCCGTGGGGCGGCCGTCCGGCCTCCGCCGAGCTGACCCTGCCGCCGCTCGCCGGCCTGTGGCTGAAGCTGCGGCGCTAGCCCCCGCGTTTTGCCCCGTTTGGGACAATTTGCCCCGCGCGCGCAGCCGAAATCGTCCCAAACGGGCGAAACACGCTAAATGAGTCGCGCCGCGGTCTTGATTGTTCGCAGTTGGTTCAGTTCGCTGGCGATCCACGACGCCTCCGCCTTTGATGGCATCGGCAGCAGATCGGCATTGGGGTTGGGTAACGGCAGGGCGACAGGTTTGCCGTCTTCGGGATCCCTGATCGAGAGGAGAACCGACGGATAGGTGGTGCGGTTGCGATAGATCGTGTCAATCTGAATGCTCGTAATCCACGACCATGGGATGAACCCGAACTGCTCGGGTGGTCGCCCGTTCCAGAGCGATAACCCTTTCTGTGATGCCGATGCACCGAGTGTCACAGGCGGGTACCGTGGGGCGGAGTCCGGAGCAATTTCGAGGAATGCGTCATCGAATTGGTCCGCCGAGATGATCGTGAAAACGAGCGACTGCGGATCTAATGCGGTTAGCGCCGCCAGGCGCGCCCTATTCATGCCTGCACCAATTGCCAGCCCAACGACCCAGGCCACAAGAGCTAATGCCGCGATGATCCCAACCCACGTCGCTACAACAGGATCTCTCGATCCCCAGATGATTGAGGCCACGAGAGGAATGCCAACCGACCCGCCGACACGTATCGCAATGTTCGTGGCACGCCGAACGAAACTCGGCCTACCTGATGCAGACTGCGGCTGTGCATCCTTAGTTGACGTGAATCCCGAGAGGAGTCGGTGCTGAGACAGATATGGCTCGCCCGCCTTTCGAACCACATCACCGGACCGGGGATCGAGCTGGTCCAGCTCAACGTGCGCCGTTCGGAGCGTTGTATAGCCAGCGGCGGTCTCGCGTTTCTTGGCGCGGCTGGTCAACACTTGGAGGATCAGCCCCGCAACCATGACACCTGCGGGCGCGATGATCCACCACCAAAGGTCGTCGTGCACGCGGTTGGTGATCGTAGCTATGACCGCAGGGACATACGCCAGCACGACAGCAACACCGACGACCGTGAGCGAACGGCTCAGGCTGCGAGCGCTCAGTCCCGGCACTAGCCGCGAGCGGCCATCCGTTGTCATCATGGCGAAACTCTATGGGCTGGGCCCGCCAATCGTGCAACGGCCTGCGCTACACGACGACGCTGGTCGTGCGGAGTTCCTCGAGTTGCCCCAGCAGGAACTCACTCTCGCGACGGGAGCCGGTCATCCCTCGCGTTCCATTGGGAGACAACAGAGGCACCGCGACCGTGCCCGAGCCGGTCGACACGTGCACCAGAATCGCGGATGCGGACCAGCGCCGATAGGTCGTCTGGAGGTCAACCACCTCGAGGCCCGCGACCCTGCTCCATTCCAGCGAGCCGACCCGTTCGGGTGGGGTGTTGTCCCAGAAGGTGAGGCCGATGGTGTCGGCCGTCACGCTGGGCGCCGACGTCAGCCCGGTCGCCCGCTCGACCCAGTCGGTGCCTGCAGCGGCAAGAGCCAGCGCCTCGCCGAAGAGCCTGCGGTTGGCGATGGTGAACGCGACGCTGCCCGGCGCGAGGCGATCGAGGCGGCGCAGAATACGCTCGCGAATCGGCACCACCAGAAAGAGCAGCAGGATGACCGCCCCGATGCCGTAGATGATCATCGTCCCTGCCCCATACCTCAGCCTAAGTCGCGCAAACCACCGCGAGGTGAGGCATATCGACCTTCGGAGCGCGCGGGAAGGTCGATTTGCCTCACCCCACGCGAAAAAAGCGTGAGCTAGAAGAGCAACCCCGTGAGGCGGCGTCGCGCCGGGGCGACGAGCGGATCATCGCCCAGGATCTCGAAGTAGTCGAGGAGGCGGGTGCGAACCGCGGTCTTGCCCGCGGCATCCAGCGACGGGAACAGGTCGAGGAGCAGACCGAACGCGGCAGCCGCGTCGCCGAATGACACATCCAGGTCGGCGAGGGCGAGCTGCGATTCCAGCGAACCGGATGCGGCGGCCGCGCGAATCTCGTCCGCCGTCGTTCCGTCGAGTCGCTGCAGAAGCGACACCTGGGCGAGTCCGGCGATCGCGAGAGCATCCCGGGGGTTCTGCGCGATCGCGGTCTTGTACTCCGCGATCGCGGTCGTGTAGTCGCCCGCGGAGATCGCGTCGAACGCCTCCTGGTGGTGTGGGGGAAGCGGTTCCTCGGCGGGTTCTGCGGCAGCGGCGGCACCAGCCGGCACGGTTCCCGTGACGCCCTGCTCCTTGGCGAGCACGAGCACCTGGTCGAGGACCTGGCGAACCTCGGCCTCCGGGTAGTCGCCGACGTACAGCTGCACCGGGCGACCACCGATAACGGCAGCAACTGTCGGAACCTGCTCGACCTGGAACGCCTGCGACAGTTGCGGGTTCGCCGGGGCATCCACGACGACGTGGGCGAGCGTGCCCCCGTACTGCGCGATCAGCCCGCCGAGTACCGGCTCGATGCCCTGACCGTAGAACTCGACGATGACCGGCACGGTCTTCGAGAGCTCGAGGGTGGCCGTGAACGTCGCATCCGTCGCCGGGGACCCGGCGACTCCGGATGCCGCGGGTCGCGCGGGACGCGGATTGACAAGACCGGAGAGATCGACCGCGCCGCGCAGCGTTGACGGCGAGATCGGGGGGACGTTTGTCGCCACTACAGTTCCTTCGCAGAGATGAGACCCTGGCCGTAGCCCAGTAGAACTATCTTGCTCGATTTGCTTGCGGCGGGCACGTAGAAGAGCAACTGGTCGCCATAAACCGCAACGAGGCCGGTCGTGGATGTCGCCTTGCCGGAGAGCGCCTGGATCTGGCCGGGCGCACTGACGGCGGCACCCGCCTGCACCGGCTTGACGGTCTCGGTCTCGTTGAGATCGACCGCCACGATGGCCCCGGAGTCTGTGGTCGCCAGCACGACGACCTGTCCGCTGCCGTTCGAGTTCGTGTAGGTCAGGCTCGCGGTCGCGGGCAGGGCGGCAATCTGGGCCTTCTTGGATTCGGCACCGACCTGTGTGCGGAAGGTGTCGCCCTTGGGCTCGAACAGGTTGTAGGCAGACGCGTCCTTGTCTTTGTCAAGGATGTCGCCGTACGCGACGGCGATGGCGGCGGGCTGCATCTTGAACAGGCCGGTGTCGGGGTTGAGCCTCGCCGTACCGACCTTGGACGGCGCGACCGCGAACTTGATGTTCGGCTCGAGCGTCATGGCGTAGTTCACCTTGTAGTTCGCGCGCGGGTCGTCCTGAATCAGCATGAGCGCGGTGTACGTGGTGGACGCCTTGGTGGTCTTCGTTGCCACGGCCTTGCTCACCAGGACGGTGAACACCGTGCGCGGCCAAGTGTTGCTCGCCTGCGGAAGATTGACGGTGATCTCGCCACTCGGGATCGCGATCGACGACGCGAGCTGCGGGTTGGCCTTGCGGATCGTGTAGTTGGCGAGGCGATCGGCGAGGGCCGGTCCGGCCATCCGGGTCTTGATGACCTTGTCGTCGAACTTCGAGTCGGCGTTCTTCACCGTCGCCGCGACGCTCTGCATGATCTGCTGCAGCTGGACCGTGGTCACGGCGGGCGTCTTCGTGGCCGCGGCAAGGGCCGACGGTGTGGCGGATGGTGTCGCGATGGTCGGCGCCGGTGCGACAGTACAGCCCGCCAGCAGAAGGACGGAGACCCCGAGCGTCGGAACGAGTGCGACAAAGTTGCGAATCGAGCGGCGACCCTTGCTCGCGGTGATTGCCTTGCGCTGCGGCCTCAGGCGCGGCTGGCGCGGGAGCTTCGGCATCCGCGGCTGGGAGCGGCGCGGACCGCGCGTGCTCCGCAGATGGTAGAACGCGATGAGAAGCAGGATGAGGCCGGCCAGCAGGGCGATCGCGCCGGCGAGGATCAGCGGCCCGGTCCACGGCCTCGAGTTGTCCAGCGGCCAGGTCAGTGACACATCCGACGGTGCAGGAAGTTTGCCGTTCGAGACCGCGATCACGGACATGTCCGTCGGGATCTTGATCGAGAAGTTCTTCGCCTGGTCGAACGGGAACTGCTGGAGCCACAGGTCGGAACCTGCCGGGTTCGGTACCGCGCTCGTCTTGCCCGTGTGCAGCTTCGACTGAAGCTGACCGGTCGACCTGTTGAGCGTGACCTCGTTGTACGTCGCGTTGCCCACCCAGGCGCGCACGTCGGACGTGCGACCATAGGCGGCAAACGCCGTCGCGGAGCCGGAAAGTTTGACGTTCTGCGTCTGCTTGTAGGAGTTGAGCGCGGCGCCATCGATCACGAGCACCGGTGCGGCCGAGTGCGAGACGGTGTGGAGGGTGACCTCGCTCGGCGGTGCGAGGAAGGTGCGCTCGGCGATACCGGTACCGAGGGTGCCAAAGGCAATGATGAAACAAATGATTGCGAGAACAAATCGCACGATTACTCCTTTCGTGTTGCCCTGCACCGCAAATTCCGGGTCTGGCACCCTCCCGCCAGAACGATCTGACCGCTCGCGTTAGGCGCGAGGAGGAGGGATCCGTACCGGGTGCTAAACCCGTCACGGACGGCAACAACAAAGACATCCAAGGTTACCGGATGCCCTCAAGCCCCGCCTAACTGTGCGTCTGGGAATCCCCTGACAAGGTCCGGTTGATTATCGTTCGCAGTCGCTCGCTAAACTCGGACTCGTTGCAGATTTCGCGAAAGGGGCCTGAATTGGCTGGCGAGACACAAGATTTTGGCACCGAGATGCGCGGATATCGCAAGGAAGAGGTGGACCGCGCGATCCAGGACCTTCGCCGCGAGATCCTTCAAGCCAACGCCGAACGCACGGACGCCGCCAAGGAGATCAAGCGCCTGACCGCCGTCGCCGACGACTTGCAGGCCGAACTCGACGAGACGGGCACACCGACCTACGCGGGCCTCGGCACGAAGCTCGAGAGCACGCTGCGCGTCGCCGAGGAGCAGTCGATGCGCCTCATCAGCCAGGCCGACATCGACGCAGAGAAGCTTCGCGCCCAGGTGCAGGCCGACGTCCAGAAGCTCACGCAGGAGTCGACCGACGTTGCCAACAAGCTGATCGCGGATTCCACCGCGCAGGCCGAGCGCACGATCTCTACCGCAAACAAGGATGCCGACGAGGTCGTCGCGCACGCCAAGGAGGACGCCGAGTCCATCGTGAACGACGCGACCCGTGAAGCGGCAGCCATCCGTGGCGCGGTTGCGACCGAGGCCGCGGAGGCTCGCGCGACGACGAAGCGTGAGGCCGCGGCGCAGCGCGCCGAGGGCGAGCGCCAGATCGCCGAGCTCAAGGCCGTCGCGGTTCGCGAAACCGAGGATGCCCGCGAGGCCGCCGCTGTCCTCGCCCGGGATACAGAGAAGGCTCGCGCCGACTTCGAGGCCGAGAACACGAAACAGCGTGCGGACCTTGCCCGCGACATCGAGCAGGGTCGGACCGACCTCGAGCGCGAACTCACCACCGGCCGCGCGGAGCTCGCGCAGGAGACCGCGAAGGCGCACACGGAACTTGCCAACGAGACTGCCGCGCAGCGGGCCGCGCTCGAGAACGACACCGCGAGCGCTCGGGCTGCACTGGAGAACGACACCGCGACCGCGCGTGCCGCGCTCGAGAACGATACGGCCGCGCGCCGCGCGGAGCTGGAGAACGAGATCACGTCGCGTCGCGCAGAGCTCGACAACGACATCACCTCGCGGACGGCCATCCTCGAGCAGGAGATTAGTTCGCGCACTAGTGAGCTCGAGCAGACCATCGCCGCTCGCACGAAGTCCCTCCAGCAGGAGATCAGTTCGCGCACGAAGTCTCTCGAGAACGAGATCGCGACGAAGACTGCGGCGGCGGACCAGGACATCGAGTCGCGAACCGCAGCCGCCGACCAGGACATCGCGGCCCGCACGGCCGCGGCAGACCAGGACATCGCCGCCCGCACGGCCGCGGCACACCAGGACATCGCTACCAGGACCGCGGCGGTCGACCAGGACATTGCCGCAAGGACCGCTGCTCTCGAGCAGGACGTCACGACTCGCACCGCCGAGCTGGAGAACGAGATCACCACTCGCCGTGCGGCGCTCGACAACGATGTGAAGGCGGCGCGCAGCAAGCTCACCAAGGACACTGCGGCCGCTCGTACGCAACTCGAGAAGTCCACGGCCGAGGCGAAGGCCAGCATCGATGCCGCCAAGGCCGCGAGCGACGCGGCGATGGCATCCGAGAGTGCCGAGGCACGTGCCGCCGTCGAATCGGAGACGGCCGCGGCACGCTCCGCCGTCGCCGCCGAGACGGCGGAAGCCCGAGCGTCGCTCGAGGCGGAAATCGCGACCGCCCACGCCGCGCTCGAGGCCGAGACGACCGAGACCAAGGCCAAGCTCGACCACGACGTCGACAAGGCCCGCAAGGACCTCGCTCGCGACGTCGCCCGCCAGCGTGCCGCAGTCGCGCACGAGAGCGAGATCGTTCGCGCCAAAATTGCGCACGACAGCGACGAGTCGAGCACCACCATCGCCCGCGCCGCCGAGCAGGCTCGCCTCGACCTCGACGTCGAGATGAAGACCCGACGCGACGAGGCCGAGAAGGATGCGCTCGCGAAGCAGCAGGAGGCATCCGCGTCAATGCAGAAGTACCTCGACGAGGCGCAGGCCCAACTCACGGAGGCCCAGCAGCGTGCGGCGGACAAGCGCACCGAGGCCGACTCGTACGACGAAAAGACGCGCGTGGCCGCGAAGGCGATCCACGACAGCGCAACGAAGGATGCCGCCAAGCTGCGCGCCGACGCTGAGCACTACTCGAAGACGCTGATCGCAAACGCGGAGAAGCAGAGCTCCGAACTCATGGCGGACGCGGAGGAGCGCCTCTCTCAGATTCGCATCGAGCGCGAGGCCGTGGCGGGCTACTTCGAGTCGCTGCGCGGGGTATTGTCGCAGGCAGAAAAGGTTTCCAGCCAGGACTGATCACCGTCGCCTGACGACGTGCAGAAGGTCCGACCGAGAGGCGTCCCGTGAAGATCCAGAACTCATTTCGGCTCGGCCTCTTCGGCGGACTCGGAGTCATCGTCGCCATCGCAATCGGCGCCGCGATCGGGTCACTCTCGACGATTCTTACCTATGTCGGCGCGGCGCTGTTCCTGGCCCTCGGCCTCGATCCACTGGTGTCATTCCTTGCCAAGCACGGCTGGCCGCGCGTGCTGGCGATTGTCGCGGTACTCATCGCGCTCCTGGCCGCCTTCGCGGGGCTCGTCTTCGCGCTCATCCCGGTGGTCATCGACCAGATCAGCAAGCTGACGAAGGTCATCCAGACCGACCTGCTGCCCTCGATCACCAAGGGCACGTTCTGGAACAACGTCCAACACAACTTTCCGTGGCTCGACGTGAAAACGGTGGAGACGTCGTACAACGACTTCGTCAATGGCCTCGACTTCAATAAAATCGGCGGCGGCATCCTCTCGACCGGGATTGCGGTCGCCAGCGGCATCGCGGGCGCAGTCGTCATCTTCATTCTGACGCTGTACTTCGTGTCGTCCCTCGGAAGCATCAAGCGGGGCCTGTACCAGCTCGTCCCGGCATCCAAGCGCCCCGGCTTCATCGATATCGCCGAGCAGATCACTGAGGCGGTCGGCAAGTACGTCATGGGGCAGGGGGCGCTGGGGCTGGTCAACGGAATCCTGTCGTTCCTGTACCTCCAGCTGATACTTCCGCTGTTCGGCGTGCAGATCGACTACGCCATCCTGCTCGCCTTCATCGCCCTGATCGGCTCGCTGATACCACTGGTGGGCACTATCTCGGCCTCTGTCGTGATCACGCTCGCCGTGTGGGCGTTCAACGGATCGCCCGCCGTGTTCTGCGTGCTCATCTACTACGCCGCCTACATGCAGGTCGAGGCGTACATCATCAGCCCCCGGATCATGCGTACTGCGGTGTCTGTTCCGGGCGTCGTCGTCGTGATCGCCGCCCTCGCCGGCGGAACCCTCCTTGGAGTTCTCGGCGCGCTCATCGCCATCCCGGTGGCTGCAGCCATCCTGCTGATCATCAAACAGGTGGTCATCCCGAGGCAGAACGCGCTCTAGTCGCTGGTCACCGGCTGCCGTTAAGTACCAAAGCAGCTTGGACGTGTTCGGCGTCGCGATTTCCGAGACTCGTTGCGTTCCGAACGGCCGATGCGAGACTCGTTGCGTTCACGTACCCGGATTTCGA
The DNA here is from genome assembly GCA_030838475.1 of Actinomycetota bacterium. Taxonomy (GTDB): domain Bacteria; phylum Actinomycetota; class Actinomycetes; order Actinomycetales; family Microbacteriaceae; genus Galbitalea. Next base: position 106,797 of record JAUZFP010000054.1, read on the forward strand.
CAACTCTCGTCGCCTTAGGAGGACATCTGACCGTTGCGGCCGCAGAATCTCCTCCTTTGGTGCGTTTCGGTCGGAAACTCCTCCCGTGGGGCGCGCTCAACAGGATGTGAGGTCACCAACGGCCGAATCCGTCCTGTTGAAGGCGACAAGTGCCGAGTTCGTCCAGTCGAGCGCAATGCACCCCGCGGAATGCTCGGGCGAAACGCGCTAGCGCGGGTGGCTATCCCGTCCGTGCTGCTTTTTATGCTTCCGGGACCGCATACATCGTCGGCAGCGGCACCCTCGACGGGTTGACGCGGGCCACGATCTCGTTGAGCACGCGCGCGGTCTGGTGTTCGCCGACCCAGAGGTGTTTGCCGTCCTTGACCTCGACCAGGTCGGTCTCCGGCACGATGGCGAACCGTTCGCGGGCCTCGGGCGGCCGCAAGTAGTCGTCCAGTTCGGGGACGATTGCGACCAGCCGCTTGCCGCTCCCCGCCCACCGGCCGAGCTCGGCATCCGTCGCCCGCCTCAGCGGAGGCGACAACAGGATGGCGCCGTCGATCGGAAACTGGAGTCCGTAGCGCACGGCGACCTCGGTGCCGAATGACCAGCCGACGATCCACGGATGCGGTAGCCCCCGCTGCGCGACGAGATCCATCGCCGCCGCGAGATCCTTCTCCTCGAGGACACCGTCGCCGAAGCTGCCCTCGGACGTGCCGCGCGGCGAGGTGACCCCGCGGAAGTTGAACCGGAGAACCGCCAGATCGGCGAGCGCGGGCAGCCGCGCGGCCGCCTTGCGCAGGATGTGCGAGTCCATGAACCCGCCGCCGGTGGGCAGCGGATGCAAGCAGACGAGCGTCGCGACCGGCGCCACCGTCTCGGGCAGCGCAAGCTCGCCGACGAGGGTGAGCCCATCCGAGGTGTGAAGCTCGACGTCTTCCCTGCGCGCCGGGAGTTCGACGCCGCCGCGAATTTCGATGTCGGTCACGGCTTGATCCTCCAGCAGTGCAGGTGCCAGTGACGGCGCTCGGCCAGGTCGTTCTGCTCGCCCATGAGACCATCGGTACGCCAGGTCACGGTGTGGGCGACACCGGGCGCGATCTCGAGGCCGCAGCCCGGGCACACGTAGAACTTGGTGGCGGATGCAGCGGCAAGCGGCTGCACATTCCAGGTCCCGTCGCGCTTCGACTCAGTCGAGAGCCGACCGATCAGTGCACGGCTGAGATCGATCTCTGCGTCGTCATCGTCCGGTCGCCGCCCGCGGGGACGATTCGAACGAGGCATGAGTCCAGCCTAAGTGGGAATCAGTACCAGCCGGTTGCCTGCGAGTGCGCCCACGCGCCGCAGGGGGTGCCGTAGCGGCCCTTGATGTAGCCGAGGCCCCACGTGATCTGCGTCGTGGCATTGGTCTGCCAGTCCGGGCCGGCCGACGCCATCTTGTTGCCCGGCTTCGCCTGCGGAATCCCGTAGGCGCCGTTCGGGTTCTCGGCGGTGACCCTCCAGTGCGACTCGCGGTTCCAGAGCGACACGAGGCAACTGAACTCATCGTTGCCCATCCCCTGGGCGGTCAACATGGCGAGGGCAATCGCCTGGGCGGACCCCGACGACGGGATGCCGGCGATCGTGACCGGCTTCGGCGCGGAGTGCACCCCGAAAGCGTCACGCGTAATAGTACCGACAGGGTCGCCGTCCGTGGTCTGGAGCTGCTGGCTGGTCGTGAGCGCCCAGTGGCTCGGGGCAGTATTCGCGTCGGCGAACGCCCCAGAATACGGGTCGACGACCATGACCACGACGATCGCGACGGCGAGCACAAATGCGTAGATCGGAACCTTCCACCGTGACGGAAGGAGTCGACGAGTATTGCGCCGAGAAACCGCGGCGAACCGGCCCTCGATCGAGACAATCGTCGAATGCGTGCCCACAGTTACCCGATTTTAGTGCAGGGGACCGTCAAAACCACCGAATAGCGGTGATTACCGCACGGCGAGCATGACACCAATTATGGCGTCAAGGAACAGGTCAACCTGCACCTCGTTGTAGCCCCCGCGGCGGGTGCGGAACGCGATGGTGCGAACCTCATCGACGCTCATCGGCTTGCCATCCTGGAAGTACGCGGTCAGCTGCTCGCCGAATTCGTCGACATCCTTGGGGTGATATCCGAGTGTCAGCGCGCTGTTTCGTTTGAATCGGTGACCCCACGGGCGGTCGAGGCGGTCGAGCGCTTCCTGCGCTGTCGAGCGGGCTTTGCCGAACCAGGCCTGGTCGCCGATCTCCGCAAACGCGCGATCCTTCTCGCGCGCGGCGAACGCATCCTCGAGGCGCTCGAGGGCGGCATCCACGTGCACAACGGAGTATCCACCCTTCTCCATGTCGAAGGCGGTGCGACGAATGGTTTCGGCGGTGATGACGGTCGGAGCCGATCGGTCGGCGGAGTAGGCGCGGCGCGCATCCTCGAGAAAGTCCTCAACTTCGTCGACGGCGTAACCCGGCTTCGACTTCCTGGTCCTGGGAAAAGTTGTGCTCACCCGTCTATCCTGCCGCATTGAAAATGAGAAAGAGTGCATAGGCGACTGCGGCGGACGGGAGCACAGAGTCGAGCCGGTCGAGGAATCCGCCGTGGCCGGGGAGCCAGTTGCTGATGTCCTTGATGCCGAGATCGCGTTTGATGAGCGACTCGACGAGGTCGCCGACCGTCGCCGTGAGGGCAATCGCCACACCGAAAATGACGCCATCGAGTACCGAGATGTGGAGCAGCAGCCAGCCGACCAGGAAGCTTGCGATCTGCGCTGCGACGATCGAACCGGCGAATCCCTCCCATGTCTTCTTCGGGCTGATGCGGGGGGCCATCTTGTGCCTGCCGAGCAGCAGCCCGGTGACGTATGCGCCGGTATCCGTCGAGACCACGACGATCAGGAGGCCGAGAACCCACAGGTGGCTATTCTGCTCGGACGCGAGAAGCACGGTGAAGCTGCCGAGGAAGATCGCGTAGGCCTGGATGAAGAGGCCGGCCAGGAGGTCGTAGCCGAGCTCGCGCGCCGATTTGCGCCGAGCCGGGATGATCGCCTCCACCAGTCGCCAGACGGTGATGAAGGCCATGCCCGCGAGGAGGACGAGCCATTGTCCCTCGCTGTGCCAGTAGAAGGTGGCCACGATGACGCCGACCGCGGCGATGGCGGACGGGATCCGCGGGACGTTGCGACCGGTAGCCCTGAACGCCGCCGTGAGCTCGAGCGCGAGGAACACCATCAGCGCCGCGGCGAAGATCATGAAGATCCAGGTCAGGAAGATCAGGCTGGCGATGAACGCCGCCCCGAACACAATGCCGATCGCGACCGCCGCAACCAGGTTGCGACCGGTGCGCTCCTCGATGATGGCGTTCGTCGCCCGCACCTGCGCCTCGATCTTCGCGTTGGTGGCGCGCACCTGCGCCTCGATGTCCGCAACGGTTGCGTCGAATTCGGCGCGCTGGCGCGCCCGCTTGCTTGCTCGCGGGGTGGGACTCTCGCCGGGCTCGGTCATCAGACTTCGAGCAACTCTGTCTCTTTGCGCTTCAGCGCGTCGTCGATGGAGTCGACGTGCGCCTTCGTGACCGCCTCGAGCTCCTTCTCGGCGCGCGCCAGCTCGTCCTCGCCGACGTCTGCCTTGAGGCCATCCAGGTCGTCCTTGGAGTTGCGTCGGATGTTGCGGATCGCGACCTTGGCCTCTTCGCCCTTCGAGCGCACGATCTTCACGAAGTCGCGACGACGCTCCTCCGTCATCTCGGCGAGCGTGACGCGGATGATGTTGCCGTCGTTGCCGACGTTCGCGCCGAGGTTCGGCCAGTTGACGATGGCCTTCTCGATCTCCTTGAGGGCGCCCTTGTCGTAGGGCGTCACGAGCAGGGTACGGGCCTCCGGGTTCTGCATGGAGGCGAGCTGGGCGAGCGGGGTCGGCGTTCCGTAGTAGTCGACGAGGATCTTCTGGAACAGTGCGGGGTTGGCACGGCCAGTGCGCACGGTGCCAAAATCGTCCCTGGCTACCTCAACGGCCTTGTCCATTTTGGTTTTGGCCTCGTCAAGCACGTCGCTAATCACGGCAACTCCTTTGTGTCCGTCCAAGTTTAGTTGGCGGGCGCGCCGCACCAGTTCGGGGGCGGTGAAAACGCCCGGGAGCGCGTCGCATTGCTGCTAGCCTCTAACCGAATCCGAAGCCTTTTTCGGTCCTAGCACTACGCGATAGGCACACCCGAAATGACTTCTGAGACTCGAACCCCCCGACGCACAGTTCGAGGGATAGTCGCAGCCGTTGTGGTGGGCGCCCTCGCCACGGTCCCGGCCCTGATCGCCTCGCCCGCCTATGCGGCGGCCGGCGACTTCACGTCGTACAGCGCTAGCGGCGCGTGGGTCTGGAACGTTGGTCTCGGCCCGGGCGGAAACCCGTGGTACACGAACCAGAACGCCGCGGGCACGGGGGGAAACATTGGTTACGTCGACGTGACCACCGGGATCGCCCACGACTACCTGACCCCCCTCTACTACTCGATGACCGGAATCACCGAAGGCCCCGACGGCAACATGTGGTTCATCGCCCTCGGAAATACTCCCGGTCACACCGGCACATTCCTCGACCAGTTCGACGTAACGACCCACGTAGTGACGCAATACCTGGTCCCGACTGCGGGCGGTATCGACAATGTCGTAAGCGCGGCCGGCAAGCTGTGGATCACGGAGGGTGTCGGAAACGCGATTGCGTCATTCGATCCGTCGACCACGGACTGGAACGAGTACACGACGCCGGCCGCCGATCCGGACGGTCTCACTCTGGCCCCCGACGGCATCCTTTGGTACGCGATGTACAACGCCCAAAAGGTCGGCTCGATCGACCCGAACAACCCGAGCACCTCCGCGGCCATTGCGACCGGGCAGCCCGCGAACCAGGGCTCCAATAGTCTGACCACGACACCGGATGGCAAGATCTGGGTCGCCGAAATCAACGACCAGCGAATCGACTCTTACGATCCATCGACCTCGAGCTGGACGACCGGCAGCAGCCTCGGACTTGATGTGTTCAACGTCACGACGGGACCGGATGGAAACGTCTGGTACAGCACCTACGCCGCAAATGGTGTTGGAAAGCTCGACGTCACCACCGGAACGCACACGAACTACACCGATTCCGCCGGCGGAACACAGTGGATGACGGGAATCGTGGCCGCGAGCGACGGCAACATTTGGACGGGAGCGTATCTCGGAAAGAATCTGGTTCGCTTCGAACTGCCGCACGCTGCGACCATCACGACCGCGTCGCTTCCGGGCGGCAAGGTCAACCTCTCGTACTCGCAGACACTCGCCGCAACGGGCACAGGTCCGATCACCTTCGCGGTGACCGCCGGCGCACTGCCCGCGGGCCTGGTGCTCGACCCCGCGACGGGCGTGATCTCCGGTACCCCAACGACGATCGAGACGGCATCCTTCACGATCACAGCGACCGGAGCGGACGGCGCCAGCGACACGGCGTTCACGATCGCAATCGGTGCCTCGCTGGCCGCCACGGGAACTGACATCACCGTGCCCACGATTCTCGCCGGGCTCCTGCTGCTCGTCGGTGCCGGACTGCTTCTTCTCCGCCGACGCCGGCTGCTACCCCAGAGCTAGCAGGGCGACGCCGCCGATCACGACGACGGCACCAATTACGCGCTGGACCGGATGGGGCTCCTTGAACAGGAGCCAGCCGCCCAGCGCAACAAGTACGACGCTCACTTCGCGCGCGGGCGCGACCAGCGCGACGGGTGCGAGCGTGAAGGCGAACAGGATGAGCACGTAGGCGAGCGGCGACAGGATGCCGACCACCAGCACCGCGGCCCAGTGCTGCCTCGCGAGCGCGATCGTGTGCTTCGGCTGGTTCAACGCGAACGGCGCGAACGCGATCAACTGCACGAGGATTGTGATCCAGAAGTACCCGAACGGCGGCAGCTTCTGTTGCACCACTGCGTTGGCATCCCAGAGCGTGTACGCGGCGATGACGACTCCGACCAGAAGTCCGTACAGGATGCCGGCCCGGTTGGCCGCAAATCGACCGCGACCACCGGCCAGCCCGATCACCACCACCCCAGCGACCACGACACCGGCACCGATCAGCGCGAGAATCCCGGGGCGCTCGCCAAACAGCAGGATGGCGAAGATCACCGAGAGCAGCGGACCGCTGCCGCGCGAGAGCGGGTAGACCACCGAGACATCACCGAGCCGGTAGCCGCGCTGCAGGGTGAGGAAGTAGGCGATCTGAAGGATGCCACTGCCCAGTGCGAGCAGAAGGAGCAGGGTCATCCTCGGGCCCACCTGCACGAGCGAGGCAATGCCGAACGGCGCGACGGCGATCGTCGCAACGACGAAGGTGAGCCAGAGGAACCGGGTGCCGCTCGTGCCCGCGGCCTTGATGGTGAGGTTCCAGGTCGCGTGGGCGACCGCCGCGATCGCGACGAGGAGCAGTACCGCTGGGCTCACCGTGTGGGGTCAGTTGAGCTGTCGGGTGGCCGCATGAACGCCGAGTAGTCGGTGAGGGGTGGGCCTTGCACCGCTGGAGCAGGCACCGGCGTTGGCGTCGCCGCTGGCTCGGTCAACGGCGGGATCGGCGCTTCACTTGGACTCGCGGATACGACATCGGCTGCACGGCGACGGGCATTGAGGTCGAGGCCCCGCAAGAAGATAGCGAGGGCGATACACACGATCCCCCCCGTGACGACGCCAGGTGTGTAGACGTTCGCCGCCTGCTCGAATGCGACCTCGACCCCGAAGTGATCGACAGTGGAGGCTGTGGTTACCTCCGTCTCCTGCGCGATGATGACCTTGACGAAGCCGACCACGAGCACAACAGAAGCGGCCAGCAGCACGATCCCGATGATCCAGAGCGCGAGTTCCGAGCGGTTGACGCGACGACTAGCGTCCGGCTCCGACTCGGACAATACGCGCGACTGTGCCTTCATATGCTCGCTTACGCTCGCACCAGAGTGCCGATGCGGTCGCCGCGGATCGCCTTGGCGACGTTGCCCGCAGGCTCCATACCGAAGACGACCATGGGCATCTTGTTGTCCATGCAGAGGCTGAACGCGGTCGAGTCGACCACCTTGAGACCCTGCACGAGGGCGTCCTGGTAGCTGATCTCCTGGATCTTCCTGGCATCCGGATTGCTGCGCGGGTCGGAGTCGTACACGCCGTCCACGCCGTTCTTCGCGACCAGCACGACATCCGCCTCGATCTCGAGGGCACGCTGGGCGGCGACCGTGTCGGTGGAGAAGTACGGGAGCCCCGCGCCGGCGCCGAAGATGACGACCCGGCCCTTCTCGAGGTGACGCTCGGCACGGCGCGGGATGTACGGCTCGGCCACCTGGGTCATCGAGATGGCCGACTGCACACGGGTCGCGGCACCGGCCTGCTCGAGGAAGTCCTGCAGGGCGAGGGCGTTCATCACCGTGCCGAGCATGCCCATGTAGTCGGCGCGACCGCGGTCCATGCCGCGCTGGCTGAGCTCGGCGCCACGAAAGAAGTTGCCGCCGCCGACCACGATCGCGATCTCCACGTCGTGCGACGCCGCCGCGATCTCCTTCGCCAGGGAACTGACCACGTCGGGATTCACACCGAGCGAACCGCCGCCGAACGCCTCGCCCGAGAGCTTCAGCAGAACCCGACGTTTGCGTTCCTCGGCCATGCGGTCCCCTTTGGTCTAGAACAGATTATGCGAAAGGACCCGGGATTGTTCATCCCGGGTCCTCTCGATGTCAGTTACGCGCCGACCTTGAAGCGGACGAATCCCTGGATGGTGAGTCCGGCACCCGAGAGCACCTTGCTGATGGTCTGCTTGTTGTCGCGCGCATAGTCCTGCTCGGGGAGCACGACCTGCTTGAAGAACGCGTTGACGCGGCCTTCGATGATCTTCGGCAGCGCCGCCTCGGGCTTGCCCTCGTTGCGGCTGATCTCCTCGACGATGCGGCGCTCCGCCTCGACATCGGCCGTGGGGACCTCGTCGCGCGTGAGGTACTGCGGGTCGGCGAAGGAGATATGCTGCGCGATGCTGCGAGCCGTCTCCGCGTCGTCGCCCGAGTAACCGACGACCACGCCGACCTGCGGCGGCAGGTCTTTGTTGGTCTTGTGCAGGTAGATCGCGAACTTGTCGCCCTTCACCACCGCGAGGCGGCGGAGCACGATCTTCTCGCCCAGGACCGCTGCCTCGTTGCCGATCAACTGTTCCACGGTTTGATCGGTCCCTGAGCGTGTCGAAGGGGCTGCAAGGCCCTCCTCGGGCGTGGTCGCGCCCGCGGCGACGACGGCGTCGAGAACGGTGTTGCCGAGGGTGACGAACTTCTCACCCTTGGCC
>JAUZFP010000061.1 GCA_030838475.1 Actinomycetota bacterium
TCAAGCAGGCGAAGGAGGCCCGCACGACGATTCTCGCCGTGATCAACGCGGCCATCGACGCGCCTGACGAGATGGCCCCGACCGCGCCCCGCGTGATCTCGGTGCAGATCCCGATCGACAAGATCGGGGAGCTCATCGGACCAAAGGGCAAGACCATCAACCAGATCCAGGACGACACCGGAGCCGACATCTCGATTGAGGATGACGGAACGGTGTACATCGGTGCGGTTGACGGCCCGTCGGCTGAGGCCGCGCGTGCCGCGGTCAACGCGATCGCGAACCCGCTCAACCCGGAGGTTGGTGAGCGGTTCCTCGGAACCGTCGTCAAGCTCGCCACGTTCGGCGCGTTCGTCTCGCTCACCCCGGGCAAGGACGGCCTGCTGCACATCAGCGAGGTTCGTAAGCTCGCCGGTGGCAAGCGCGTCGAGAACGTCGAGGACGTGCTCGCCGTCGGCCAGAAGATCCAGGTGGAGATCACCAAGATCGATGACCGCGGAAAGCTGTCGCTCGCTCCCGTTCTCGAGGGCGAGGATGCCGCATCCGGTGACCTCGTTGATGCGAACGTCGGCGAGGGTGACTCCGAGGAGTAACCAGCACTAACGCTTTGGGCCCGTGCCACTTCGGTGGCGCGGGCCTTTTGCGTTTGTTGTTGGTTGAGTAGCACGACGCCGTAGGAGACGGTCCAGTTGTTGGTTGTGTAGCGGGACGCCGTAGGCGACGGTCCAGTTGTTGGTTGAGTAGCACGACGCCGTAGGCGCCGGGCGTATCGAAACCCGGCTAGCGCGGCCGCTCCGGAGCCTTCCCGAAACGTTTTCTGCTCAGCTCAGGCAGTTTGTTGAACTCGCCCCCGATGAGCGCTTCGCGCTTTGCGCGGGACCACCCTTGAATCTTCTTCTCGAAAGCATAGGCGTCCGCGATGCTGTCGAATTGGGCGGCGAACACCAGCTCGATCGGCAGCCTTTTGCTCGTGTACTTCGCTCCCAACCCGGTCGAGTGTTGCCACACTCGAAGGTCCAGATTCTGGGTGCTGCCGGCGTAGTAGGTGCCGTCAGCGCATTTCAAGAGGTAAGCCCAACCCATCCGACGAGGATCGCATCGGATGCGGTTGAGGTATTCGAATGATCCACAGCCGCGGTTTCGATACGCGCGGCGCCTACGGCGTCGGGCTACTCAACCAACAACCGGCGCGGCGCCTACGGCGTCGGGCTACTCAACCAACAACAGCACGCCGGGGTTTCGATGCCCGCGCGCCGGTAGCTAGCAAATAGCTGGGCGCGGGGCAAGGGGTGAGTTTTTGTCGTACACGGCACCTATCGTGTGACCATGGTTACGACCACCGTCGACGAGAGCCCCGCCCCGGCGGTGGGTCCGCGCGATGTCGGCGGCACCGGTGTCGTCGTCAGCCCGATCGGGCTGGACGGCGCCGTCTTCGGCTGGGCGGCGGGAATCGACGAGACCGCCAGGGTTCTCGACACCTATGCGGCGGCGGGCGGCAACCTGGTCAGCACGGCCGACCACTACGCGGGTGGTCGCAGCGAAGTGATGATCGGGACGTGGCTGCGCACGCTGTCGGACCGCGGCGCGGTCATCCTGGAGACGCGCATTGGCCGGCATCCGGATGCCGCGGGCTTGAGCAAACACAAGATGCTGCGCGCCGTCGAGAACTCCCTCACCCGCCTCGGCACGGACTACATCGACTTCCTGTCCTTCGATGGTGAGGACGACGGGACACCGATCGAGGAGTCCCTGGAGACCGGATTCCGGCTCATCGCCGAGGGCAAGGTGCGGTTTCTGTCCGCGTCCGGTTTCAACCCGACCACCATCCGGCGCGTGGCGGAGATCGCGGAGGAGGCGGCGGGCCCCGCCTTCCGCGCCATCCTTATCGAGTACAACCTCATGGAGCGCACGGCGTACGAGACGGAATTTCAGGACATCGCCGTCGAGATGAGGCGTGGCGCGCTCGCCCGGCTTCCGCTCGCGAACGGCTATCTCACCGGGCAGTTCCGTTCCCGGGATGACGTGCCGCACTCGGTCATGTTCGACGGCGCGACCCGCCACATCGGACGCCGCGGCGAACGTGTGCTCGCCGCGCTGGAGTCCGTCTCCAAGGACCTCGACGAGACGCCGACGACGGTCGCCCTGGCCTGGGTCCTGCTGAAGCCGGGGATCGCGGCGGCCATCCTTCGCGCGGCCGACGCCGACCAGCTTCAACGGGCGCTGGGAGCGACCAACGTGCGGCTCGAGCGGCACCACGTCGCGCTGCTCGACAAGGCGTCCGCATCGTAAGCGAGCGTAGATTCGCCCGACCGCGTGGTGGTTTGTTACCGATGCGCCCTCGATGAAGGCCACAACGGTAACAAACCGGGGCATTGCCGGGTGATCGCGCCCTAGGGGGTCTCGGTCGTGCCGATCAGCTGGGCGCGGGCGAGGACGTGGCCAAGGAAGTTGAAGCCGAGCACCGCCGGCGTGCTCGCCGCGTCGAGCTCCAGCGACGGCACATCCAGCGCCGTCACCGTGAAGAAGTAGCGGTGCTCTCCGTGTCCGGGAGGTGGGGCCGCTCCAACGTAGCGATCGAGTCGAGCCTCGTTCGGCAGAGTGACTGCTCCGGGCGGCAGGAGTCCGGCGTCCGGATCACCCGCATTACCGGCCAGGCTCGTGACGCTGGCCGGGATGTTGTAGACCGCCCAGTGCCAGAAGCCGCTGCCGGTCGGGGCATCGGGGTCGTAGACGGTGACCGCATAGCTCTTGGTTCCCGCCGGTGCGCCCTCCCAGTTGAGCGTGGGGGAGCGATCCTCGCCGCCCGCACCCATGATGCCGGAGCGGGCAGAGGTCGGCAGCGCGCCGCCGGGGGAGAAGTCAGGACTCGAGAGCAGAAACGTCGGAACGTCCGGCAGTCGCCAGTTCGGATGATTTGCCATGAGTCAATCTTTATCCCTCGACGGTTAACGCCGCCTGAGAATGTTGCGACCTAATTGATCCCGGGGATGTGCAGCCAGCCCAACGTGATCAGCAGCAGGATGATGTCGAGCACCAGCGCGATCACCGTGACGCCGGCAAATCCTCGTCGAACGCTGCCGCGGAAGATCAGCAGCAGCAAAAGATCGACGCCCAGGATGATCTCCAGGATGAGCGCACTGCCGAGGAAGGTGCTGATCACCACGAACTCGGTCAGGATCAGCAGGATCGCGGCGATGATTTCAATGACCGCGAGGACACCGACACCGCGACGGCCACGAAGGCGGGCTACCGCGTCGATGATTGCAACGATTGCCGTAACGAACAGCAAAACGCTGAGCAGGGTAAACGTGTATGAGATGGTCATAGCCGTCACCCTAGCGACGAAAAACTATGCCGCGGCAGCCCTTATGACGTGGTCGGTAATTCTGCTAAGGGATGCGGAGGCCGCGATCGGGTCGCCGGCGTAGCCGCCCGACATTGCGCCGTCGCGGGCAAGGATGAAGTCGTCGGCCGCGTCACCGGGCATCCGGTGGCCCAGGTCCTGCAGGAGTTCGGCGAGGAAACCGGTGAGCCACTCGCGGTGGCGGAGAACGACGGAGCGCACGGGGTGGCGGTCCTCGGAGAATTCGGTTGCGGCGTTGAGGAACGCGTCGCCGCGGAACCCGGGCGTGGCGATCTCTGCTGTGGTGTCCGCGACGATGGCGCGGAGTGCAGCCTCTGGCTTGGGATTGGCCTCGAGGATGGCCTCGAATTTGGCGACCTCGGCGAGGTGACGCGCCTCGATGTACATGAGGATGAGGCGATCCTTCGAGCCGAAGTGCTTGTAGAAGGTCGCCTTGGTGACCTTGGAGGTGCTGATCAGTCGGTCGATCCCGACGATGCGGATGCCCTCTGCGTAGAAGAGGATGTCCGCCGTCTCGAGGATGCGGACCTTGGCACCCGGAGCACGCTGTGCGGTCGGATCAAACCTGACGTCATCTAATGCGACCGTCACAACGCGGCTCCTTCACGGACTTGCGGCTAGGTGTCTCAAGCCGTTGGGTGCAATCCCGAGCCGGGGGACTCGGGTTGGTACTCCGGTAGAGTTTCGGGTTCTCTGCCGGAGGCGGATTGCCCGCGACCGGGGAAGTCGCGGGCAAGTGTGGCCATTCGGGTTTGGCTACGGGTCTTTGTTCAGTTAGTGGCTTTGGGTGCCTGGTGAAACAGTACCACATGAGGACAGACAGACTCGTCTGTTTGTCCTCCTAAAGTGTACCCCAGTTCGAGGGACTACTGAAACCGTTTCGTTTATCTCTCGCTCGACTCACTGCCCGTCCGATGACGTAGGCTCATCCGGTGATAATTGGCGCCGTGTCCCTGCCCCTCGACATGGCGGAACTCTCCTTCGTCGCCTCGGGGGACTCGCTGGTTCGACGCAGCGTGCTGCCGAGCGGCGTGCGCATCCTGAGCGAAGCGGTGCCCGGCGCACGTAGCGCGACAATCGGCTACTGGGTCGCCGTGGGGTCCCGGGATGAGACGCCGACGACGTACGGGTCCACCCATTTTCTCGAGCACCTCCTCTTCAAGGGGACGCTGACCCGCAGCGCGCTCGACATCGCGGTCAGCTTCGACTCCGTGGGTGGCGAGCACAACGCCATGACCGCCAAGGAGTACACCTGCTACTACGCGAAGATCCAAGACCGCGACCTGCCGATGGCCATCGACGTCATCGCCGACATGTTCACCTCGTCCGTTCTTGACCGCGAGGAGTTCGACAACGAGCGCAGCGTCATCCTCGAGGAACTGGCCATGGCGGACGACGACCCGTCGGATGTCACCAGCGAACGGTTCTTCGAGGCCGTGCTCGGCGAACATCCGCTGGGGCGTCCGATCGGCGGCAACTCGGAGACGATCACCGCTGTTACGCGCGACGCCGTCTGGAACCACTACCGGGCGAACTACCGTGCCCAGGATGTCGTCATCACTGTGGCCGGGGCGGTCGACCACGACGAACTCGTCGCCGAGGTCACCGCAGCGCTCGTGCGCGCCGAGTGGAACCTTGGCGCAGCGGCGGCACCGGTCGAGCGGCGCGACGCCGACGGCGGACTCATCGAGCGCGGATCGCCCCTCGTGGTTGTGCAGCGTCCGATCGAGCAGGCCAACCTCATCCTCGGCGTGACCGGGCTCGCGGCCGCCGACCCGCGGCGCGCCACACTCACGGTGTTCAACTCGATTCTGGGCGGCGGGATGTCCAGCCGCCTGTTCCAGGAGATCCGCGAGAAGCGCGGCCTTGCCTACTCCGTCTACTCCTTCTCACCCAGCTATTCGGACGCCGGCCTATTCGGGATCTACGCCGGATGCTCACCCGCCAAGACCGCGCAGGTCGCCGAGCTGATGATGAGCGAGTTCCGCGGGATCGCGTCGCGCGGCGTCACCGAGGAGGAGATGCGCCGGGCCGCCGGCCAACTGAGCGGCGCATCCGCCCTCGCGCTCGAGGACTCGGACACCCGAATGTCGCGCCTCGGTCGGAGCGAACTGACGCTTGGCGAGTTCGTCGACCTCGACGAATCACTGCGCCGCATCGCGAAGGTCACGCCGGACGACGTGCGCGAACTGGCCGAAGAGCTCGTCGCCCGCCCGCTGTCCATCGCGGCGGTCGGCACCGTACCGGACGGCGCCTTCGACGGCCTCGTCGAATCTTTCGAAGGACTGGCAGAGTCGCCAGCCCCGGTAGCGAACTAGAAAGTCTGAAGTGCAAGCAATGAGTCACTACCTCTACTTGGTGCGCCACGGCGAACAGCAGGACGCCGAGTACGGACTGCCGGACGGCAAGCTCTCCGCCCGCGGGAAACGGCAGGCCGAGGCGATCGCCACTCGGCTGAGCGGAGTTCCGTTCAGCGGCGCATGGCATTCGCCGCTGGAGCGGGCGGCCGACACCGCGCGCATCCTGACGGAGCGGATGCCCGCCCTCGAGTCGAAGCCGAGTGCGCTGCTGATGGACTGCATCCCGAGCGGGCCGACGCCGACGATGCCGCACGCGTTCGAGGCGTTCTTCGGATCGGTGACGCCCGAGGAGATCGAGGCCGGCGAGGCCCAGATGACCGACGCCGTCTCAGAGTGGATGGTGCCGACCCACGAAGACACCCACGACCTGCTGATCACCCACAACTTCGTGATCGCGTGGTTTGTGCGGGAGACGTTCGGCGCTGAGTCGTGGCGCTGGATGGGCGTCAACCAGGCCAACTGCGGGCTCACCATCATCCGGGTGCGCTCGGCGAAGCCGCCCGTGCTGATCACCCACAACGACCTCGGCCACCTCGCGGCGGAGCTGCGTACCGGCCTGCCGTCGCCGCAGCCGTACTAGAGGCTTTTTCGGAACCAGTTCGTCGCGTTTGGGTTGTCGTTGTAGGGCTCGATCTCCTCGTAGCCGCCCGAGCGGTACATGCCTCCGGCGGCGACCAAGCTGGCGTTGGTGTCCAGGACGACCTCTGTCGCGCCGAAGTCGCGGGCGCGACGCTCGAGCTCCGTCAGCAGTGTGCGGCCGAGGCCGCGACCCTGCATTCGCGGCTGGATCCAGAGGTGCTTGATCTCGTAGCGGTCGTCGGCAAGCCGCTTGATGCCGCCGCAGCCGACATCCTCTCCGTCCTCGACGACGATCAGGAACACGCCCGCGGGCGGCGCGAAGTTCGCCGCCTTCGGGAACACCGGCGAGTAGTCGCCCGTCGGAAACGTCTCGGCGCGCATGTCGAAGTATTCGGCGATGAGCGCGTGCGCATCCGGATCGTCGACGGATGCTTCGCGAAAGCTGACCACGCATCGAGCGTACGGGCTGAATTGCTAGATTGGGGCCATGACAATTCGGGTCGCGGTGGTCGGAGCAACGGGCAGGATGGGCAAGGTAGTCGTGCGCCTCATCGAGGAATCCGAGGACTTTGAGCTGGCCGCAGCCATCGACTCGAAGACTCCGCTCGAAGCGGCCCTCGGCGCGGACCTGATCTTCGACGTGACGGTGCCCGCGGTATCACAGAAGGTCGTCGAGTTCGCGATCGAGAACGGTATCAGCGTCGTGGTCGGAACCTCGGGATGGTCGGCCGAGCGCATCGCCACCCTGAGGGCGCCCGTGGCGGCGAATCCGGACCTCGTGGTTCTCATCATCCCGAACTTCTCGATCGGCTCGGTACTCGCGACGTCGTTCGCCGCGCTCGCCGCGCGGTTCTTCGACTCGATCGAGATCGTCGAGGCGCACGACGTGTCCAAGGTCGATTCGCCGTCCGGCACGGCCATCCGTACCGCGGAACTGATCGGCGAGGCACGGTCGAGCCTCGGCCCGGTCGTCGCACCTCACCATGACCAGCGCGCGCGGGGCCAGCTGATCGCGAGTGTCCCGATCCACAGCATCCGGATGCAGGGTGTGGGCGCCCGGCAGGAGGTCATGCTCGGCGGGCGAGGCGAACTCCTCAGCATCAAGCACGAGGCCGTCACGCGTGACTCCTACGAGCGCGGGATCCTGCTCGCGCTTCGAGCCGCGTCCGACGCGACCGGCATCGTGGTGGGCCTCGACAAGCTGATCGATCTCACCGGCGCCTCCGAGTGAAACCGGCTGCGTGAAGAACCGCAACCTCATCGCAGCGCTTGTCATGGCTGCGCTGCTCGCGCTCTACCTCGTGCTCGTCGTGCAGCACGCCGTCCTGCTCCTTGGCACGGGCGTCCTCGCCGGCCAGCTCGAGGGTGTCGCGCTCATCGTCCTGCCGATCGTCGGCGCGTGGGCACTCATCTCCGAACTGGTCTTCGGCGCGCGCGCCCAGCGCCTGCTCCGGCTGATGACCGAGCGGGGGGAGTTGCCGGTGGATGAGCTCCCGCACCGGCCGAGCGGTCGGCCGGACCGTGCGGCAGCTGACGCGGAGTTTCCGCGGTACCAGGCCGAGGTTGAGGCTGCGCCCGCCGACTGGACGCGCTGGTACCGGCTTGCCTTGGCCTACGACGCGAGCGGGGACCGACGGCGTGCGCGCTGGGCGACGCGTAAGGCTATTCGGCTCGAGAGAACATCGCGTCGATAGCCGACTCGACCGTTTCGTGCGTGAACGCGAAACCGTCCGAGACGAGGCGCTCGGGTGCCACGTTCTCGTTGGTGAGCAGCAGGTCCCTGCCGGCGTCGCCGAGGAGCCCGGTGATGGCCCAGGCGGGGATCCGGAACAGGTACCAGCGTCGCATCCGCTTGGCCAGATAGGACGTGATCTCGTTGGTCGTCGCCGGGGTCGGCGCCGTCAGGTTGACCGGCCCGCTCAGCTTGCTGGTCAACAGGTGACGGATCGCTGCGGCCTCGTCGTGGAGGCTGATCCACGGCCAGTTCTGCCGGCCCGAGCCGAATCGGGACCCAAGCCCCAGGCGCGTCAGCGCGATCAGGGGCGTGAACGCGCCGCCCCGTCCGACGACGATGCCGGTGCGAAAGGTGACGACACGGACCTTGGTCGACGGGACCGCCTTCGGGACGGCCTGCGCGGCCGCCTCCCACGCGCCGACGACGTCGGGGAAGTATCCGGTTCCCCGCGTGGACTGCTCGGTGAGGACCTCGCCCGGGCGGTCGCCGTAGTAGCCGACAGCGGACGCGCTCAGGAACACGGTCGGCGGATGCAGCGCCCCATCGATCGCGCGCGCGAGCGTCGTCGTCGGGTCGACCCGGGACTCCCGGATCTTCTCCCTGTACGCGCGAGTCCAGGGAATGCGACCAGTTGATGCGCCGGACAGGTTGATGACCGCATCCACCGTCTCGAGAACGGTGGGGTCGAGCTCGCCGGTAGCCGGCGACCACAGGACCTCGCTCGGATGTTTCGGCTTCGTGCGCACGAGACGCAGCACGGTGTGACCCTCAGCTTCGAGCTGTGCGACCAGCTCCGTGCCGATGAAACCAGACGCGCCGGAGACGAGGATCCGCAGGTTACTGCGACCGTGCACTAGGCGAGACTGGCTTCGAGCGTGATCGGGATGCCCGCGAGCGCCTGCGACACCGGGCAGTTGGCCTTCGCGTCCTCGGCGAACTTTTGGAAGTCCTCCTCGCTCAGCCCGGGGACCTTGGCGCTCACCAGAAGGTGGCTGCCCTTGATGCCCTCGCCTGGCACAAATGTGACCGCCGCTGTGACCTGCAGGCTCTCGGGCGGGGTGCCGTTTCCGCCGAGGGCGTTGGACAGGGCCATCGAGTAGCAGGCCGAGTGGGCGGCGCCGAGAAGCTCCTCCGGGTTGGTCTTTCCGACCTCGCCGACGGAGCGCGCCTGCCAGGAGACGGGGAACTCGGCGGCGTCAGACGAGTCGAGTGATGTGGTGCCCGATCCGGTTTGAAGATCACCGAACCAGAGGGTTGTCGCTTCGCTCGTGAGGGCCATGGGATTCCTTCCGTGGGGAGGAACCCAGCCTATGACGAGCTGGCGGGTCGGCCTAGCGGAGGAGTGAGCTAGGCGGCCGCGGGAGTGCCGTGTTTGCGCCCGAGCACGCCGAGGCGCACGAGAAGCAGGTAGATCTGGCAGCCGAGGCAGTACGCGAAGACGGAGTTGAGGAACGCGGCGATGAACGCGAGGCCCGCAGCAATCGGCAGGGCGAGCTGGAGACCGGGGATGAGGGAGAGCAGCAGGCCGGCAAGAGTGATGACAAGGCCGACGCCCTGGGCGAAGGTCGGGGGAGTCGGGTCCTCGAGTTCGGTTGGCGGCTTCAGACGGGGACGGATGACCGCCTTGAAGAACAGTCCGTAGGGGTGACGCTTGACGCCGGCGAACGCGCCCCAAGCGAAGACGAGGGTGATGAAGGCGAAGATGATCGTCGCGACGAGCGTGTGGCCGGTCAGCCAGACACCAATCGTCACGAGCAGGAGCACGCCGGTAATGGCCGCGCCGAACCGTGGTCCGCGCGGGTCGATACCAGTCTTGTCAGCCATGGGAGCCTCCGGGTTGGGGTGGGTTGTGCCTACGCGGCGGCGAGGATGTCCGCGAGCGCGGCGCGCACGTCGGCCTGACGCGGGGCCCCGCCGATGCGGGCGCGGATGACGCCGGCGCGGTCGAGGATGAGCGTGGTCGGGGTCTGCAGCACGTTAAAGCGCGCGGCAATGTCGGGGCGGTGCGTGAGGTCGAGATCGACGTGACTGACGCCATCCGTCGACTCGGCAATCTGGCCGAGGACGCGACGCGTGGGCACGCAGGGTGCGCAAACTTCGGTGGAGAACTGCAGCAGTGTCGCCTTCTCGCCGCGTGCCACCTCGGGCAGATCGACGGCATCCTGGCTGGTGCGGCGGCCGGGGGCGCTGATCCGGCCGTTGCCGGCCTTCCAGACCAGACCCAGCACGGTGGCGAGCGCGACGAGCCCAAGAAGGATCGCGACAACGGCCACCGGGTTCATACCGAAACATTAAGCGTGTTTTTGGGGCCGCGACGGAGTGTGAACGGATGTTACGTGGGTCGTCCCGGCTAACGTTGGGGCCGTGCCTGATGAGATTTCGTTCCGATCCGATGTCACCGTTGAGTTAGTGCGCGCGAACGCGTCGGATGCCGACGTTCTGTTCGCCGCGCGAGTGTCGACGCAGGGGGAGCAGACCCTCGAGGCGGCGCAGGATGAGACGCTCGACGCATCCCGTAGCAAGGGGCTCATCAACTACCTGATGCGCGACCGGCACGGATCGCCGTTCGAGCACAACTCGATGACGTTCTACGTGCAGGCGCCGATCTTCGTGTTTCGCGAGTTCATGCGGCACCGGATGGCGTCGTACAACGAGGAGAGCGGGCGGTACCGCGAGCTGAACCCCGTGTTCTACGTACCCGGACCCGACCGCAACCTCGTGCAGGTTGGCAAGGCGGGCGCGTACGACTTCCTGCCTGGCACAGCCGAGCAGACGGCGCTCGTCGACTCCGAGGTGCGGGCGGTGTGCTCGGCGGCGTACAGCTCCTATCAGAACATGCTGGATGCGGGCGTCGCGCGCGAGGTCGCCCGGATCGTGTTGCCGGTCACCATCTACTCATCGATGTACGTGACGATGAACGCCCGGTCGCTGATGAACTTCCTGTCGCTGCGCACCAAGCGCGAGGGCACCCACTTCCCGTCATTCCCGCAGCGCGAGATCGAGATGGTGGCGGAGAAGATGGAGAACTTCTGGGTCGACCTGATGCCCCTCACCGCCGAGACCTTCAACGGCAACGGTCGCGTCGCCCCCTAGCCCTGCGGGCCGTGAGCCCCACGCGCGCACACACACACACACACACAACCGTTGTGCAGGAGTTCCGACCTGGCCGTGCACAGATCTCGGGGCAGCGGCGTCCTGGTGACGCGGGTTTTCCTGCACAACGCTTAATGGCGACCTGTCCCGAACACCGCAGGCTAGTGCCGAACAGTAGTCAAGCTTCGGAGTGCGTGCCATCGAAGCATGTCGCCGTTAGCAGAGTGTTCGGGTGCAGACGGTAATAGAAACCATCCGAAGGCGCGGGGGAATTGCGTCGACCGGTGAGCTCCTCGCCGCGGGACACACGCGAGCGGTCATCCTTCAGGCGAGCACGGGCGGTGGGGTCTGGCGCATCCGCAAGGGCTGGTACGCCGACCCCACGGTTGGGTTGGATATCGCTCGAGCATGGCGTGTCGGCGGACGGCTGGACTGCGTGAGCGCCGCTGAACACCACGGTCTCTGGGTACCAGAGCATCCTGACCTTTTGCACGTCAGCGTTCCCGTTACGTCGGCGCGGTTGCGCATGCCGTCCGACTCGCATAGGCGACTGAGAGAAACCCCGGACGCATCTACGCGGGTGCATTGGACTGGGTCATCGCTTGGGGGTGATCGAGTTGCCGTTCCCGTGATGGATGCAATTGCCCAAGTCTTTCGTTGTCGCGGTGTCGACCAGGGGTTCGTCGTTCTCGAGTCCGCAGCGCATCTTTGCAAGATCAATGCGGCGGAGTTGTCGCAACTCACCAGTCGGCTGAGTGTGGCTGCCCGACGTTGGGCTCGCCTTGCCGACGACCTCTCGGAGAGCGGTACAGAATCGCTAGTGAAACTCATGCTGCTTCGGTTGGGCGTGCCATTCCGTCAACAGGTTGCGATTCCGGGCGTCGGCCGGGTCGATTTCTTGCTTGGTGAGCACCTCGTCGTGGAGGTCGACAGTAAACAGCATCACTCGAATCCCTATGCCGACCGCAAACGGGACGCCGCTTTGAGCATCCTGGGTAAGCGGGTACTGCGGTTCATGTATTCGCAAGTTGTCTACGAGTTGCCGGAGGTGGAGTCGGCCCTTCTCGGCGCGATCGCTCGGTTAGATCACCGCCGGGCCTGATCCAGCCGTTATGCAGGAGTTTCGGCACTTTGGTCAGTGCCCCGCCCCGCCACACCAACGAATAGGGGGCGATACTCCTGCACAACGGTTTGGGAGGTTGGCAATCACGGCCAGCCGGTAGCCTTTAGGGGTGTCCACGCAGAACAATCCCTTTGGCCAGGTGCTCGTTGCACTCGTGACGCCGTTTGCCGCAGACGGCGAAGTGGACTGGGCCGACGTCGAGAAGCACATCGACGATGTCATCAACGACGGGGCCGACGGCATCGTCGTCACCGGCACGACCGGCGAGACCAGCACGCTGACCGACCCCGAGAAGCTGAGGCTGGTCGAGGTGGCGAAGGATGTCGCGAACGGCCGCGCCAAGATCATCACCGGCGGCGGCTCCAACGAGACCGCGCACGCGATCGAGCTGTACAAGCACAGCGAGAAGGCCGGCGCCGACGCCGTCATGATTGTCACCCCGTACTACAACAAGCCGACCCAGGCCGGCGTGCTCACCCACTTCAGGATGATCGCCGACGCGACCGACCTGCCGGTGATCCTCTACGACATCCCGGGCCGCACGGGCATCCCGATCAAGTACGAGACGATCCTGCGGGCCGCGCAGCATCCGAACATCCGCGCCATCAAGGATGCGAAGGGCGATTTCGCCGAGGTCAGCCGCGTGCTGAACCAGACCGACCTGCTGTATTTCTCGGGCGACGACACCAACGTCCTCCCGCACCTGTCGATCGGCGCCGTCGGGCTCGTCGGTGTGACGGCGAACATCGCGGCCGCTCCCTACCGCCGGATCATCGACGCCGTCAACAACAACGACCTCGCGACCGCGACCAAGGAGCACAAGCAGCTCGAGCCGCTCGTCCGAGCCGTCATGACGCACGTCCCCGGCACGGTCGCGGCGAAATACATCCTTCACGGACTCGGCCGCATCCACAGCCCGCGCGTGCGTCTCCCGCTCGTCGGACCCGAGGATGCCGAGGCCGCCCTCATCGAGGACGAGGTCGCCCTCGTCGGCGAGATCCCGGGTGTGGATCTCAGTAACTTCCGACCGGACCGCAATGCGGCCGCGGGCGGCGCGCTTCCCAAGGTCGCGGGCACCACCCGCTAAACATCAGGCTTCACCATGGGGCTAAAGGCCCCGCCGCACCAACAAATAGGACTCGATGCCAGTAAACGTCTACCAGCCAGCCAAACTCCAGCCAGGAACACTTCGGGTCATCCCGATCGGTGGCCTCGGTGAGATCGGCCGCAACATGACCTCGTACGAGATCGACGGCAAGATCCTGATCGTCGACTGCGGTGTGCTCTTCCCCGAGGAGACCCAGCCGGGCGTCGACCTGATCCTGCCGGACTTCTCGCCCATCCGGGACCGCCTCGACGACGTCATCGGCGTCGTGCTCACGCACGGCCACGAGGACCACATCGGCGCCGTGCCCTACCTGCTCAAGCTGCGGCAGGACATCCCGCTGCTCGGATCCCAGCTCACGCTCGCCCTCGTCGAGGCGAAGCTCAAAGAGCACAGGATCACCCCATACTCGCTGACCGTGAAGGCCGATCAGCGCGAGACGCTCGGCCCCTTCCAGCTCGAGTTCGTGGCCGTCAACCACTCGATCCCGGATGCGCTGGCCGTCGC
>JAUZFP010000069.1 GCA_030838475.1 Actinomycetota bacterium
CTTGACTTCGGCTTCAAGAGCCATAGAAGTGATCCCCTTTCTCCTCGTTGCGCGGTGCCCGGTTCGGAATGAACGAGCTCTCTTTATCCGCGGCCGTTAGACGGCAACCTTGCGAGTTTAGCAGAGGACGAGGATGCTCGGCACGGCACCATGCGGCAACTCTTCGACGCGAACGCTAGATTATCCACAAGAGAACGACTTGGAGTTGTGGGGAGAGGGTACTTGGCCAACGAGGTCCTACCCAGGAAGCCTGAACCAGGTGCCAAGCCGGCGCTTGCGCAATACCGAGCGTGGCTTAGCAACGAGCATGGGGTAGACGTTCGGGTCGAACGAGCCCGCTATAACAGTGCCTCCGCCACAATCGCTCGTGCAGTGGAGAACTCAGCATATTGGAGAGCGTTCACTCGCAATCGGGCCGACATCGCCGATCGCTATGTGGAGAAATCGACGTACAGCTTGTTCGCGTTTGAGCACGATCAGAGCATCGAACCCAAGAGTTGGGAGTCCTTTCTGCTCAAGAGCTTTCGAAGAAACGTGCTGAACAACGACAACTGGCCCGCCCCGCCGATCAACGGATGGACCCTCCCGGACAACTGGTATGTGACAACCCACGACATCGTCCGAACCACGCTGGTCGTCAAGTATTTGGACGGAGTCGAATTCCTTGTTTCGGAGCTTCAGAAGCTGGCGGAGAAAACGGGAACTCAATTCAGCAGCTCTTTGGAGGCTCGCGACGAGGGGTACTACGCCGCTCACACTTACGGCGAGGTGATATGTCCTGTTCCGACTGCCAAGTGGGATGTTGCTGAAACCCCCGTTCAGCTCGAAGTCCAGATAACGACGCAGTTGCAGGAGGTCATCCGCCGATTGACCCACGAAAACTACGAGCAACGGCGAGTGAAGGACAAACCTTCGGCGATGCCTTGGCAATGGGACTATGCCGGCCGCGAATTCGATCCAAATTATCTTGGCCACATCCTCCACTACATGGAGGGAACAATAATGAAAGTGCGAGCAAATGGCAGCGAAACTAAGCAAAGCGAGTGAGACCTACCTCACAACACTCGGAGTCAGTCCGACGGTGCGGCGTCGTATCGACTACTTCTGGAAGTTATACGCGGGACTTCTGCCTGAGGGCGTAGCCGAGCACATCTTTCTTTGTGATGTTATTGGTGTCGACGGTTCGCGTACATACACTTCGCTTTGGATCTACGGCTCGACATTCGCCGCTGAGTGCAAAAACTTTCTCTTCGCTCAAGATTTTGATGGCGCGTCAGTAAACAAGATTGCGCTGTGGGCATTCGACTCCGAAGACTTTGAGCCCGGCAAACCCGCGTCATCGAGTTCACGTCTTTCGCTGAGCTGGACAACGGAATACGCGACGAACGGGGTGCTTACCGCAACTGGCGAGAACTGCGATGCGCTTATGCACTACTTCCGGACTTGCGTTCTTCCCAACCAGGAAGCTTCAGCAAAGGTAGGTCCATAGCCCTATTGCGTGAGAAGGGCGTCGCACCTAAGGACTAGCCGCAAGTGTTTCAGTGATCATGTCCAATAGGCCGATGCACACCCAAACGATCGCGCCCACAATCACCAGTCGCCCGAGTACGGTCCAAGCCTTCCGCAGGCGCGTTGCCGCATCCACCTGCCGCCGTAGACGCTCGAATCGCTCCACATGGCGCTGTGTGTCATCCAGAACGACCGCGTCGCGATGCCAGGTGCCGCGACGACTCGCGACATCCGCGATTTCGGTGACCTCATCCGGGGTGAGGACCGGGCGGCGACGACGAAGGTTGCGGACGATTCCACGGGAGATCACAACATCCACCTCGGGCTTGTGCAGACCGTAGTTGAGTTCGGAGATTCCCACCATGACGATCAGCGGGGTCACGATGATCGGACGACCGACGGCCGCCGACAGAAGCCTTGTCGCGCGAGCCGCCTCGTGCTGCGAGTTGCGGATGTAGTCCTGCCGGAACCCATTGATGCGCAGCGCGTGCCCCGCCGCCCACACCCTCTTATTGGCGTGCGCCTTCGTGTTGATCGTGAACACACCCGCCGGACCTACGACAACGTGATCGATATCGGAACCCGCCGCCCCAACCGGAACCGCGTTGATCACGCGCCACCCATCGCCGAGGCGTTCCAGCTTTTCGGCGACCACAATCTCGCCCAGTGCGCCGAGGTACCAGCTGCGCGCATTCTGCGCCAACGGGCTCGCGCCAAAGAACCGCTCGAGGGAGGTGAGGGGCGCGACCTCGGCCTGCAGCTCCAGGCACTGCTGGATGGCCGCATAGCCTGCGCCACGTGCGGAGAGCGTGAGCTCTACTCCCCCACGTGGATCCGTGATCGTCATTTATCCCCCACGGTCAGGCTAGACAGGCCGGTTGGGGGTGCGGCAGCCCCACTACGGGTCCGCCCCTAACAGGTTAGGAGGCGTGCGACTGGTCCATCCACCACTCCGTGAACTCGGTAGCCTCCGCCTTGCGCGACTGCGAGGACGGTGCGAAACGGATGACCCAGAGGTTGCTGTACTTGACGGATCCGTAGTCCGTCTCGCCCTGCACGAAGGCGAGGCCGTCGCTCTCGGCAAGGAGCTTCCACGTGAAGCTGGTCGAGCCGGGGTCGTCCTTGCGCTCGATCCAGCGGGCGACGATCGCGTCTCGACCGCGAGCCGGCTCCGTGAACGGCTCGTTGTAGTAGAGCGCGTCGTCGGTGAAGAGCGCACCGATCTCCGCCGGATCGTTCGACTCCCACGCGGCGCGATAGGCGGTCATCCACTCGTTCACAACATCGGTCATGTGCTCTGTCTACCCAGATCCGCCGACATCCGCCACCGTTGCCGGCCAGCGCCGTACCCTTGGCGCATGCTGTATCGGTTCGCGATGCTGGTCTGCCGCGCGCTGTTCTCGTTCCTGCGCGTGCGCCGAACGGTGGCGGGTGTCGAGCATGTTCCGGATGTCGGTGGCGCGGTCATCGCCATGACCCACTTCGGCTACCTCGAGTTCGCCCTCGTCGCGTACACGATCTGGCGGCATGACCGGCGGCGGGTCCGCTTCCTGGTAACGAGCGGGGCGTTCCGAAATCCGATCGTCGGATGGCTGCTGCTCCGGCTCCGGCAGATCCCCGTCGACCGTCGTGCCGGCGGCGGAGCGTTCGCGGCGGCGGAGGCTGCGCTCGAATCCGGGTCACTCGTCGGAGTGTTCCCGGAGGCCGGCGTCGACGCATCCTTCACAGTGCGCGAACTGAAGACCGGCGCGGTACGGCTCGCGGTGAATGCCTCGGTGCCGCTCATCCCGGTCGCGATCTGGGGTGGGCAGCGGCTGATGACGCGAGAGCACAAGTTTCGATTCTCGGAGCGATTCGGGGTCCCCGTCGCGATCGAGTTTGGACCGGCGCTGTCGCTAGCCGGTGAACGACATGAGGTCACGGCGAAGCTCCGGACCACGCTGCAGACGCTGCTCGCCTCGCTGCGGGCAACCTATCCGGACCCCGGCGAAGGCCAGTGGTGGCAGCCGCGACACCTAGGCGGCACGGCGCCGACGCCGGAGGAGGCGGTCAAACTGGATGCTGCAGTCGTCGCGCGGCGGGCCGCGAAGCGACGGCGCGAAGCCCGTCGGGTCGAGCGAGACGGCGAAGCCCCTCGGGTCGAGTAGCCGCGGCGGAGCCCGGCGTCATCGAGACCTCAGCGGCGAAGCCCGGCGTTATCGAGACTGTGGCGACGACGAAGGGACCCCGGCGCTAACTCGACCCTCCCGCCGTAGGAAAATCGAACCATGGCTCGTTGTTCGGGATGCCGACGGACGGCGGTACTGGCCAGCATCCTGAAGCCCGTTCTTGGTCATTTATGCTGGTCATCCTCTCCTCCACAACCGCCACGAAAAATACTTGTAAACCACTTCTGACCGGCATATTCCGTATGTCAGTTCCCTGTGTCAGAGTGTTCTCATGACCAAAATCCTCGACCTCCTCGCGCAGGCTGAAGCCGCTCTCAACGAGGCCGCGCGCATCGACAGGAGCGCCTTGTCCGATGACGAATTGGTCGCGGTCCTGAAGGCCGACGAGCGGGTCGGCCGCCTCTCCGACTCCTCGCGAGCCCTCGACGCCGGCAACCGACATCGACAACGGGACGAATCATAGGTAAGTCCCTGAATCGCGACGCTAAGGAGTTGCTTCCGTCTTACCGAATGCTCTCGAGCTTCCCGGAATATCGAAGGCACGTACCTGCTCCCGCTCCGCCCAACTGAGGAAACGCGCCGGACTTATTAGGTCAGGAAGGGTTTGGCGAGGTCTTCCCGTCGACCGAACATCGCGCCGCAGTGCAAGGAGCACTTTGCCGATACGGAGGAACCCATAGCTGACCAGAACAATGCCGATTGCCTCTATGCAGATAAAGCCAAGGATCTGAGTCCCGGACGATTTACTAGTACCGAACCAAAAAAGTCCGGTCCCTGCGACCCCACCCAAAACGATAAAGACCAAACCGTTAAAGACAGCGCGGCGGCCACGCAGGTACGAAGTCGCTTTCTTTTGACCGATCAGAACGGACCAACGCTTAATAAACTCAGCGGCGCGTGCTGCTTCCAACCTTCGTTGCGAGTCCATTCGTCCCTCCGGTCGATCATCGCCGCTCGGCGGACGGTGCGGGCGACTGACATCAGGATAGGCGTCCGGGTGTCCCGACGGGCAGTCGTTCGGGTTAGCGCACCGCAGGCGCGCTCTTTACTCGAAGCCTGACGCACGAGAACCGAAGTCGCGAACGGCCTGCCCCTCGCAACCCGCAACGTCAAGGCCCCAACTGGTAGTTAGACACCGGGCGGCAATGTCCTAAAGTCGAATAGAGCCACCCCGCACCACAAGGACGGCCGCACCACAACGACAGCAAGCGCCTGAGCTGCCCCATCAGCTCCAAATATCCAGGAGAGTTGATGATCGGATCGATCCTGCTCGACGTATTCCTGATCGCCGTCCTCATCGCCTACCTGGTCTACGGCTACCGCACCGGGCTCATCCGCAGCCTCGGCGGCATCGTCGGCGTCGTCCTCGGAGCATTTCTCGCCATCCTGCTCGTGCCACTCGTAACGTCGTGGGTACAAGACCCCAGCCTCCGAACCGTCGCAACAATCGCCGTCGTCGTCGCCGTCGTCGTCGGCGGCTACTACGCCGGAGCGGGCCTCGGCCGCCTCATCCAATCCCGCGTCAAAGGGATCGGAATACGCCGCATCGACCGAGCCCTCGGCGCCGTCGTCGTCACAATCGTCGCCGCACTCGTCGCCTCCATGCTCGCCGCCAGCATCAGCGCGCTCGGCGTCCCCGGAGTCTCACAAGCCATCGCGTCATCGCAGGTACTGCGAACGATCAACGCAATCACACCCGACCCGGTGCAGGCATTCCTCGCCCGAGTCCGGTCGGCAACCGTCGACCAGGGCCTCCCCCGCATCGCCCAAGCCTTCGGCGGAACCGGCAGCACCAGCATCCCCAACGTCAACACCGGAACACCGCAACTCAACACCGCGGCGCTGTCCGTCGTGCGAATCACCGGAAACGCGTACGCCTGCGGCCAGAGCCAGTCCGGCTCCGGCTTCGTCATCGCAGCCGACCGCGTGATGACCAACGCGCACGTCGTCGCCGGCGTCACGCATCCGGTAGTGGATGTTCGCAACGGCCCAGCCCTGCAAAGCACCGTCATCTATTTCGATCCCACCGGCGACCTCGCCGTACTCGCCGTCCCCGGACTCACCGTCAAACCGCTCGCCCTCGGACCGACCGTACCCGCGGGCACCGAGGCGGTCTCCGACGGCTACCCGTTCGGCGGCCCGTTCGTCTCCCTCTCGGTGGGCGTCGACCAGGTCGGAACGCTCAACGTCCAAAACATCTACAACACCTCAAGCGCGCCGCGCGAAATCTACAGCCTCGCCGCCGACATCCAGGAAGGCGACTCCGGCGGGCCACTACTTACCCAGCAAGGTGTTGTTGCCGGAGTGATCTTCGCGAAAGGCGCGACAACGCCGAACGTGGGATACGCGATCACGATGAAGAGCGTGCGCCCGGTCGCGGACGAGGCGCCGACACTGACCGCGCCCGTGTCGTCGGGGCAGTGCACGCGAGGGTAACGCGGGGGCAGGTGGGATTCGCTACGCGTCGCCGCGGCGCTACTCACGCACCGGTGGGCGGCACGAACTCCGACGGCGCGAGGCTTCCGCGGAGAAACTCGAGCGAACGCTTCCACGCATCCGCCGCAACCTCCGGACGGTACGTCGTCTTGTTGGTGTCATTGAAGAAGGCGTGACCCGCACCCTCGTAGACGTGCGAGATGAACTGCACCCCCGCGTCGTGCATCCGCCTGGTGACGTCGGGCAGCGACTGCATCAGGCGCTCGTCGGTCTCCCCGTAGAGGGCAAGCACCGGGCAGTCGAGGTGCGCGAGCTCCGCGGTCTCCGGCGGGTAACCATAGAACGAAACGGCACCGCGGATGCGACGATCAGCCGCCGCGAGCGCGAAACTGTATGACCCGCCGAAACAAAATCCGAGCACCCCGATGCGGCCATCCACATCCGGCTGCGCCACCAGATAGTCAACGACGGACCTCAGCGCACCAACCGCCCAGTTCGCATACTCGGGGACATTGACCGGCGCCATCCGTTCGCGCATCAGCGGCTGCGCCTTCGTGCGTTCCTCCTCGGTCCCTGCCATGAGACGGGACAGCTCCAACCCGACCTCCGGCGTGACGCCACCCCGACTCAGGATGTCCGGCGCGATCACCAGATACCCCTCGGCGGCGTAACGGTCGGCGACATCCTTGATGTGATCGACGAGACCCCAGATCTCATGGATCAGGACGAGTGCTCCGCGGAGTTCGCCTACGGGTTCGGCACGATACGCGCTGAGTTGGTCGGGAGCGTGCGCTCCGGTGTCGACAGCGGATGCGGGGATCAGAATCATGCTCACGCGTTAATTCTGTATCACCTCACCCGGGCATTTCCGGAGAGTTTCTGCGACGAGGGCTCTAGCGTCCCATCAGGTTCTGCACGATCATGGCGGTCGAAATCCACACGCCGGCGGCAACGAGGGCGAACGCCACAACACCCCAGAACACCTTCGCCTGGGTTGCCTCCTGAACGGATGCACGAAGAGTTGCGAAGTCGTGGCTGAGCTGCTGGGTATCCTGGGCGGGCTCCGGCGCCGCCCGCCAGGTGGTGTGCCGCTCCGCGATATCCGAGATGAACGCCACCTCGGCACCGTCGAGGGTGCGGTCGAGTTTGTCGAGGTGATGCAACAGCTGCCGGGACGCGATGACGCTCGCACCCTCCGGCTGCTGGCGCAGCACCAGCTTGGTGGGGGTCACGACGACAAGCAGCGGCGTCACCGTGACCGGCCGTCCGGCTGCCGCGGTCAGCAGTTGGGCTGCGCTCTCGCCCAGGCCGCGCGCCACGGCGATGTCATCGAAACGCTGGCTGCCCACGGCGAGAAAGTCGCCGTTGACCTTGATCTCCTGGCCGGGAAAGTTCTCCGTCGTGATCGCGAAGACACCGGGAGGACCGATCACGAGGTGATCGATGTCGTTGCCGCTCTCATCCACCGGGACGACGTGCAGCACATCCCAGCGCGGTCCGAGGTTATCGAGCATGTCGCCGACCACGAGTTCGCCGAGCGCCGCTCGATAGAGCGTGCGGGTCTGCGGTGTAAGAGGGCTCTTACCGAACAGACGGCCGAGGCGCGATCGCGGCGGCGTCGTGAGCTGGGCATCCACGATTGCGCTCATGGCGACCTGCCCGGGTACGCGACCGCGGAGCGAACTGCGCTCAGGCATGGCGGACTCCTCGGACGGTGTGGGCTGTGCCTCGGGCAGCTCTGCTGGCACATGGGTCAAGGAGAAATGAGTAGGGCCGGTGCTCCCCCGCACCGGCCCACTCGAAGCGCGAACGCTATCGTCCAGTTCTCCCCCAAGAACTCGATACAGATAGCTTGTCAAGAGGGCGAAATCCCTGCTACCCCCAGTGCTGGGACGCCCCATTTGGGGCACCGATCAGCACAAATCAGAGTGCCTATTGACGAAGCCCACGGGCGGGGTAATGCTGGACGCAGTACAGATTCTCGCCCGGGCGACTCGCAGGCAGTGCCGCAGCACCGGGCGATGAGTCTGTGCGGGGCCTTATGCGACTGCCGACGTGTGTTCCGAATTGACGGTCTGCGCCTCGATAGCATTGCCGCATGGCTGACCCGGTGACGCTCGACCTCACGCATGTGGACTACGCGGCGCTAACCGAGCCGATCACGTCCGCGCAGGTGCGAGCCTTCCGGGCATCCATCAAGGCACAGCAGCGAGCCGACCCGACCATCAAGACCGGGCTCAGCACCGCGACCAGCGTCATCTCGATCGTCGTTCTCGTCGTGTTCCTCGGTTTCGTCGGCGTCTTCTTCTTCGCCGGGTTCGTGAGCCTGGCACTGGACGGGTCGGGCGACGGCGCGACCGGCCTGCTGATCTTCATGGCCGTGTTCATCGGGCTCGCGATCCTCATCATCGTGCGGCACTTCGGATCCGGCGGCAGCTGGGCGAAATGGATGCGACTGGCCCAGTTCGCGGCCGCGAACGGGCTGCAGTTTCGGTCAAGCTCCGCGAACCCCAACTATTCGGGAATGATCTTCCACCTGGGTGACGGACGTGCGGCACTGAACCATCTCAACTCGGCGTCCGGTCGGTACTTCGACCTCGGCAGCTTCCGGTACTCGACCGGGTCCGGCAAGTCGCGCTCGACCCACAACTGGGGATTCCTGGCTCTCAACCTCGACCGCAAGCTCCCCAACATGGTGCTGGACTCGAAGGAGAACAACACCCTGTTCGGCAGCGACCTGCCGATCACGTTCAGGCGCGACCAGATCCTGTCGCTCGAGGGTGACTTCGACAAACACTTCACGCTCTACTGCCCGAAGGAGTATGAGCAGGATGCGCTCTACGTCTTCACCCCCGACCTCATGGCACTGCTCATTGACGACGCGGGCTCCTTCGATGTGGAGATCGTGGATGACTGGATGTTCATCTACTCCCCCCACGCGTTCGCCCCGCTGGATGCGCAGAACTACGCGCGCCTGTTCAACATCGTCCACTCTGTGGGAACGAAGACGGTCAGCCAGACGGCGAACTACCACGACGACCGGATCGGATCGGCGACCGCGAACATCGTTGCCCCGCAGGGCCAGCGGCTGCGCCACGGCACATCGATCGGCGCGCTGATCATCGGTGGCGCGATCGCCGCGTTCTGGCTGTACTCGCTCTTCGGCGGGTTCGGGAACTGAACAACCGCACCGCCGTTGTCGTTTTGGCCCCCATTCTGGGGGTGCGGGGGTGGCAATCCGGCTCAAGTATTGCTCCGAATGTCTATCTGAGAGCCGGGGGGCTTTCGTATTACAACGGGTTAGCAACAACGGTGGCTTCGGCCATATCGGGTCTGGTTCTGTTTAGTGAACCAAGCGCGGCAGTGTTTCGCTTGAGGATATGCGTCGGGATTCTAGGATTCGCCCGCAAGCTCGCGAAACACTGCCGCTCCCGATCCCGCACTTGCTCGGCGTGGACAGCTCTGTCTGGCACGATGAGCACATGACGATGCCCAGTCCTGCGCCCGCGTCCGCACCAGTCGTCTTCGATCCGGACCATCCGAACTTCGGCGCCCTGACCTGGAACCCGACCTATGCGGAGGCGCGCGGACAGCTCATGCACGACCTGTACGGGAACAGGTACGACGGCGTCCAGATGAGAACCATCAACGCCCCGACGACGTGGCCGCGCTGGGCGACCGTCATCATTGTCGCGGTCCCGAGCCCGTTTGTTCTGGGCGCCATTGCCGTGTTTGTGTTGGCGCCGTCGGGCTACGACGCCTTCGCGCTCGTGTTGCTGGGTTTCGCCGGCTTCGCAGCAGTGGCCGGCCTCACCGTGCGCGGCGTAATCAGGTACCTGGGTCGGATAGCAGCAGAGGGTTGGCGGAGGGTCAAACTCGAGCGACTCGCGACCGACAACGGGCTCGTCTATCGGCAGCGAGCGGTCGCACCGCACTATCCGGGATGCATCTTCACGACGGGCACCTCCAACCCTTACGTCTTCAACGACTTCAGTACATCGAGCCCGCGGATCGTCGACTTCGGCAACTACCACGCGGTTTCCGAGGGTAACGACGGACCGCAGGCCGCAATCGCACCGCCTCCCGGCTCGTCCTGGGGATTCATGGCCATCCAGCTGGACCGCCAGCTACCCAACCTGCTGCTGGTCTCGAAGACGCGACAGGCCGGGGACGTGACGCTCCCCGTCTCGCCCAACCCCAACCAGACGCTTTCGCTCGAGGGCGACTTCGACAGCTACTTCACCCTGTACTGCCCGAAGGAGTCCGAACGGGATGCGCTGTACGTCATCACGCCCGACCTGATGGCGCTGCTGATCGACCAGGCGACTCCGTTCGACGTCGAGATTGTCGACAACTGGATGTTCTTCTACTCCCGAATCCCGTTCGATCTGCTCAGCCAGGGCCTCTGGCACAGGCTGTTCAATATCCTGCAGACCATCGGGGGCAAGGTCATCCGGCAGACGAGCCACTTCGTGGAGTCAGGCGCGGCGATCTCGGAACCTGCGGAGTCGGGCGCGGCGATCTCGGAACCTGTGGACTCGGCGAGACATCTCGCGGGGCCGCCGGCGGTGGGCGGCGACTACCTCGCGGCGCGAGCCCTGGTGTCACGACGAAGCGCCGCACGGGTCGTGGGCACGATCGTCATCGCCGCGATCGTGACGGCCGCCGCCTCGGCCATCGTCTGGTTTGCCGTGCAATCACTCGTCCAATAGGGATCCGCGGGTTGCCTACGTGAGCGGGCTCGTCCCGACCAGGTGCAGCCGCTGGGTGGGCCTGGTCATCGCGACGTAGAGCGCACCAACACCGCGCGACGAGCTCGCGATGATCTCGTTGGGCTCGACGATGACGACCGCATCGAACTCGAGACCCTTGGCCTCCTGCGGCGTGAGAACGGCAATCGCGCGGGTCAGTCCGCGTGCGGCACGACCAACGGATGCGCCGAATCGCGCGGCGAGCTCGTCGTACTGCGCGTCGACGAGTCGCGCGGGCGCGATGACGGCGAGAGTGCCGCGGTCGTCCAGTT
Organism: Actinomycetota bacterium; assembly: GCA_030838475.1. GTDB lineage: Bacteria > Actinomycetota > Actinomycetes > Actinomycetales > Microbacteriaceae > Galbitalea. The sequence continues at coordinate 11,137 of JAUZFP010000069.1, forward strand.
CCCTGTCTTCATCGACCACGTCGACGACGGCCGCGAGCAGGACCTGGTCCGGGACGACGACCTCGTCGACCGGCCACTCGCTGTCGCGGACGGCGCGGGACTTAGTGACGGCGAGGCCGTGCGCGAGCGCCATCGTCTCGGCAGCATCCGTGATCTGGGCGGGCGTGCGGTAGTTGACCGTGAGCTCCTCGAGGCGGAACTCGGTGGTCAGCGACTGCAGCGCGGTCGTCCAGTCCGGAGCTGCCGCGGCGGCACTGGCCTGGGCGACATCCCCCACGATCGTGAAGGAGCGCAGTGGGCAGCGACGACGCAGGAGTCGCCACTGCATGGGCGAGAGCTCCTGGGCCTCGTCGACGACGATGTGGCCGTAGGTCCACTCACGATCGGCGGCGGCACGCTCGGCCGTTGTTCCGCGCGCGGCGGTCTCGGTGAAGTTGGCGGCGAGATCCTCGGCGTTCACGAGTCCCTCGACGCCCATGTTCTTGATCGCCTGCTCCGCGTTCTTCACGTCCCGCTTGAACTGGGCCTTCGCCTCGCGCTTCTCCGAGGCGTTGACGGCATCGAATTCGCCAAGCAGCTCGGCCGCCTCGTCGAGGAGGGGAACGTCGGAGACGGTGAACGGCGCGTCCCGGTCCCGGCGGAGGAGGTCGCGCTCGGCCTGCGTCCAGCTCGGGGTGAGGTTGGCCAGCCAGTTCGGTCGAGCGTAGAGGTCCTGGATGAGCTTCTCCGGCGTGAGCGGAAGCCAGGCGGTGTTCAGTGCGACCCGAACATCCTCCGCGCCGCGGACATCCTCGCGCAGCCAGCCGATGTCGGCGTCGTCGATGGTGCTGCCGTGAGATCGGAGCTGGGCGGCGAGCTGGCTCGTCAGTGTGCCGAGCACGCTCTTCTGGAACTGCTGGCGGGCAACGTTGTGCGGCTTGCGCGTGCGCTGCGCGGCCTGCAGCGCGTTTTGCACGACGGACGGCTCGAGCGTGATCTTCTCGCCGTTGACATCGAGCACCTGCGGTTCGGTCGGCACGACCTGGCGCGACCGGACCGCGCGGCCGATCAGCTCGGCCATCTCGGCGCGACCCTTCAGAGCCGCCGCCTCAGGTGCATCCTCGAGCGTCGTCTCGACGCCGGGATAGAGCTCGCCGACGCTGGCAAGCACGACCCCCGTCTCGCCCAGCGACGGGAGAACGGCCTCGATGTACTGCAGGAAGCTGGGGCTGGGACCGACGATGAGAACACCGGATGACCGGAGCCGGTCCCGGTGTGAATAGAGAAGATACGCGGCGCGGTGCAGCGCGACGGCCGTCTTGCCGGTACCCGGTCCGCCCTGAACGACCAGCACGCCAGCGATCTCGGAGCGGATGATCCGGTCCTGTTCGGACTGGATGGTCGCGACGATGTCCGTCATGCGACCCGTGCGCTCGGCGCGAAGAGCCGCGAGCAACGCGCCCTCGCCCTGTAGCTCGGTCGTGTCGTCGGTCAGTAGCGCAGAGTCGAAGACCTCGTCCTCGATACGGACGACGTTGCGACCCTCGGTGGTCAGGTGGCGACGGGCTCGAGCGCCGAGCGGCGTCGCCGCCGTGGCCTGGTAGAACGCGCTCGCCTGCGGGACACGCCAGTCCAGCAGGATCGGTTGGAGGTCGGCATCCCGAAGGCCGATGCGCCCGATGTAGCGGTGCACGCCGCCGAGCAGGTCGAGTCGGCCGAACGCGAGACGGTCCTCGACCTCGCCGAGCTGGGCGATGCGGTCCTCGTAGAGGCGGGCGAAAGCATCCCGCTCGGTGCGGGCCTGGTGGGTGCCACCAACCGAGCCGCCCTGCACTCCGCGAAGCTGCTCGCGGGCGTCATCGCGCAGCGTGTCGAGCCTCGAATAGAGACCGTGAACGTAGTCGCGTTCGCGCTCGATCTCTGTTGACGCTGCCACCGATAAGCCCCTCAAATCCGGCTAACCAGTCTAACGAGGTGGAAGGAACGGTGTGTGACGCGCGCTACTGTCCTTGCTGTCGGCCCAGAATCCTCAGCGCTCGCGCGACGCGATCCCCGAGGCCCGGAACACGCTTGCGCGTCGAGCGCTCAAATCCGTCGATGAGCTTCAGGATGTCCGTCCTCTGGTGCGCGTAGACGCGGCGCCAGGCGGCATCCGAACTCAGTCCGAGACGGATGCCGAGGATCGCCAAAATTGCGCTCAACACGGGAGCGACGATCGAGAGCCAGACGAGCGAGCTCGCCTGCGCGCTCGGATGCAGCGACGCCGCGATCGCGACGGTGACGACGACTGCGATGCCAACCAGAATCGTGGCCAGTCGCAGGATACTTGGGGTGGTCAGCAGGAAGGCGGTCGGCTGAGCCCGGCTCCGCGTCCGGCGGTCCACCCGCGCGAGCCGGCGCTTGAACCGGTCGAACTGTTTGGGGGTGATCCGTTCGTCCTCGTATTCGCGCATCTCGCGTCGAAGGGCGGAGTAGGAGATCGGATCCGTCGCGGCGACCGCGGCAAGAGCAAGCGCCGCGATACCGACGACGAGAACCGCAAGGCCGAGGAGAAAAAGCGTCGCGAGCTCGACCGTCCCGAGACTGTAGCTGTGGCCGGGCGACAGACTCTGCTGTTCAGCAACATATCTTCCGGCTTGATCGATCCCGATTCCGATTCCGAGCGCGACGAGAGCGGCGACCGGCACGATCCAGAACAGCTCGTTGGTGCGCTCGCGGGCGATCCGACCTGGGACATCCCGGTCCCGCGCGGTGCGCGAGTCAAGAAATACAGTCGCGACGTCACCGAGTTGGAACAGCGCGACCAGCAGCCAGACCGCGGATACGACTGCTGCGACGGTCCAGGCGGCGCTCACCGGACGCTGCTCATTGAAGCTGCTCTCATTGCTGCTGCGTCGTGGCTGTGGCGACCGTGAGCGCGGCGAACTGCACGAGCAACTCGCGCAGCTGAGGGTTGAACGTGCGCTCGAACTCGGCCTCGACATCGGCGGGGATGCCCTCGGCATCGCGCGCGAACAGCCTGCCCCAGCGAAGCAGCAGGCCCTCCGACTCGGTCACCTCGGGCGAGTCGACATCCGTACCGGACTCGCGTAGCGACTCACGAAAATAGGCGGCACCCTCGAAGCCATCGGCCTCGTCGAAGACGGCAAACGTCAGCAGCGACAGGGCGCGCTCACCCACGTAGGGGACGATCTCCTCGCGAAGCGTCTCCCACTCCGGGAAGGGACTCACCTGGTCTGGAAGGCTGGCATCTGTCACCCCGCCAGTTTAGCGAGACCCCTAGGCGGCTAGGGTGACGTCTTTCGGCATCAGGACGACCGGACCAACGGTCCGGCGCTGCTCGATGTCGTCCTCGAGACGCTGCGCATCCGTGAGCGGGTGGATGCTGACATCCAGTCCGGCGAATGCACCCTCGCGGATGAGCTGGAACACGTCCGCGGCCGCGAGCTGGGCGAGACCGTGGCCGGCACGCCACTTGCGCGCGGCGACGAAGTCCTGCGGGGTCACGAGCACGTCGGACGGGTGGGACTCGTCCGAGTCGGTGAGGACCGTTGCACCGAGGTGGCGAACCCAGGCCGCGACGAAGCGGTCGGCGCCAGCCTCGTCGGCCGCGATGCGCACGCGGTTGCCGCGACCGATCGTGTGGAGTTGCTTGACGATCGTGCGGGCGATCAGGCCCGCGGGCAGGAGGCCCGCGGCGTCATCGAAGGACACGTCCTTCGGGATACCGATCAGGTCGCGCTCGCTGGCAATCTGCGGGAACGCGGCACGGCTACCGGGAACGCGAAGCGCGACACGGTCGCCGGCGGCAAAACCGACCGCCTCTTTGCCGACCGCATCCACGGTTCCGACGGCCTGGACGCCGAGACGGCTGAGGCCGACGGCTCCGAGGGTGAGGCGAACCTGCCCGAGGCCCGGACGGGGCATGAGCTGGCGCTGGCGCCGAATCGACAGGGGGCGCTTTGGCTGCTGCGCCGGCTTTACAGCTGTGGGGGTTTGAGTTGTCACGGGCATGCCGTTCGTGTCAGTACGTATGAGGTCTGTATTGGTCTGGTTTTGCATGGTTCACCGGGTCAAACGTCCTGATGGAGGTCGCTATTCCCTCAATTTCGAGACTCGGCAGTACTCTGCCGGTTTGAAAATCTTCCCCCGGAAGATTTTCGCGACGCTCTCAAGCCCTAAAAGACCTTGCCTGGGTTCAGGATGTTCAACGGGTCGAAGACATGCTTGAGCTCGCGCTGCAGGGTGACCTGATCGTCGCCGAGTTCGTCACGCAGCCAGCGGCGTTTCAGGATGCCGACGCCGTGTTCGCCGGTCAGCGTTCCGCCGAGACGGAGGCAGGCGAGAAACATCTCGTCCGCGGCATCCCACACCGCAGATGGCACCTCGGAGCCCTGGAAGATGAAGTTCGGATGCAGGTTGCCGTCACCCGCGTGCGCCACCGTCGGAATGACCATTCCGTACTTCTTCTCGATCTGAGTGATCGCCGCGAACATGGCGGGGAGCTGGCTGCGCGGCACCGCGACATCCTCGATCAGGACGGTCCCCTTGGCGGTCATCGCCGAGTGGAATTCGCGCCGGATCGCGAACAGTCGCTCGCCCTCGGCCTGATCGGTTGTGATCTCCGCGTCGCCGCCGAGCGCGCGGATGATGGCGACCGCCGACTCCGCCTCCTCGGCACCGTCGAACTGCACCAGTAGATAGGAACCGCGGGAACCGAGGTCGAGGCCGAGGTATTCGCCGATCCCGGCGAGCGCGGACTGGTCGATGAGTTCCATCGCCGCGGGTCGAAGTCGCGCGGCCGTGATGGCGGCCGACGCGGCCGCGGCCCGTTCGATGCTGGTGAAGTAGGCACCGATGGTGGCCATCGGGCCGACTGGGAGTGCGTGCAGCTTGAGCGTCGCCTCGACGATCACGCCGAGCGTCCCCTCCGAACCGATCAGCAGGGCGGTCAGGTCGTAGCCGGTGACACCCTTCACGGTGCGGTGGCCGAGGGTCATCAGCCGACCGTCGGCGAGCACAATTTTCAGGCCGAGCACGGCTTCGCGGGTGACCCCGTACTTCGCGCACAGCAGCCCGCCGGCATTGGTCGCGATGTTGCCGCCGACCGTCGAGATCGCCCTGCTCGCCGGGTCGGGCGCGAACCAGAGCCCGTGCGGCGCGAGCGCGACGTTGAGGTTCTCGTTCAGGATGCCGGGCTGCACGACCGCGAGCTGGTCATCGGCGTTGATCTCGAGGATTCCGGTCATCCCGAGCGTCGAGAGCACGATCTCCCCCGCGCCGCCGATCGCGCCACCGGCGAGACCCGTGCCTGCGCCACGCGGAACGACCGGGATGCCGTGCTCGGATGCGATCCGAAGTGTGGCCTGGACATCCTCGATGCCGCGTGCCGTGACGAGCGCGAGCGGTGCAGCGGCGGACAGGTGGCCGGAGCGATCCGCTCGCATCTCCTCGAGATCGGCCGGGTCGAACGACACGGCTGAACCGAGTGCCGCCGAGAGTTCGTCTCGTACATCCACGGCGGTGTCACTCACCCCGTCAGCCTACAATTTCGCGCCGCGACCCAATGACGCCGTGTCTTCGTCGCCGTGTCCGATTTCCGCTAGCCGGTGTCGGTGGACCGTGCGAGTCTTGACCCATGAGCAGCGCGAGGACCGTCCTTTCACGACAGATCGGCGACAGGGCAGCCGACCCGCTGTTCGCGCTCCGGTACGGCGCGCTGTCATCCCGCGACTCCCGGTTCGACGGCCAGTTCATCGCGGGCGTGCACTCGACCGGGATCTACTGCCGCCCGAGCTGCCCCGCCATGACCCCGCAGCCGCGCAACGTCAGCTTCTACCGCACCGCCGCCGCGGCCCACGAGGCCGGACTGCGAGCCTGCAAGCGCTGCCAGCCGGATGCGGTTCCCGGCTCCCCCGACTGGAACCTGCGCGACGACCTCGCCTCCCGCGCCATGCGCCTCATCTCGGACGGTGTCGTCGAGCGCGAGGGCGTGCTCGGGCTCGCGCGCCACCTCGGCTACACGACCCGGCACCTCACGCGCGTGCTCGTCGCCGAGCTCGGCGCGGGACCGCTCGCACTCGCGCGGGCACACCGGGCGCAGACGGCGCGCACGCTCCTGGTCGGAACCGACCTCTCAATTGCGGATGTCGCGTTCGCGGCCGGCTTCTCCAGCATCCGGCAGTTCAACGACACCGTGCAGGCGGTCTACGAGATGACGCCGTCGGAGATCCGGACCAAGTGGTTGAAACCCTCCCTCGGGTCGAGCTTGTCGAGACCTGGCGCCGAGGAGGTCTCGACAGGCTCGACCCGAGTAGACCTCAGGCTTCCGGCGCGGGCGCCGTTCGATGGCGCGGGCCTGATGCGATTCTTCGCCGGGCACGCGATACCGGGGCTCGAGACGGCGAGCGACGAGCGTTTCGAGCGCGCGGTACGGCTGCCGCACGGGATCGGACACGTGTCGATCGAGCTCGCGAACGCCGGCAGCGGCATCCACTGCACCGCTCGACTCGAGAGCGTCGCGGATGTCTCGACGCTCGTGGCGCGGGTGCGACGCCTGTTCGATCTCGACGCCGACTCCTTCGCGATCGATGAGGCGCTCGGCGCCGACGACACTCTTGCGCCGCTGGTGGCTGCCGTACCGGGCATCCGACTGCCGGGATCGCTCGATGCCGAGGAGACCCTGTTCCGCACCCTGATCGGCCAGCAGATCTCCGTTGCCGCGGCACGAACCGTCCTCGGTCGGCTGACCGCCGAACTCGGCACGGACGGCCTCTTTCCGACGGCGGCGCAGCTCGCCGAGCACGGAACCGAGGTGTTGCGCGGTCCGGCATCCCGGATTCGCACGATTGTAGGAGTGGCCGAGGCACTCGCGAGCGGCGACCTGGCGCTCGACGTCGCGACCCCCGTCGACGAGTTCGAGGCGGCCCTCGTCCGGCTGCCCGGCGTCGGACCCTGGACCGCGGGCTACCTCGCGATGCGCGTGCTCGGAAACCCGGACGTGCTCCTGACCAGCGATCTCGTCATCCTGCAGAGTGCCGCGGCGCTCGGGCTCCCCGGCACCGCGAGGGACCTCGCCGGCTACGGCGAGCGCTGGGCACCGTGGCGCAGCTACGCGGCGCTGCACCTGTGGCGGGCCAGACCGGTCGCCGCGCAGAAAAACGGACCACGGAAAGCGATCGGTCCGCCGGCGGCATCCCTCGATACGATCGGAGGATGACGCCAGCCTCGAGCAACGCGGACGCGATTCCGGACGGCCGCGACGAGACCCAGACCGAGCGGCTCGACCGCAACTGGTCGCAGCTCGTCCAGGAGTTGCGTGTCACCCAGACCGGCACGCAGATTCTCACTGGCTTCCTGCTCACCCTCGCCTTCCAGTCACGGTTCGTGAAGCTCGACGCCGTGCAGGTGCAGATCTACCTGGTGCTCGTCGTCCTGGCCGGCCTCACCACCCTGCTCGGCCTTACGCCGGTGGCGATTCACCGCGCGCTGTTCCGCAAGCGCGCCATGGCCCAGTTGGTCGCGACCGGCAACGTCCTGCTGAAGCTCACCCTCGCCTGCGTTGGACTCATCCTGACGGGCACAACCCTGTTCATCTTCGCGGTCGTGGTGAGTACACAAGCCGGGATCATCGTCGGCGCGGTCGCGCTGGTCGCGACCGTGGCCCTGTGGATTTTCGTTCCGTTTGGGGTACGCCCGGAGCACCCGCTCGCCGATCGTGATCATGGCGACAGCGTCTAGCAGGGGCGCTCGCGGAGCAGTCCCGAGTCCCGGGCGACTAATTCTCGACCGCGAGGCCGTGTGGCTCGCGGTCCTTCGCGCCTATCACGGCTTTATCCGGCACCGCGGAATCGACTCCGCGGCGGCCCTCTCGTTCTTTGCCGCTCTCGTCGTGTTCCCGGCCGCGCTGTCTATCGTCTCGGCATTCGCGCTGCTGGACGACAAGACGCACGCACCAGCCGACATCCTGCGCATTGTCGATCTGGTCGCGCCGCGGGAGGCGGTCGCCGCTCTGCACGGTCCCGTCAAACAGCTGTTGAGCATCCCGAGCGCCGGCCTCGGCCTGGCCGTCGGCGTCGTGCTCACGGTGTGGACGCTCTCCGGCTATGTCACGGCCTTCGGACGTGCAATCAATACCGCCTACGAGGTGCAGGAGGGGCGACCGTGGGCTCCCCTGAGGCTCAGGAGCCTTGCCCTGTCCGCCGGACTCGTCGTCGTCGGGACGGCAATTGTCGTGCTCATCGCGGGAACCCCCGCGGTCGCCCGGGCCGTCGGCAAGACGGCCGGTCTCCCGTCGTGGGTCATCGACGCCTGGGACATCGCCAAATGGCCGATTCTTGCGGCGCTGGCGATTCTGGTCGTCGCGCTCCTGTACTACTACGCACCCAACGTGCGGCACCTGCGCATCCGCTGGGTCACGCTTGGAGCACTGCTGGCGATTGTGGTCTGGGTTCTGGCCACGACGGGTTTCGCAATTTACGTGCTCAACTTCAGCCACTACAACCGCGTCTACGGCTGGCTCGGTGGCGCCGTCGTTCTGCTGCTCTGGCTCTACCTGAGCAACCTTGTCGTCGTGTTCGGGGCCGAGACAGACGCCGAGATCGTGCGCGCGCGTCAGTTGCTCGCGGGAATCGACGCGCAGGATGCCATCCAGTTGCCGGTGCGGGGAACTCGTCGAATCGAGACCCTCGACCGCTGGCGGGTCGAGGATGAGCGGCGCGGACGCGCACTGCTCGCGCGAGAGAAGCGCGGGCGACGCTAGCTACGCGTTGGCGCCGCTGTGCGCAACCCCTGCCAATAGTCAGGCGAGCCTCGTAGTCTCCTTGTCTATGAAGAAGTCTCTGCTGATCGTCCTTGTTGGTCTCGGCGTCGGATACGTGCTCGGGGCACGCGCCGGCCGCGAGCGCTACGACCTCATCGTCGATAAGGTCACCGGGGTCTGGGAGGACCCGCGCGTCGCCCGTGCTCGCCGCGAGGCCGCCCGCTACGCCCGCGAGCAGGCGCCGGTCATTCGCGACCGGGCCCAGGCCGTGGCGAAGGCCGCGCCCGGCGTGGTCGCCGACCGCGCCAAGGATGTCGCCGCCGCCGCGAAGGCCACCGCCGATCGCACGGTCGCCACGACACGTCGCGTGGCAGACCGCACGACCTCGGCCGCAACCTCCGCCGCCGCGACGGCGGCGCAGCGTGCCGGCGAGGTACGCGACAACATCCTCGAGGATGACGACGAGCAGTAGCTCTGATTGTTCGCCGCCGCCTCCGCGGCGAACGTTCTTCCCGCCGTTTTAGTCCTGGTCTGCTGACTCCCGCAGTGCCTCCGCGCGTGCCGCGCTCGGGATGATCGAAATCGTGTCCGTCGCGGCCTCGATCCCGGAGAGCCGTTCGGGCGAGAGCACTCGGGCGACCTCCTCCGCGGACATGAGTCCCGCCTCGACGACCAGCTCCGCGATCGACGCACTCGTCGTGAGCGCAGTGTGCGCCAGCGTCGCGGACGCCGCGTAGCCGATGTACGGCGTCAGCGCCGTGACCACTCCGACGCTTGACCCGACCTGCTGGGCAAGCCGCAGTTCGTTCGCCGTGATCCCGTCGACGCAGTTGACGCGAAGGGTACGGAAGGCGTTGGTCATCCACTCGAGCGACTGAAGGATGCTGTGCGCGATCACCGGCTCGAAGGCGTTGAGCTGGAGTTGCCCGGCCTCGGCGGCGGCGGTCACCGTCGCATCCGCCCCGATCACCGAGAAGGCGACCTGATTGACGACCTCGGGGATGACGGGGTTGACCTTGCCCGGCATGATGCTCGAGCCGGCCTGACGCGGCGGCAGATTGATCTCGCCCAAACCCGCCTGCGGACCACTCGAGGTGAGTCGCAGGTCGTTACAGATCTTGGACAACTTGACGGCGGCGCGCTTGAGCGTGCCGCTCAGGGTCATGAAGATTCCCGCATCGCTGGTTGCCTCGATGAGGTCGGGGGCCGTCTCCATCTCGATCCCGGTGACCTCGACGAGGTGCTTGCGAACCAGCTCCGCGTAGCGCGGGTCCGCCGTGATTCCGGTGCCTATGGCGGTCGCGCCCATGTTGATCTCGTTGAGCCACGGGATGACCTCGCTGAGCCGGTCGTAGTCCTCGCGAAGGGTCACCGCGAATCCGGTGAACTCCTGGCCGAGGGTCATCGGCACGGCATCCTGAAGCTGGGTGCGGCCCACCTTGAGGATGTGCGCGAACTCCTTGCCCTTGGCCGCGAAGGAGGCAGTGAGGAGCTTGTGCTCGGCGAGGAGACGCCGCAGCGAGAGCACCATGGCGAGCTTGATCGCCGTCGGGTACACGTCGTTGGTCGACTGGCTGCGGTTGACGTCATCGAGCGGGTGCAGGTTGGAGTAGTCCCCGCGCGGGAGTCCCATGATCTCGAGGCCGCGGTTGGCGATCACCTCGTTGGTGTTCATGTTGGTCGACGTTCCCGCGCCGCCCTGGATCACGCCGACGACGAACTGGTCGTGCCAGCGGCCAGCCACAATCTCCTGGCAGACCTGCTCGATGATGTCGGCCTTCTCCGGGCTCAGGTCACCGAGCTCGCGGTTGGCTCGCGCGGCTGCCTGCTTGACTCGCGCGAGAGCGACGATCAGGTCGGGATAGTTGTAGATCGCCCGACGGGTGATCGGGAAGTTCTCGAGAGCACGCGCCGTGTGGATGCCCCAGTAGGCATCGGCGGGAACCTCGCGAGAACCAAGGGAATCGGTTTCGGTCCGGGTGGCGGGGGCAACGGCGAGATCCTCGCTGCCGATCGCCGGTCCATTTGTGAGGGGCATATCATCTATTTTCGCTGATTCGGTGGCGGACCCGGTTGGGTCTTCGTCGATCTGCTGAGCGACCGCTTGTGGCGTCGTATTCATCGTGCAATCTCCTTTGATTGGCGATTCGACAGTTTACGCGTCCACGCCCTTCGGGATCGCGAGGACGCTAGAGCCTCGCGAAGAACGGTGCGAAATAGGGGATGACCAGACACACCCCGAGCGCGACGACGAGTGCGCAGACCGTGAAGCACGCAATTCCAAGGCCGCGGCGAGAGCCGTCCGTCTCCGGACCGGCGAAGCGCAGTCCGAGCGAGAACAGCAGGACAACGCCGCATCCGCCCGCCAGCGAACCGAGAGCCACAACCAGAAAACTGCCCCACTCGATCATGCGTCGGCTCCCTTCGCGCGTTCGGCGGCGGCCGCCAGCCTCGCCTGCTTGCCGCGCGGCTTTGGACGCACGAACTGCGCGGGCTTCGCATGGGCGAGGTCGCGGGCAGTCACAGTGTTGCGGCGAGACAGCAGGAAGATCGCGACGAAGATGAGAATCGCGACCACGGCATCCAGCAGGATTCCCCACCAGCCGACGTGTGCCACCACGGCGGCGATCGCGCCGACCACCGCGGCCGCCGGAATCGTGATCACCCAGCCGAGCGCGATGCGGCCCGCCGTCCGCCAGCGCACGGAGGCGCCCTTTCGGCCGATCCCGGTGCCGATGACCGACCCGGATGCCACCTGCGTCGTCGAGAGCGCGAAGCCCAGGTGCGTTGAGGCGAGAATCGTGGCCGCCGTTGCGGCCTCGGCCGCGAACCCTTGGGCTGGCTCGATGTCGGTGATCCCGTGCCCCAGCGTCTTGATGATGCGCCAGCCGCCGGTGTAGGTACCCAGGGCGATGGCGACGGCGCAGACCAGGATGACCCAAAACTGCGGTGACGAATTCGCGGGCTGCAGGCCACCGGCGATCAGCGCCAGGGTGATGACTCCCATCGTCTTCTGAGCGTCGTTGGTTCCATGGGCGAGAGAGACCAGCGACGAGGTGAAGATCTGGCCGACCCGAAATCCGTCGCGCTGGCGCTTCTTCGTCGTCGCGTAGGCGATGCGCGTCGCCAGGAAGGAGACGAGCCCGGCCACAATCGGCGCGAGCACGGCGGGCAGCACGATCTTGGAGAGCAGAACGGTGAGGTTGATCGACTCGAATCCCGCGCCGACGATGGCGGCGCCGATCAGGCCCCCGAACAGCGCGTGGCTGGAACTCGACGGCAGCCCGAGAACCCAGGTCACCAGATTCCACAGCACGGCACCCAGGAGCCCAGCGAAAATCAGGGTCGGGGTGATCAACACCCCGCCGGATCCCTCGTTGATGAGGCCGCCCGAGATGGTGTTCGCCACCGTGGTCGAAATAAAGGCTCCGACCAGGTTGAGGACCGCCGCGATTCCCACAGCAACCCGTGGCCGAAGTGCGCCCGTGGCGATCGGCGTTGCCATCGCGTTTGCGGTGTCGTGAAACCCGTTTGTGAAGTCGAAAAAGAGGGCCAGTGCGATGACCAGCGCGACCATGAGCTCGATGTCCACTGCGCACGAGCATACCGTCGCCGGGCACCGGACAATCCGTAGCCCGGGCGGCCCCGAAAGACTATAGATGCGCGCCAGCGCGCGCCCCGATATCCTGTTTGCGGGTATCGGAAAAGACCGGCATTCGTGGGCGGCCCGCGTTTTGGGGGGCGCCGGATGCTGTCGCTTTTGGCGCTGTGTAAATAGAGTGCTTGAAACCCATCCGATCCACAGCACCATGGCCGAATCTTCAGACCCAAGTCCCGCAAGCAGAAATTACCGGGGGTAATTACAAGGTGAACGACGACAACGGCTTCGGCGTACCAGCAGGATGGTATCCCGATCCGCTCGGTTTGCCGCAGATGCGGTGGTGGGACAACCACGGATGGACCGAGCACACCACGGAGGCCCGCGCGCCCATCGTGATCCAGGAAGCCAAGCTGGCCTGGGCCGATGATGACGCGATCGAGGACCTTCCGACGCGTCGTGAACGCCGCGAACGTGAGCGCGGAAGCGCCGAAGATGGCGGTTCAGAGAACGTTGTCCCGACCGCCGATTCGCTCCTTCAGCTCGAGCCGCCGTCGTGGGATGAACTTCCCGCCAACGAGCCCGCTCCGGACATCCTTCCCTTGCCGGAGTTCGTCGGCACCGCTCCGCAGGAAGCGCCCGTCGCGCAGCCCGTGGCACCCGCCTTCACGCAGTCGGTCGCCCAAGCCCAGCCCATCCATACTGAGACTCTGCACACCGAGTACGCGCAGACTCCGGTCGCACAGGCTCCGGCCGCACAGCCGGGCGGGGTCCACGCTCCCGGCACGCCATACGCCGCCGGTACCGCCCCGAGCACGAACACGCTCGGTGGCTGGGTCATCGCCCTTCTGCCGCTGCTCCAGCTGCTGGCAATTCTTCTCGTGGTTTCCGCCGCGGGTTCCGGTGGAACCAACGTCGGCATCATCCTGGCAATCCTGGCCCTGCCGTACTTCCTCTCGATCCCGTTCGCGATCTCCGACCGCCGGGCACTGAAGAACCACGGCTACGACAACCCGGCCTCGTGGCTCTGGGTGTTCCTCTCCGGACCGATCTACCTGATCGCGCGCGCAATTCGTATCGTCATGCGTGCCGGAAACGGCTTCGCGCCGATCCTCGTCTGGGGCGCACTCGTGCTCCTGCAGGTCGGTTCAGTGGTTGCGGTTCCCGGCCTCGTCATCGCCGCGCTGCCACAGACCTTCTCGGACCAGGCCGCGCAGTCGATCGAAAACGCCGCCACCGTCTTCGGCCCGATCACCAGCGTGACGTGCCCGTCTCCTCCCGCAACCGTCATGGGTCAGGAATTCACCTGCACCCTGTACCGCATCGGCTCCGGCCAGACGTACAAGGTCACGGCAGCTCTCGAGCGTGAAAATGGCTGGATTGCCTGGCAGGTTCACGACTGGGGCGACTACAGCATGACTCACTAGTCGGGGTAGTTACGGCCAGCCCTTCCGCTGGCACGGACACCCGGTAGTAGCGTTGTTGCAGGGATTCCCTAGTCCCATCCAACGACAGGTTCTTGACCACTAAGAACCCGCAGACTTCAAGAAATCCCGAAGGCGGTCCCGCACGTGTCCCAAACTTCTGCGGCAGGCGGCGGCGCAGTGACGCCCGGCTGGTACACGGACCCGCACGATCCGCGCCAGCTTCGCTGGTGGAGCGGCGAGGGCTGGACCGAGCACGTTTCCGCGGGATCGGGGCAGCAGGCCGCCGAGGCGGCTGCGGCCGTACCGGCCCAGGTGGCGCCTGCTCAGGTGACTCCGGCGGCAGACCAACCGCTTCCCTCACGTCGCGCCCTCAGGGACCCGGCGACCGAGGCGAGCGAGGCCGCGGAGGCCGCTCTCGCGGCGCAGGCCGCCCAGCAGCAGGCGCAGGCCGCAGCTGCCCAGCAACAGGCAGCTCAGCAACAGGCGACCCAGCAGGCAGCTCAGCAGCAAGCCTGGGATGCCCAGCAGGCGGCCGTACCGCCCGTGCAACCCATCCAACCGCAGGTCGTGCAACCGGAAGCGGTGCAACCACAGTTTGATGCGCCGGTGGCCGCTCAGCAGCCCTCCGCACCCGTCCCCACGCTTCCGGTCGCGCCGACCAGTTTCCTCGAGCAGCAGGGCTACGCACCCCTCGACGGCAGCGCTCCCGGTGCCGGGCCGACCCAGGGCGGCTGGTCACAGCCCGCCGCCGCACCGGCGGCCGCAGCACCGCCGAACGCCTGGGACCAACCGGCCCAGCCGGTCCAGCCGATTCAGCCACAGCAACCCGGGCAGCCGGTCCAGCCGAACGCCTGGAACCAGCCCGTACAGCCGGATTCGGCCCAGCCGAACGCGTGGAACCAACCCCTTCAGCCCGTCCAGCCAGTTCAGCCGGTCCAGCCCACCGCGCCCGAGCAGCAGGGCTGGGGCGCCACGGCGAACGACGGCATCGACAGTCTCTTCGGCGGCGCGCCATCCGGCCAGGTCGCTGCACAGACTCCGCAGGCACAAAACGTGCAGGCCGGCCAGTGGGGACTCACCCCGAGCGACGGCGAGTCTGGGGGACGTCGGCAGGCCGCCGAGGTTGCCGAGGTCGCCGGATCATCCACGTTATGGGCATGGCTCATCGCGATCTCGCCGATCCTGGCTGCCGGAGCTGTCGCCTATGTGATGCTCACGGTCAAGCCCGCCTTCACAGACTGGCAGTTTGAGGCGGCCGTTGCGGCGCCCTATCTCCTCGTGCTCCTGTTCGCAGTGGCCGACCGCGCTGCGCTTCTCCAGCTCGGTCACTCGCAGCCACGCAGTCCCGGCTGGGCCCTGCTCAGCGCCCCGATCTATCTGATCGCCCGCGCCGGCGAGACGCGGCGGGAGGACGGCTCGGGCACGGCTCTGACCCTGGTCTGGTTCTTCAGCGTGCTCGTTGCCGCCGGCGGCATCGTCGGATACGGCTTCCTGACGCACCACGCGCTGATCGCCGGCCTGCCCACCTAGGCGGGCAACTCTTCTGCTCCAACCCAGCGCACGCCCGTCCGGTGCGAGAGGAGTTGTGCGCGAAGCGTGACGCCACACTCCGCACACCCGCGACGCAGCGCGCCCAGCCAGGCGGCATCCTGCGCCGTCAGCGTGGCACTCGCGTAGCGCTCGAAAACGGTGATGACCGTGCTCGCGCCGATGTCCCCCATGAGTTCGCGAACGCGGAAGACGACGTCGCTCGCCTGTTGGTGCGTCGGTTCGGACGGAAGCCCCTCGATCGGAACCAGAAGCGGGAGCTGTACGTCGACCTCGTCGAGGAACAGCAGCCACAACTGACGAGACGTGGCTCGCCCAATCAGGTCGGCCACCCGACGCTCGATGTCGTCGTCGGTGGTCAGCGGCAGGAGTTGGGTCTCTTCGTAGGGGACGGGCATGGACGACAGCCTGTCGGACCCAATCTCACCAGGGTTCGTCGCTCGCGATCACGGGGACAGCCCCCACGATTTCGCGGCGGTGCAGGACGAGTCGCCCGTCCGTTGTTGTCCGATGCGACCAGAATGGCTGCATGTCGAAAACAGCGCTCGCCCTGCTGAACCAGCCGTCCGCGGACACTCCCCCGCACACCCCCGGTGGCGCGGCGTTTGAGCTGGTGGATCCCGGCATCCCGCACGTCTCGGCGCTCGATCTCGCTGCAACTCGGGGCGACGGCATCTTCGAGGGCATCAGCGTATCCGCGGGGCGCGCACACGCCGTCGACGCACACCTTCGTCGGTTTGCACAGTCGGCAGCGAAACTCGACCTTCCCGCGCCCGATCTGATCCTCTGGCGTGCCGCGATCGACGCGGTCATCGCCGAACTCGACGCCACCCCGGAGGCCTCGATCAAGACCGTGATGACCCGGGGAATCGAGGGTGACCCCGAGGCCCGACCGACCGGATGGGTCTACGGCTGGCCCGCCCCCGACCACTCCGTCGCCCGAAGCACCGGAATCGCGGTAATCACGCTGGATCGGGGCTACCGGCACGACGTCGAACAGACCTCGCCCTGGCTGCTCGCCGG
>JAUZFP010000168.1 GCA_030838475.1 Actinomycetota bacterium
ACCGACCTCGGAGCGGTCGTCACCCACGTAGGGACCGCAACCTCAGAAGAGGGCTTCGCCGCCGAGTGGCAGATGATCAGCCTCATCATCGTTGAGGACGACCTGATTAGCCGCTGCGAAGTCTTCGACGAGGCAGACCTCGACGCTGCGCTCGCCCGGTTTGAGGAACTGCACCCACAGGCGCGGCGCCTGCAGAATGCGGCAAGCCGGGCAGATGACCGCTTCTTTGCGTACTTCGGGGCCCGCGACTGGGCGGCGATAGCCGAGATACTGGCCGACGACAGTTTCGTCGACGATCGCCGTCGTGTGGTGAATGTCGGGCTCTGGGACGGTCGCGATGCCGTGATAGCAAACATGCGAGCCCTGGCCGAGTTTGGGCCAAACATATCGTTGACCGTCATGGCGACCCGCGGGGCGCGCCTCGCCCTCACTCGTATCTGTACCTCGAACCGCGACCTGCGGCACGGCGAGTTCGCCGTCGAAATGCTCGGCATCGTCGAGATCGACACCGACCACCGGATCGCGGCCCACGTCTTGTTCGACCCAGACGACCTCCACTCCGCCTTCAAGGAACTCGACGACCGGTACCTCGCCGGTGAAGCGGCCGCTCACGCGCACATGTGGTCCGTCATCGCGCGGGCCCTCGCTGCAATCAAGAGGCACGAGCTCCCCGAGTTGACGCCGGACTGGGTGAACATCGACCACCGGCGAGCAATAGCGTTCGCGCCCGGTGAAATGACCGCATACATCCACGCCACGTTGGACGACACGCCTGAGTTCAGCATGCACATCGAGGCCGTGCACCGGGTGAGCAATCTCGGAGTGGTCATTACCCTTGTGTCGCATGGGACCTCGCAAGGGGGCTTTGACGCCGAGTGGCGAATGATCCAACTCCTGACCGTCGACGGCGACCTGGGCAACCGCTGCGAAATCTTCGATGAGGCAGACCTCGACGCCGCGCTCGCAAGGTTCGAGGAACTGCACCCGCCGACGCCGCGGCTGGAAAACGCGGCCAGCCAAGTGACCGAGCGGCTACGGATGGCTTTCGCCGCTGCCCACTGGGACGACATCGCAGAGATATTGGCCGACAACATATCCAGTGACGATCGCCGGCGGCTGGTGAGCGCCGGCATCCAGCGCGGTCGAGATGCTGTGATCTCCGAACTACGAACGATCGCCGATCTCGGGCCCACGAAGATCGCGTCGACGGTCCTCGCGACCCGTGGAGGGCACCTCGTCCTCAATCAGGTTCGCTTCTCAGACGCCGACGAGCGGCTCAAGAGGTTCCAGATCGACATGCTCAACGTCGTCGAGATCAATGACGACAACCAGATCGCGGCGTACGTCGCGTTCGACCCTGACGACATAGACGCCGCCTTCGAGGAACTCGAATCTCGCTACCTCGCCGGCGAAGCGGCCGTCTACTCGCACACGTGGTCAGTAATTGCGGATACCTACACCGCCTTCAACAACCGGCGCGAAATGTTTCCAACAACGCCGGACTGGGTGAGCATCGACCACCGACACGGGGCTGCGTTCGCGTCCGGTGAAATGTCCGCGTACATCCACGCCATATGGCGCGACGCGCCTGACAGCAGGGTCTACATCGAGGCTGTGCATCGGCTGAATAACCTCGGCGCGGTCGTCACCGAGGTGGCACACGGGACTTCGCAAGAAGGGTTCGAGGCGGAGTGGCGGCTGATCGGTATGGCGACAGTCGACCGCGACCTGATCAACCGCTGCGAGATGTTCGACGAGGCAGACCTCGACACCGCACTCGCCCGCTTTGAGGAGCTGCAGGCACAGACGCGGCCACTTGTAAATGCGGCAAGCCAAGTGGCTCAACGCTTTCTAGAACACTTCGGCGCCTGCGACTGGGATGCCATGGCGGATTTGCTCGCGGACGACATTTCCATGGACGACCGTCGTCGAGTCGTGAACGCCGGAATCCGACACGGTCGAGATGCCGAGATCAAAAATTTTCGGGCGGCCGTCGACCTCGGGTTCACCTATGTGACATCAGCCGTCATTGCGACTCGCGGGGAGCGGCTCGCCCTCAGTCGTCTCCGTGGATCGCAGCGCGACCAGGGATCCGAGACGTTCGGATTAGAGGTGCTCGGCCTCGTCGAGATCAACGCCGACGAGAGGATCGTGGCGAATGTCGCGTTCGACCCCGACGACATCGACGCCGCCTTCGAGGAACTCGACGCCCGGTATGTCGCCGGCGAAGCTGCCGCCCATTCGGACGTATGGGCCGTCATATCGGACGCCTGCGCCGCGCTCAACCGGCGCAAGCTTCCCTCGACGACGGCGGACTGGGTGAACATCGACCATCGGCGCCTCGCACCGGCGAGTGATTTGCCCGCATATCTGCGTGCTACGTGGGAACTGTCGCCGCAGTCCGGCATCTACATCGAGGCTGTGCATCGGCTGACTTACCTCGGCGCGGTAGTCACGCACGTGGTACATGGAACATCGCAGGACGGTTTCGACGCCGAGTGGCGATTCATTGACGTTACGACGGTCGACGACGACCTCATCAGCCGCTCGGAGGTTTTCGACGAGGCCGACCTCGACGCCGCGCTCGCGAGGTTTGACGAATTGCACGCGCAGGCGCGGCGGCTGGAAAACACGGCGAGCCGTGTCACCGAGCGCGTCCTGGCGTACGCGGCGGCCCGCGACTGGGAGGCCATGGCGAGGATGCTGGCCGCCGACTATTCCTCCGACGATCGCCGTCGAGTAGTCAACGCCGGGATCCGACACG
Source organism: Actinomycetota bacterium (assembly GCA_030838475.1). Lineage (GTDB taxonomy): Bacteria > Actinomycetota > Actinomycetes > Actinomycetales > Microbacteriaceae > Galbitalea. The sequence goes on from JAUZFP010000168.1 coordinate 2,765, forward strand.
GTCGTGATGCCGAGATTGAGAATTTTCGGGCGGCCGCCGACATCGGGTTCACCGATGCGACGTCATCCGTCATTGCAACTCGTGGGGAGCGCCTCGTCCTCAGTCGTCTCCGTGGATCGCAGCGCGACCAGCGGCCCGAGACGTTCGGAATAGACATGCTCGGCGTCATCGAGAGCAACGCCGACGAGAGGATCGCGGCGACTGTCGTGTTCGACCCCGACGACATTGATGCCGCGTTCGAGGAACTCGACGCCCGGTATGTCGCCGGCGAAGCGGCCGCCCACTCACAGGTCTGGTCGGCTACGGCGCAGGGCTACGCCGCGCTCAACAGAAAGGAGGTGCCCTCGACGACGTCGGATTGGGTCACCGTCGACCACCGGGTACGCGAAACCTTCGAGGCGGGGGACCTGACCGACTACATCCGCTCCGGCTGGGACATCGCGCCGGACGTCAAGATGTACATCGAGGCTGTGCATCGGCTGAGCAACCTCGGAGCGGTCGTCACCCACGCGGCGTATGGGACCTCGCCGGAGGGTTTCGACGCCGAGTGGCGAATGGTCGGACTTCTGGTGTTCGGAGGCGACGACATGAACCGCTGCGAGCTGTTCGAAGAGGCAGACCTCGACGCCGCGCTCGCAAGGTTCGATGAGCTGAGTCGACCGCCGGTCGGCGCCGCTGCTTTAGAACGCCGCGATCCGAACCTGGGCGCGGGCAATTGATGCATTCAACCCCCGCGACATGGACCAACTTCTTGCCCTGATTATTACGGACGGCCGATTGGAGGATCGGCGAAAGAGCCTGCGCACCATATACGGGGGGCCAGCGCGGCATCGAGTGTGCGTCGCGGACGTCGACGGCCAGCGCGGTCATTGCTGCCGGTGCTCAGCGAACAACTGGGTGACGTTGCGTTCTCGTTCGCGTTTGACGTTGGCGCGCGGCGTCTAGGGAGCGTCGGCACCGTAGATGCCGTCCGTCTGCCCGGTCACGCCGTTCATGTATCGGCGCAGGTCCTCAAGCGTCACCGTCGCGGGCGATTTGTTCTTTGCGCGCAGCCAATTGAGGTGATCAATCAGACTGTAGGCGTAAGTCTGCCGAGTTGAGGGGCCGTACTTCGCCAATACAGTCAATGCAGGCTGGTAAAGCTCACCTTCGGGCGTAAAGATCTAAAACGAACGGCTGTCATCCCGGTGCGGCACCCTGCGGACCGTGAACAGGTCGTCATCCAGCATCTTGGCCTTCCGATACAGAATGTGGCGAACGCATACATATCACCCGTTCGGCACGATTCCTCGAAGGCTCACCGCGAACGTCACGAACTCTCAGTCCCCGGGGCGCTAAGCAAGTGGAAAACCGGAACCGATCACCGGCCTGGACGGCAAGACGTACCAGGCAAGACGTACCAGCGGAAGCGCCAGCAGAAACGCCAGCAGAAGCTCGCCGAGCCGTAGGTCAGGGTTGATGGTGCCGACGCCGACGCCCATAACCCCGGCGATAGCGCGCTGCGACATACCTTCGCGGGATAGCCAGCTGACTAGTTCTCGGCGCTGGTCGCGCTCTAGTCGGACATCGACCGTGAAATATCTCGGGCCTGTTCCCTCATATCCCCAGGTAAGCTGTCGTGATGGGCGTCTACATTCTTATTGCTGTTGGTGTTGTGGTGCTCGTTGCGGGCGTGTTCATTTTCATGCGGCTCGAACGCGCCCAACGCGAACGAATCAAACGTCAACGTGGTAAGCCCTGGCCGGTCCGGGGGGACTCCGGCGCACCCTGGGATGGTGGCGGCTTCGGCGGCTGAGGGCAGTACACCGGGCCTGTCGGCCTCATTCTCGAAAACTTCGTCCCACAGGTCGATACTGTGACTCGTGCGCGCCAATTGATTTGGGCAGCAGCCACCCGGCGGGCAAGGTTGCAATTTTTCCGGGGCGGAGGCGATGGGCGCGGCAGGTCTAGGCGCGCTTGCGCGGTGGGCGCGACGGTTTGCGCTTCATAGGTCGTGTCGCAGACTGTGACTATGAAGTTTTCTTTCGACGTAGGCAGC
>JAUZFP010000073.1 GCA_030838475.1 Actinomycetota bacterium
ATGGTTCTGATCTCCCCGGCCGCACGAGAATCCCGCACAGATTTGACCGTCGCTCTCGTCACCGAAGACGTGTACAGCGTGATGACGGATCGCGACACCCTGGGGTTCGTGCAGAAGGTCGGCACTGTGTATGTCGCGTTGAGCGGGGACATCCTGAGTCACGCCGTCGAGGTGGGGCAATCACTGTCACTGGAACGCGCGGTGCGGATGGTTCGGTTTCAGTAAGCCCGATCCCATAGATAAACTGGCCACGGATCTTCTGGGCTTTTGATCGAGTGGATATCGCATGGGAAAAATCCTGTACGGCGAGGCGGGTACGGAGATCGTCTTCGACGATCGCGACATGGCCCACCTGCAGCTGGTTATCGGCGCAAAACTCCGTCGCAAGGAGAGCTTCTTCTTCACCTGGAAGGAGGACGCCTCGACGGGTGAGGGTCGCAGCAGCATCTGGCTGGACTCCGCCATTCCGCTGTACTTCAAGTACTACGGCAGCAAGGCACCGACCATCAACCGCGAGTGGCTCGAGCTGTTGACTCTCTCGGCGAACTCCGCGCAGGGCATGCAGTTCATTAGCGAGCCCGCGCCCGGTGCCGCGGCCGAGGTCGTCAAGGGCAGCAAGACCGCCTAGTTATTGCGTGAGGTGAGGCATATCGACCTTCAGCGAGCGAATAAGGGTCGATATGCCTCACCTCACGCAGGCGCTAGCGCCGGCAGATCACGAATGCCGAACTCGCGGGCGAGAGCGCGTTTCGCGGCGTTGAGTCCGCCCATGCCGTGCACGCCGGGACCGGGAGCGGTTGATGCGGAGCAGAGGTAGACGCCCTTGATCGGAATCGTCCACGGGTCGCCCAGCGTCGGGCGCACGACGAGTTGGGCGAACGAGACGTCACCGGACGCGATGTCACCGCCGATGTAGTTCGGGTTGTGCGACTCGACGTCGACCGCCGCGGATGACACGGAAGCGAGGATGCGGTCACGGAAGCCGGGCGCGAAGCGTTCGATCTGCGCACTGATCACAGATTCGCGATCTTCCCGCGAGCCGGCCGGCACATGGGTATATGCCCAGAGCACCTGCTTGCCTGCTGGAGCTCGCGTCGAGTCGACAACCGACGGCTGGGAGACGAGAACGTATGGCGACTCGGAGAGCCGTCCGTCCGTGACGAGCGCCTCGGATGCGGTGATCTCGGCCCGAGTTCCGCCGAGGTGCAGGGTGCCCGCCTTGGCGACTTCTGCGTTCGTCCACGGCACGGGTCCGTCGAGGGCGTAGTCGACCTTCGCGACCGCGTTGCCATAGCGGAAACGAGTGAGGCGGCGGCCGTACAGGTTCGACAGCGACTCGCCGGCCATCTCGACCAGGGCGCGGGGCGTGACGTCCAGCAGCACCGCGCGGGCTGGCGGGAGCTCGGCGAGGGTCGCGATCGACGTGTTCAGCTCGATCTCGCCCCCGTGGGCCACGAAGTCGGCGGCCATCGCATCCACGATCGCCTGGCTTCCGCCGACCGGAACCGGCCAGCCCGCGGCATGAGCGTGCGCGGCAAGGACGAGACCAGCGGATGCCGCACCGAGGTCGGGCAGTGCGCGATTGGAGTGGGCGAAGGCTCCGGCGAGCATCGCCGGGGCGACCTCCTCCGCGAAGCGGGCGTTCCAGAACGCGCCGCCCTGTTCGAGCGCCCGCCGACCGAGCGCCGCAAGAACGAGCGGGTGACGCGGAAAACGGGCCACCGTGGACCCGCTGATCTCGGCAAGCTCCGCGGCGTGGGCGGCGAGCGGGCCAATCAACCGTCGATACGCGGGGCCGTCGGGACCGAGCGACGAGACCGTCGCCGCTAGATCCCAAAAGGCGATCCCCGCGCGGCCGCCGTCCAACGGGTGAGCGTACGAGATCTCGGGGACCGCGAGCTCGATGCGTTCGGCGAGCCCGAATGCTCGAAAGAACGGTGACGCGAGGGCCATCGGATGCACGGCCGAGCACACGTCGTGCAGGAAACCGGGCAACGTGAGCTCCGCGGTTCGCGCTCCCCCGCCGATGGTCGACTCGCGCTCGTACAGCCGAACGCGAAGTCCGGCGCGGGCGAGGATGACCGCAGCGGCCAGCCCATTCGGGCCTGCGCCCACCACGATCGCGTCGAGGTCAGCCACGAGCCGCTTCGAGCGCGGCAACCCGGCGGCTCGCGTAGATCTCACTAGTGGATGGGCGTCCCAGCAGCTTGCCGAGGAACCACAGCATGAGCCTGGTCGTCGTGATGGCGGGCCACCACGGCCGTCGCACTCCCAGCATCCGTCGGTACCGGCGCGGGATCGACGAGACGGCCCCCGCGAAGATGACGCGGTAGCCGAACGCCGTCGTGCGACCGAGCGGCGGCTTCCGGATGAACCGCACGGCATCCCGCACCAGCTGGTCGCTGCGAAGGTCGGGAGTGAACGCATCCAACTGCGCACGCAACTCGCGCTCGGAATGCGGTGGATTCGCGACGCCCATCAGTTCGCCGGCGCGCGCCCACTGGTCTACGTAGATGTCCGCGCCGCCCGGAATCGAGTTTCCCCAGGTCTCGTGACAACGGAGGAACGAGTCGGTGAAGGCGACGTGCACCCAGCTGAGCAGGGCCGGATCATTCGCCGAGTAGGCAACCCGTTCGTCGCCGCGCGCATAGCTGCCCTGCACCTTCACGTGCAACTGGCCGACAAATCCGCATGCCCGCTCGGCCTGCTCCCGCGTACCAAAGGTGGTGGTCAGGACCCAGCGGACGGTGCCGTTCAGACGACCGAGCGGGTCCTCGCGGTAGCGCGAGTGATCGTGCACGCCGGCCATCGCGCCCGGGTGCAGGGTCTGCATAAGGAGTGCGCGCATCCCGGCCACGATGACGGGGATGCCGCCGTGCACCGCCCACACCGCGGACCCAGGGCCGAAGAACCCCTCGTCGTCGCCTGTGGCGAGCTCGGTGACCCAGCTGGGCACACCGCGTTCATCGCCGGAGAGCATGACGAAGATGCGACGCCGAAGTCGATCGAGCCCGCCCGGCACGATCAGATCCCCGACGCGTGGAACAGCAGGCCGAGGAGGTACGTAACGGCAGCGGCGCCGTAGCCGATCGCGAGTTGGCGCAGCGCTCGCTTGACGGGCGACCCGCCCGACAGCAGGCCGACGATGGCACCCGTCCCCAGCAGTGCGAGGCCGACCAGCGCCGCGGCAACAATCGCCGCAGTTGTGCCGGTGAGCCCGAAGAAATACGGGATCATCGGGATGACCGCACCGCTCGCGAAGAAGCAGAAGCTGGAGGCCGCCGCACCCCACCCGGTTCCGATGGCCTCGTGATCATCCGGCTGGGTGACTCCCGCATCGAAAATTCGTGGCTTGGATGTCGGCTTCGAGCTGGGGCCGTGTGCGGCCAGGACCTCGCTCGCGTGGGCCGCCGCATCCTTCTTGCTCATGCCGCGCGCGCGGTAGACCAGCTCGAGTTCGTTGGCGTCGACATCGAGCTGCGACACCGCCTCCTCCGCCTCCGGATTGGGCGTCGTGGCCTCGAGCAACTCGCGCTGCGAGTGCACCGACACGTATTCGCCCGCGCCCATCGAGAGGGCGCCCGCCAGCAGGCCCGCGACGCCGGTTGCGAGTACGCCGCTCGGCGAGAGTCCGACGGCGGTAACTCCAAGAACGAGCGAGAGGTTGCTGACCAGACCGTCATTGGCGCCGAACACGGCGGCCCGGAACGTCCCGCTGAGGCGATTGCGGCCACGCGCCGCCAGGCCTCGGACGACCTCCTCGTGGATGGCCTCATCCGCGGCCATCGCGCTCGTGGCATCCTTGTCCTCGTTGTACGGCGATCGCCCCTCGGCGCGTTGGGCCAGCGCGAGCACGAAGACCGAGCCAAAGGCGCGGGCGAGCAGAAGCAAGAGGCGAGTGCGGATGTCTGTTCCGCGCGGCTTCCCGACGTTGTCGCCGAGCAACTCAAGCCAGTGCGCCTCGTGGCGACCCTCCGCATCGGCGAGCGCGAGAAGGATCTCCCTCTCCTCGCCCTTTCGCCGCTTGGCGAGCTGGCGGTAGACCTGCGCCTCGGCGCGCTCGTCGGCGAGATACTGGCGCCACTTTTTGACCGTACGTGGGGCGGGTGCGGCCTGCGAGTTCACGTCTCAAGTGTGCCATGCGGCCCATCCGCCAAGCGGTAATGCAGACTTGGCGCATGCCGATCATCGACAACGCCGTATATGTCAACGGCGAGCGAACCGCGAACCCGGAGAACCTCGAAGAGACCTACGAGGTGCTGCGCGCGAGACACGGAATGGCGTGGATCGGGATGTACCGCCCGACCCCGGACGAGATCGAATCGGTCGCGAAAGAGTTCGATCTTCATCACCTCGCAGTGGAGGACACCCTCGCCGGTCACCAGCGGCCCAAGCTCGAGCGCTACGGCACCACGCAGTTCATCGTGCTGCAGCCCGCCCGCTATCTGGACGCCTCAGAGGAGGTGGAGTTCGGCGAGGTCCACATGTTCATCGGCCCCGACTTCGCCATCACGATTCGTCACGCAGAATCGCCTGACCTCGGCCGTGTGCGCAAGCGTCTCGAGTCGAACCCCAAGCTGCTCGCCCTCGGTCCGCTCGCCGTCATGTATGCCGTGCTCGACCAGGTCGTCGACGAGTATTCGCCGGTCGTCAGCGGGCTGGAGAACGATATCGATGAGATCGAGGACCAGCTCTTCAACGAGGAGGCCAACGTCTCGCGGCGAATCTACGAACTCTCGCGCGAGGTCATCGCCTTCCAGCGCGCGACCCAGCCGCTGGTCGGGATGCTGGCAATTCTCCGGGAACGGATCAACAGCGAGGACGAGCGAACTCTCGAACTTCATCGCGACCTGCGGGATGTCGAGGACCACGTCATCTCGCTCGTTGAGCGCGTCGACGGGTTTCGAAGCCTGCTGCAGAACGCGCTCGTGGTGCACTCGACCCTGGTCGGCCAGCGCCAGAACGAGGAGACGAAGGCCCTCACCGAGGCGAGTCTCAAGCAGGGCGACCAGACCAAACGAATCTCATCCTGGGCGGCCATCCTGTTCGCACCGACGCTCATCGCGAGCATCTACGGCATGAACTTCCGCAACATGCCTGAGCTGCTCTGGCCGTGGGGTTACCCGCTCGCGATCCTCGCCATGGTGCTGCTCGGCCTCGGCCTGTACGTCTCGTTCAAGAAGCGCGGCTGGATCTAGCTGGTGGTCGCCTGCTGCTCGGCCGGGATTGTCAGCCAGAGGATCAGGTAGAGCACGAACTGCGGCCCGGGCAGGAGGCACGACACGACGGCGATGACACGCACCGTGTTGCGTCCGATGCCGAAGCGGTCCGCGATGCCTGCGCACACGCCGGCGATAACTTTTCCGTTGGTGGGTCTTCTCAGTTCAGCCATGACTCCAGCGTTGCCGCCGCTGGGGCTTCGCGGTATCGGGCTAACCCCCGGTTTGCGATCGGGGTTTCGATACGCGCCTCGCTTCGCGCGGTGCTACGGGGCCACCGGAATGGTGACGAAGTCGATGAGCTGCTCGACGCGGCCGAGGAGAGCAGGCTCGAGGTCGGCGTAGGTGCGGACGGTGCCGAGGATGCGCTGCCACGCGGCGGCAATGTCGGCCTGGTCCTCGTGCGGCCAGCCGAGCGCCTCGCAGATTCCATGCTTCCATTCGACGCTGCGCGGGATGTCCGGCCACGCATCCAGCCCGATCCGCGAGGGTCTGACCGCCTGCCAGACGTCGACGAATGGATGACCAACGACGAGAACGAACTCGCCGGACACCACGTCAGCGATGCGGCTCTCCTTAGACCCAGGCACGAGATGATCGACAAGCACACCGGCGCGACGATCCGCGCCGGGTTCGAACTCCCGCAGCACCTCTGCGAGATTGTCGACGCCTTCGAGGTACTCGACGACGACGCCCTCGATCCGAAGGTCGGCGCCCCAGACCTTCTCTACCAGTTCCGCATCGTGCCTGCCCTCGACGAAGATACGGCTCGCCCGCGCGACCCGGGCGCGGTGGCTCTCGACCGCCACAGACCCGGAGGCCGTGCGCCGGGCTCCGAACTGTGGTGCGGCGGAAGGCGCTTTCGGTAGGCGCAGCGCTACTGGCTCGCCATCGATCATGAAGCCCGGCCCGATGGGGAACAGCCGAACACTTCCCCGCCGGTCCTCGAGTCGAAGCAGCCGTCCCTCGTACCCGACGACGGCGCCCACGAATCCGGTCGCGACCTCCTCGACCACAAGATCCCGCACCGCCTCGACCACGGTTGGCTGAACTTTCGGCGCGCGCCGTCCGAAGTCGGCGAGTACGTCGCTGCCGTACTGGTCGCCGTCATCGTGGACTCCCATGTCGCTCACCCGCCGAGGCTACTAGCCTCTCGCGAGCCCCCGACCGAGGATCGCCGAGATGAGGGCATCCGTCGATTCCGTCGGCGCGGAAGGATTGCGCAGCAACGTGAAGTCGACCTCGCCGAGTACCGGCAGGTCGAATCTGTTCGTCACTTTCACGAGATCGTCCGGAATCAGGGTCTGCGGGAATACGGCTACCCCGAGCCCCGCGCGCACCGCGGCGAGCAGCCCGCTGACCTCACGGGAGTTGCAGGTGATGCGCCAGGTGCGACCCGCCGCCTCGAGCGCGTCGATGCCGACCTGACGACTGAAGCTCGGCGACTGGTACGCCACGACCGGCACGGGCTGGTCGGCCTCGAGAAGCGTCTTCTCGTGGCCCATCCAGACCATGGTGTCCCGGCTGACCCGCACGCCGTCCGGCGTCTCATCCGGACGCTCCTTGATGAAGATGAGGTCGAGCTGACCACTGTGCAGGCGTCGCACGAGGGGTCCGGTCTGGCTCACGGTGAGCTCCAGGTTGATTTGCGGATAGAGCTGGCGAAAGTGCCTCAGGATGCGCGGCAGCTGAGTGATGGCGAGGTCGTCGCCCGCCCCGAACCGCAGTCGCCCGCGCATGGCCGACCCCCTGAAATAGCTGGATGCGACCGCATGCGCCGCCAGGATCGTGCGCGCGAATCCGGCCATGGCATCCCCGTTGTCGGTGAGTCGGACGTCCCTGGTGTCGCGTGTGATGAGCATTCGTCCGGCGGCATCCTCCAGTTTGCGCACGTGCTGGCTCACGGTGGGCTGGCTCAGCCCGAGTTCGATGCCGGCGTTGGTGAAGCTGCGGGCATCCGCGACGGCGAGAAACGTTCGCAGCAGGATGGGATCAAACATGGGACGCCTCATTACGTTTATCAATGACAGATATAGTTTCAATTTACGCCGCGCATGGAGCGATCGCGAGTAGCGTTGGAAACCGGCCCCCATACGTAACTTCATTCGTACACAACCTCAGGAACTCTTCTTCGTGACCGCCGCTTCAACCACGTCCGCGTTCCCACCTACCGAGCCGATGCCGGTCATCACCGGTCGAACCCCGTGGAGCCAGAGCTTCAGCTCGCTACGTGTGCCCAACTTTCGACTGTTCACGATCTCCAACATCCTCGCCATGTCGGGCACGTGGATGCAGCGGATCGCGCAGGACTGGCTCGTCCTGACCCTCTCGCACAGCGTCACCGCCGTCGGCATCACCGTCGCAATGCAGTTCACGCCGATGCTCGTCTTCGGCCTCTATGGCGGACTCATCGTCGACCGCTACTCCAAGCGGATGCTGCTGATGCTGACCCAGGGCACGGCCGGTGTCCTCGCCGCCCTGCTCGCCGTGCTCGCCCTTACGCACACCATTGAGGTCTGGCACGTCTGGGCGATTGCCTTCGTGGTCGGTCTGGTGACCGTCGTGGACAACCCGACGCGCCAGGTGTTCGTCAACGAGCTGGTCGGCCCGCGCAACCTACGTAACGCGATCAGCATCAACTCCTCGGTCTTCCAGCTCGGCGGCCTGATCGGGCCGGCGATCGCCGGTATCCTCCTCACTGCAGTCGGTGCGGGCTGGGCCTTCGCAATCAACGCCGTCACCTGCCTCGTCACGGTCCTCACTCTTGGCGCGCTGAAGAAATCAAAACTCGTCCGCAGCACACCGGTGCCGCGGCAAAAGGGCCAGCTCAAACAGGGACTCGCCTACGTCGTACGCAAGCCGGCGATCCTGTGGTCGATCGTGATGGTTGGGATCCTCTCGGTGTTCGCTCTCACGATGCCGGTTATTCTCGCCGCCTTCGCCAACGACACGTTCAAGGTTGGCGCGGCGGGCTACGGACTCTTCAACACCCTCATTGCTGCTGGTGCTCTCACCGGCGGCCTGCTCTCGACCCGGCGCACTGGCGTGCGGCTGCGAACCGTCATCCTGATGGCCGGACTGTGGGGGCTGCTGCAGGCGATCGGCGCAGTGATGCCCAACGAATTCGCCCTCGGCATCACGTTGGTCGCACTCGGGGTCGCGAACCTGCTCTTCATCACGGCGGCGAACTCGCTCGTACAGATGTCCTCCAACATCGGGATCCGCGGGCGGGTGATGTCTCTCTACGTGCTCGTGTTGCTCGGCGGCCAGGCGATCGGCGGGCCGATCATGGGCTGGATCGTGTCAACCTGGGGACCCAACGTGGGAATGGCCATCTCGGGAATTGTTCCGGCCCTGGCCGCGCTGGTGATCGGCATCCACCTCGCACGTCGTCACGAACTGCGCCTGAGTGTGCGGCTTGACGGTCGCACGCCGCGGGTGTCTATCGTGCGCGCCGCCGCCTGACGGCCTCGGCGGGAGTCTGAGAAAACCCACAGCCTTGGGCCAATTGGAGGATTCTCCGAGGCGCGGCACGGGAGAGTTAGTGCATGCCAAGGCTCCCGTCCGTAACGCTCAGCAAGGTGCCCGAGATCACGGTCGCATTCTGGATCACCAAGGTCCTGACCACCGGCATGGGCGAGTCGACCTCCGACTATCTCGTGATCACGCTGGGCCCGGCGATTGCGATCGCGATCGGCGCGGTCGTGTTCGCCGCCGCCCTGACCCTGCAGTTCCGGACGAGGCAGTACACGGCCGGAATCTATTGGTTCGCCGTCGTCATGGTGAGCGTCTTCGGCACGATGTGTGCGGACGTGCTGCACGTCGGGCTGGGCATCCCGTACCTGTTCTCGACGATCTTCTTCGCCGTCGTGCTCGCCGCCATCTTCATAATCTGGTTTCTGACCGAGCGAACCCTGTCGATTCACAGCATCACCACGCGGCGCCGCGAGCTGTTCTATTGGGCAACGGTCCTTGCCACGTTTGCCCTGGGAACGGCCGCAGGCGACTTCACGGCCACGACGTTGCACCTGGGATTCCTCGGTTCGGGCATCCTCTTCGCCGTCGTCATTGCCGTGCCCGCCCTCGCGTGGTGGAAGCTGCGACTGAACGCGATCGTGGCGTTTTGGTTTGCCTACGTTACGACTCGGCCGCTCGGCGCATCGTTCGCCGACTGGATGGCCTTCCCGCCCGATCGCGGCGGCCTCGACTGGGGCACCGGACCGGTCAGCGTCGGCCTGAGTGTCGTCATTCTCGGATTTGTGATCTACCTCGGGCTCAGCCGACGCATTGCGAACCGACGCGCGGTGTTACGGGACGCGCAGCGTCCCGATCGGAATGACCTTCGGAGCGCCGAACTTCCACGACAGTAGCGCGACCGTGATCGCACCCGTCACCAGGATGGCCGCGAGCACGAGAATCTGAAACTCGGCGGCAACATCCACCTGGGCCCCCGCGAAGATCGCACCGACGAACGCACCCGGCAGAGTCACAATCCCGGTCGTCCTGGTCTGGTCGGTCGTCGGGATCAGAGCGGTGGATGCCGCGACCCGCACACTTCGAATCGACGCCTTCCGCGGCGTCGCGCCCAGGGCGAGCCAGCCCTCGATCTCGTCCCGATCGGAGATGAAGCCGGCCGCGAGCGACCGTCCCATCAGCGTGCAAACGGTCATCGCGTTACCGACCACGATTCCGCCGACGGCCAGAACGTAACGTGGGCTGAACTCGACCGCTCCGGTCAGGAAGATGATCGTCACGGGGACCGCCGTAGCGATAGCGATGATGCCGGCGATGAGTGAGGCGTCGAGGAGGCGGAGCCGCAAACGTCGAATCACCACCCACGTGGCGGCCCCGACCATTACCAGAAGGAAGAGGGCGACCCACCACCCGTTCGAGATGACGCCGAGGAGGATGATCGTCAGAATCGCGAGCTGCAACACGGCACGCAGAATGGCGATGGGCTGCAGGTAGGGCTTCTCTAGTCGGAGGCCCCACACGATCCCAAACGCCACAGCCGCCAGGACCGCCACGGCGACAACGACCGGAAGGACGTTCATGGTGTCTCCGCTCGGCCCAGGATGCCGACGGTAACGAACTCGCGGATCGTCGGCAGCACCTCGGCGCGCAGTTCGCTCGCGTCGACCTCGAGGAGCTCAGCGACTGCCGAGCAAATTGCTCCAATGCTGAGTTCCCCGTCGCAGGCGCCAACGACCGCCGCGAGCGCGGTGCCGAGCGGGTAGCTCCGTGCGAATCCGCCGCCCTGTCGCAGGTTCATGACGGCGGGATGTTCGTCCCCCGGCCAGTAGTGCCGCTCTTCGGTCACATCGGGGGCGACGACGAGCTTCGCCCGGCCAAGGTCCTCGTCGACGAGGGACGCCTGCCAGTCGTAGGCGTCGAGCGTCGCGGCAAGGTGTGCGCCAAGGCCAGTCGCTACGGGACCATCGAGTCGCTCAAGCCGCCGCAGGGGTGTGGAAGAGCGGTGCCTGAGCCCGTCGAAGGGCGCCCGGAGAACGACGTATCCGAACCCCACAGCGGTGACCCCTCGTGCCTCGAAGTCATCCAGCCACGCCTCTTCCAGTCGGTCCGACTCGACGCCCGCGCGGGTGCCGCCGTCCCGGATCCAGGTCTGCGCGTAGAGGGCGGCATCCTGTCGCTCTCGTTCGACCACCCATCCGTCCAGACCCGCGGCATCGATCCAGCCGCCGATTCGGTCGAGACCGTCCTCGCCGGCGCGATACTCCCAGTTTCCGAGCAACTGCGCGACCCCGCCCGGTCGCAGGTGCGTGGCCGCTCCCGCGATGACCTCCGCGACGATCGCATCGCCGACACGACCGCCGTCGCGATACTCGTACGACGGAACTCCGTCAGCTCGAGGCGTGATGACGAACGGCGGGTTGGTCACGATGAAATCGAACCGCTCCCGCTCGACCGGCTCGAACATGCTGCCCAGACGGAACTCGATGGTGCGGATCCCGTTGAGTTCGGCGTTGAAGCTCGCATAGTCGAGGGCACGTTGCGAGATGTCGGTGGCAATCACCCGTCCCGCGAACCTGCTGGCGTGCAGGGCCTGGATGCCGCATCCGGTGCCGAGATCGAGGGCCAGATTGGATGCGCGGCCAAGCTGCAGTCCGGCGAGCGTGAGCGATGCCCCACCCACCCCGAGCACGTGATCCTCCGGCAGCGCTCCCCCGAGCGCGAGCTCACCGAGGTCACTCGCAAGCCACCACTCGGCGGCGCCCCAACTATCGGTGAACGAGTACGGGCGGAGATCGACCAGCGGCCGGCAATCGATGTCGCCGACGGCAATCAGGCCAAGTTCGACGGCTCCCTCGAGCTCGAGCCCCGGCAGCGCGAGGGCGACATCCGCGATGTCAGCGGGGAGGCCGAGTACGAACAGTCGCCCGAGAACCGCGGCGGGATCGAACTCGATGATCAGGTCCAGGGCACGACGCGCGGGGACCCGGTGGCCACGAGTGAGCGCGGCGGCCGCCTCCTCGCCGAACAACTCATCCAGGCGTTCCACGCTAAATCGCGCCGAACGCAGGTCGTCCGCGAGCGGAGCTATCAACTCGGGTCGCACGCTCGGCGTACGGATCGCACCATCCATCCTGCAATTCAATCGTGTCTAGGCTTGGGACATGGAAACGATCAATCTTGGTGACAGCGGACTTCAGGTTTCGGCGGTCATCCTCGGCTGTATGTCGTACGGCGACCCCCAGCGAGGAAACCACCCCTGGAGCGTGGGGCTCGATGATTCGCGTCCTTTCTTCAAGCAGGCCGTGGAACTCGGAATCACCACCTTCGACACCGCGAACGTCTACTCACTGGGTTCCAGCGAAGAGATCACGGGCACGCTCCTCAAGGAATTCGCCAGCCGCGAGGATGTCGTGATCGCGACCAAGGTTCACGGCGAGATGCGCCCCGGCCCCTACGGTGGCGGACTCTCGCGGAAGGCGATCCTGAACGAGGTGGATGCATCGCTGACCCGTCTCGGTACCGACTACATCGACCTGTACCAGATCCACCGGTTCGACCAGCTGGTTCCCGTCGAGGAGACCATGGAGGCTCTGCACGACATCGTTCGCGCAGGCAAGGCGCGCTACATCGGTGCGTCATCCATGTACGCCTGGCAGCTTGCGAAACTGCAGCACGCCGCCGATCTGAACGGCTGGACCCGCTTCATCTCCATGCAGGACCAGTACAACCTGCTCAACCGCGAAGAGGAGCGGGAGATGCACCCGTACTGCATCGACAGCGGCGTCGGGGTCATCCCGTGGAGCCCGCTCGCGCGCGGCACGCTGACCCGACCATGGGACTCGAAGACCGACCGCACCGAGACGGACGTGTTCGGCCAGACGCTGTACCACCAGACCGAGGAGTCGGACAAGAAAATCGTGCATGCCGTCGCCGCAGTTGCGGAGGCTCGCGGAATCCCCCGCGCCCAGGTCGCACTCGCGTGGGTAGCCCAGCAGGAGGCGGTGACCGCTCCCATCGTGGGCGCGACCAAGCCGAATCACCTGGTCGACGCGGCCGCGGCCGTGGAACTGGCTCTCACCGATGACGAGCTGGTGCAGCTGGAACAGCACTACGTTCCTCATGCGATCGAAGGGTTCTAGAGACCGAATGGAGCGCGAGTGCAGCCGCTGACCGAGGAGCAGATCCGGGCATCCTTCATCAACGCGTCGAACGACGCCGTCGAGAGGATGCCGCTTCCGGGTCTGCATGAGACCGTCTGGGAAGACCGCGAATATCTCGGCTGGCTTGACCCGACCTTCGCCCAGCGCGGGTACATCGTGTACTGGCGTGAGGGCAAGCCGTTCGGGATCATCCTGCGGTCGGGTTCGTCCACGCTGTCGCGCGGAATCTCGGCGATGTGTTCGCTGTGCCGCACCCACCAGCCGGGGAGCCAGGTCTCGCTGTTCACCGTGCCGAAGGCGGGCGAGGCGGGCCGCAATGGCAACACCATCGGCACCTACATCTGCTCGGACCTGTCGTGCTCGACGATCATCCGCATCGTTCCGCCGCCGTCGGACCTACAGCCGAGGCCACTGGATGTCGTGTCCCACCGCACCTCGGGGCTACTTGCCCGGCTCGATAACTTCACGCGGGAACTGCTGCCCGCGAACTAACTCGGCGTTTTGCCCCGTTCGGGACGAATTCACCCGCGCGCGCAGGCGAAATTGTCCCAAACGGAGGGGAAAGCGGGCTAGGCGACCGGCCAGTCGATCGCGTAGACCCAACGCTGACCCGGGTGTTCGGTAGCGCCCCAGAGCTGCCCGCGCTCGGGCCACCAGGCGAGATCCTCCGGGCCGGGTGGGAGTGCTCCCTCGTGCGTCACGAGCGAGCCCCTCTTGCCCGTCCACAGGTCCCCGTTCCGCTTGTCGCCTCGCGAAGACGTCACCGCCCAGACACCGCCGATCAGGATAGCCCCCTGCATTTCCGGAACAGCCGGCGTGTGGAGGTCGCTCACCGATGCGACCCCGTCAGCCACCGTAAAGCCCGCCAGCCGCCCGTCGTCCCGGGTCGTGTATTCGCCCGTCACCATTCCGTCGGAACCTTCGGCAAGAAACGAGAATCGGAACTTCTCTGTGGATTGGTGATGCGCGACCTGAGGCAGCACGAAGCGCCCACACCCTCGGCTCTGGATGGCGGACATCCGGAACTCGCGGACGCCGCCAAGAGTCGCCGCGACCAGGAGCCGGTCGCCCGACCAGACGATGCCGCCGGCGTGAACAGAGACGGGAGTGAGAGCGGGGCCGTCGACGAGTCGAACGTGGTGGTAGCGGAGGCGGTCAAGGTCGACCACGGTGATCCGCACGCCAAGATCACGACCGCGGCGCTCCTTCGAGAACCAGCTCACGATTGCGAGGGGCACCCCGTCAAAAACGCCAACCGCAATACCCTGCGGCCACCAGCGCTGGGTCCAGCGGTCGAGGCCGCTCCAGCGAAAGGCAGAAACAACTAGTGAGCCCGGAGCGGTCACCCGACGAGCACGGCGACCGCGAGACGAAAGGACCTCGCCGAGGCCGGGCAAGCTAGCGCTGCTCGCCGTGCCCGATGATGTGGAACGGGATGGCCAGCGAGATCGAGATCGATGCGATTCCCCCGACGAAGAGGATGGCCTCGAAGTTGGGCACGTTGAAGGCGAACGCAAACAGGAAGATTCCCAGCGCAAAGAACACGAAGGCAATGATGAAGTAGAAGACGTTCATGGTGTCCTGACTGCTGGGCGTGCGTTGCATCCATTCTCCACGAGTTTTCGCCCGCGCGCATCACGACTCGAGTTCGGCGAGCCGACGCTCCATGTCTTCCCGCTCGGGCCCCTCGGGCGTGAGCGCGATCGCCTCGCGGAACCGGGCCACGGCATCCGCGGTTCGCCCCGCGCGCCGCAGCAGGTCGCCCTGGGCGGCGGGCAGCCAGCGATATCCCTCGAGGTGGAGGGAGTCGAGAATCGCGAGGCCCGCATCCGGTCCGTCGCGCATGCCGACAGCGATCGCCCGATTCAGTTCGACGACCGGCGACGGCGTCAGGTCGAGCAGCGAATCGTAGAGGGAGACAATGGCGCCCCAGTCGGTGTCCGGCGCGGAGGTCGCGCTCGCGTGACAGGCCGCGATTGCCGCCTGGATCGCATACGGTCCGTTCGACGCCGGCAGGAGTGCCAGCCCGTGCGCGATTTCATCCCGGTGCCAGAGCGACCGATCCTGCTCCTCGAGCGTCAGCAGTTCACCAGCCGGGCCGACGCGGGCGTCGCGTCGCGAGTTTTGCAACAGCAGGAGCGCGAGAAGAGCCCGTGCCTCGGCCTCCGCGGGCATGAGCGCCGCGACCGCCTTTGCCATCGAGACGGCGGAGTCGGCCAGCTCGTTCCGCGCGATGGCGCTGTAGCCCTGGTTGAACACCAGGTAGAGCACGGCCAGCACTCCCCCGAGGCGGTCGCCGAGCAACTCGGCGGGCGGTACCCGATACGGGATGCCCGCCTCCTCGATCTTGCGGCGAGCCCGCACGAGTCGCTGCGCCATGGTCGTTTCCGGCACCAGGAAGGCAGACGCGATTTCGGGCACGGTGAGACCGGCAACGGTCCGCAGGGTGAGAGCCACGCGAGTGGGAAGGGCGAGCGCGGGATGACAGCAGGTGAAGATGAGCCGGAGGCGGTCATCCTCGATGTCCTCCTCGCCGGACTGCAGAGAGTCCATGATGCTCACCTCCCTCGCTCGTGCTTTCTCGGATGCGGCCGATCGCAGGCGGTCGATCGCTCGGTTGCGCGCCGTCGTCATCAACCACGCGGCGGGGTTGATGGGAATGCCGTCGACCGGCCAGCGCGTGAGCGCGGTCACGAACGCATCCTGGGTTGAGTCCTCCGCCAGCGTCCAGTCACCGGTGACCCGGATCAGGGCGCCGACGATCCTGCCCCAGTCGGAGCGGGATGCGTCCGCGACCGCGGCGCCGACCTCGGTCAAAACTGGGTTGGCCAGAAGGGGCGAATTTCGATGCGACCCGCGCGGGCCATCGGATGCCGCGACGCGAAGTCGATGGCCTCATCCAGGTTTTCGCAGTCAACGATGTCGAAGCCGTCGATCCATTCCTTGGATTCGGTGAACGGTCCGTCGGTGATGAGCAGCTCACCGGCTCGCACCCGTACCGTCGTCGCATCCTCGACCGGACGAAGGCGGTGGCCCTGCTTGCGGATGCCGCGGCGCTCACCCTCATCGATCCAGGCCTGCACCTCGCCGGCACGCTCGGGCTCCACGTCGGGCTCGGTGTCCGTGGCGATGAAGAAGAGGTACTCCATCGCTCAGCCCTCCCAGACCATGACTTCGCGCACCTCGATGCGTCCGCGACGCGCCATCGGATGGCGGGAGGCGTAGTCGATCGCTTCGTCGAGGTCTTTGCACTCGAGCAGGTCGTAACCGGCGATCCACTCCTTGGCTTCCGTGAACGGGCCGTCGGTGATCATGGTCTCGCCGTTGCGGATCCGAATCGTCCTGGCCTTGTCTCGGGCTACCAACTGGTCGCCCTGCTTGCGGATCCCGCGGCGCTCGCCCTCGGCGACCCAGTCTTCGATGTCGGGCTCGTTGGCCGTATCGCTGTCTGGCTCGGTGTCCGTGCAGACGAACATCAGGTACTCGGTCATTGGTTCTCCTTCGGTTAGACGGTACGTGAGTACGACGGTGCCGACCAGCGTCAAAACGACACTCTTGACAAAATTCTCGATTCCAGAATACTTAAGCACATGCTTAAGCAATCGGACCCGCTGGATGTCCTCTTCGCGGCTCTCGCAGACCCGAGCCGTCGAAGCATGATCGACCGGCTCAGCCGGGGCAGCGCATCCGTGAGCGAGCTCGCCGCTCCCCTCGACATGTCGCTGCCAGCGGTGCAACAGCACCTCAATGTGTTGGAGGCGAGCGGAATCGTGAGCACCAGAAAGGTCGGCCGGGTGCGCAGCTGCTCGCTCGAGCCGGATGTTCTGAACCAGGCCCAACAGTGGATCGCCGACCGGCGAACGCTCTGGGCGCACCGCCTGGATCGGCTTGGCATGTTTTTGACCGAAGACCCCAGTGCAGTTGGCATTGGCAAAGGAGAAACGAAATGACTGAACTAACCACCCGCAGTGTCGAGCACGCCACCTTTGTCGTGGAGCGGGTCTACCCGGTGAGCCGGGAACGCGTCTACAAGGCGATGTCGAGCAAGGAACAGAAGGCCAAGTGGTTTGGAGACCCGAGCACCCCGCCCACGCAATGGGACTTCGACTTCCGGGAGGGCGGGCGCGAGTACGAGAGCAGCGAGTTCCAGGGCGAGCTGCACACATTCGACGCGGTCTACCTGGACATCGTCGAAAACGAACGCATCAGCTGGGCCTACAACCTCTTCGTGAGCGGCGTGAAGCTGTCGTCGTCGTTCACGGTTGTCGAGCTGACTACCGTTCCGGAGGGCACGAAGCTGACCTTCACCGAGACGGGCGCGTTCTTCGACGGCCACGAGAAGCCGGCCCTGCGCGAAGAGGGCACCGGCTGGATCCTCGACGCCCTGGGCGAAAGCCTCACGTGATGTCGTTGGTTGAGTAGCCCGTAAGGGCGTATCGAAACCCGTTCGGGTTCAGGTTTCGATACGGCGGCGCCTACTCAACCAACAACAAGCTCTACTTCTTCGGCTTCGTGATCTCTTCGCCGGTAACGGCATCAACGACCTTCTGCCCGGGCGGCAGGTTCGACAGGTCGGGGGCGATAACCTCGGGCATGCGACCGGAATCCGGCAGGCCGAACGTCGCGATACGCCCATCTCCGGGTGCCAGCACGTAGTCGTCGCCCATCTTCGCGAGCGTCTTGCCCTGGAAGAAGTCCGGACGAATCGCCCACCATATGAACATCAGGACAAGCCCAACCAGGATGCCGCCGACGCCGATCACGGCATCGTCGCCGACCACCCAGCCGAAGAAGTTCACCGCAAGGTTGTGACCGTGCGAGTCGACCTCCCAGTCGGCTGCCGCGTAGGAGAACAGACCGAACACAAACGCTGCCGCGAGCATGAGGCCGCCGAGGAGCGGAAAGACGAACCTCATGATCGTGTCTCGGAACGATTTGTAGAAACTCTTTCGATAGAACCATACGCAGGCAAACCCGGTGAGTCCGTAGTAGAACGCGATCATCAAACCGATCGAGTCGACCAGTGGTGTCAGCAGGTCGTTGTTGACTACGGTGATCACCGCGTAGAACCCGATAGACACGATGCCCATCGCGATGGTCGACCAGGTCGGCGTGAGGAATCGCGGGTGGATGCGCGCGAACCGCTCCGGGATGGCCTTGTAGACCGCCATCGAGAGCGAGGTTCGAGCCGTCGGCAGGATCGTGGTCTGGGTCGACGCGGATGCCGACGTCAGGATCGAGAGGGTCAGCAGGATCAGCAGGATGTGCCCGATCGGACTGTCACCAAAGAGTCTCGGGCCGAGCGATAGAAAAACGTTGTCCGAGTTGTTGCCGTTCGAAAGACCAATGCCCTTGTCACCGATGCCGGCGAACGACACCGCCGCCGTCGACACAATGCCGTAGGTGATCAGCAGCAGCACGG
This sequence comes from Actinomycetota bacterium, assembly GCA_030838475.1. Lineage (GTDB taxonomy): Bacteria > Actinomycetota > Actinomycetes > Actinomycetales > Microbacteriaceae > Galbitalea. The sequence goes on from JAUZFP010000073.1 coordinate 18,276, forward strand.
TGCTGATGATCGCCGCTCGCCCAGGGGTCTTGGACGGGTCCGCGGTTTCCTCGTTGATCGATACCGCGGTGTCCCAGCCCCAATAGATGAAGATTGCGGCCAGGAGTCCGGGCGCGAGCACCGCTCCAAAGTTCAGGGTGAACGGGTTGAACCAGTCGATATTCACCGGGATGGAGACACCGGGAACGCCGTGTCCGGTGCCAACCGTGATCAGGGCGAAGAGCGCAAAGATGATGAGGACGACGACCTCGATCGACAGCAGGATCTGCTGCAGCTTCGCCGAGATCTCGATCCCGCGGTAGCAGATCCACGTCATCAGCGCGATCCAGACGAGACCCGCGGTGAGCTCCCACCAGTAGTTGGTCGCAATGCTGCCCCAGTACGCGGCGGCCTGCTCATCGCCAATCAGCGAACCGATATTTCCGATCAGTCCGAAGGTGGTCTGACCGGCGATTTGAGCGAGGTTGGCCATGACGATGACGTCGGCGACGATGATGCCCCAGCCGCCGAGCCAACCCATGACGGGCCCGAAGGTGCGGGATGCCCAGGTGAAGGTTGTGCCGCAGTCGGGCTCCGCCTTGTTGAGTTCCTGATAGGCGACGGCGATGAGATACATCGGCACGAAGGCGAGAAGGATCACGCCGGGCGCGTGCACTCCGACGATATTTCCGCCGACACCGGAGATGACGATGAAGCCGAGGGCGGCCGCCAGGCTATAGGCCGGGGCGGTGGATGCGACACCGACGACCACGCTTGAGGCGAGGCCGAGGGCGCCGGACTTTAATCCCTTACTCTCCGTTTGCCCTTTGACAGCCTGGATACCAGTCGACATAGAACGCTCCTTTGGGGGCGGATCGCACGGGGACGATCGAGGCGGAACACGGTCAGGCCGTTCGTCACTGAACAGCCAGTGTGAACACGATATCGCCTGACGTGGGCAAAACAACAGTCGATTCCGTCGAAAAATGGGTCTAATGTCTGCGAAATTCGTTGTGCGCTACCGTTAACGCATGGAGAACCAGCGCGGCATCGAGCGGCTGATCTTCTTCACCGACGCCGTGGCCGCCATCGCAATCACCCTGCTGATCCTCCCGCTCGTCGAGATCGTGACGAACGACGCCGGCAAGCAGTCCCTCGAGACGTTCATCCACGACAACATCAGCCAGCTGTTCGCCTTTGCGCTCAGTTTCGTCATCATCGCGCGCTTCTGGATCGCCAACCACGGAATCCTCGCGGACACGATCGGAGCCACCCCCGCACTCATCTGGCTCGACATCGCCTGGGTCTTCACCATCGTCGTGCTCCCGTTGCCAACAGAGATCACGGCCGTATATCCCGCCAGCGAGCTCACGACCGTCATCTATATCGGTACCTGCCTCGCCGGTACCCTGCTCCTGACCGCCATCAGCGTCTACCTCTATCGCCACCCGAAACTCGAACGCAAGGACCGGCCAACCTCGGCCCTCCAGGTGTGGGGCATCGGGTCGACTGCTGCCGGATTTTTGTTTGCGCTCCTGCTCGCACTGATCTTTCCAGGCCTGCACTACTGGGCGCTGCTTGTTCTGCTCCTTGCGACGCCCCTGGACCTGCTCGTCAAACCGCTCATCCGTCGCCGCGAAATTGCGAAAGCCCCGAAGTAGCGCCCCCCGAATGTGGATTATTGCTCGGGGCTGAAGAAGTGCGAAAGTGGAGTATCCGTTTTTGAGATTCACCTAGCAACCATGTTCGGGCAGGAACTGAGGAATTCATGACTGCGGCCCCATCCGCGGGAGTCGACTCACGTCGACAAATAATGCTTGCCGAGAAGCGCGAACGTGCTGCTGCGCTGGCTCGCAAAGCCGCCGCCCGGTACCAGGTTGCGCCCCACGTCGAGCGCGACGTCCTTAACGCGCTGAAACCGCTGACGGATATCGGCTACCACCTGCTCCCCAATCGCGGATGGCCCGGCAACCGCAGCGCCCAGGTCGACCTCATCGTCGTCGGCCCCAGCGGGCTCTACATCGTCGACACCAAGTCGTGGAGCGACGTCACCATCGAGAACGGCCGCGTCTACCGCCAGGACACCGACGTCACGGATGACCTCGCGAGCCTCGCCGACCTGGCCTACGCCACCGAGGCCGCCATGGCCGACATCGGGCTCGCCCCCGGCGAGGTGCACGCGCTGGTCGTGCTGGCCGGCCGGTCCACAATTCACGCCAGGATTGGCACGGTCGAGATGATCGGCGAGACCGGTGCGGCAAGCTACATCCTCGAGCGCGGCCTCCGGTTCACCGAGTCCCAGTTCACGCGAGTGCTGGCGGCAAGCCGCGACTACTTTCCCGTCGTCGCTGCGCCCATGCAGCGCACGCTGAATGCCGTCCCCGATCTGGATGAGGTCGACGAAATCACTGCCGAGATCACGGGAGAGGTCGTGCCGCAGGACACGCTCCCCCTGGTCAGCAGCGCCCAACTCATGAGCCAGGTCGCCGCCGTAGTCAAGGCGCCCGCGCTCGAAGAGTGGATGGCGTTCCTCGACCCGGAGCAGGCGCGCCTGGTGCGTCGCAGCTTCAACGGTCCCTCGCGTATCCGCGGCGCAGCGGGAACGGGTAAGACGATTGTCGGCCTGCACCGCGCTGCCTACCTCGCCCGCACCCAGCCCGGCGTTGTCCTTGTCACGTCGTTCGTGAGTACCCTGCCCGCGGTCCAGGCGTCACTTATGAAGCGACTCGCACCGGACATCCGCGAGCGCATCGAATTCGTAGGCACCCAGTCCTTCGCGAAACGGCTGCTCTCCGACCGCGGCATCCGCAGCAACCTGCAGCCAGCAATCGCCGACGCCGAATTCGACATCGTCTGGCGAACAATCGGCAAGCCCGGTCCGCTCGGTCGTCTCGAGCCGAAACCCACCTACTGGGAAGACGAAATCGACCACGTCATCAAGGGTCGCGGCATCACAACGTTCGAGCAGTACGCCGAAGTCGAACGCACGGGGCGACTTCGCGGGCTCACCACCGACCAGCGACGCTCGGTCTGGGAGCTGTTCACTGCGTACCAGGCGCGGATGCTCGCCCGCGGCGCACACGACGAGGCCGACATCATCCTGCTCGCGGAGCAGTCGCTGCGGGACGAACCACTCGACCGCTACGCGGCCGTCATCGTCGACGAGGCGCAAGACCTATCGTCCGCGATGATCCGGATGCTGCACAACATCGTCGGCAACAAGCCGGACGGGCTCACCATGATCGGCGACTACAAGCAGTCGATCTACCCCGGCGGGTACACGCTCGGCGAGGTGGGCATCTCGCTTGCCGGCCGCGGCGTCGTGCTCGGCACGAACTACCGCAACACGGCCGAGATCCTGCGCTTCGCAGAATCACTCCTCGCCGGCGAGGACTTCGTCGACATCGAGGGCGCCCGCAAGAGTGCGGTTGATAACGTCGTCGTCGCGCGATCTGGACCTGCACCCCTGCTGGTTCGGTTCAGCAATCGCGCGGCGCACGACATCGAGATCCCCCGCCG
>JAUZFP010000155.1 GCA_030838475.1 Actinomycetota bacterium
GGCGAGTCTGCCGCACCGTGCACCTCGACAGCCGTGATGGTTTCAAACGGCGGCTGGTCGAGAACGGCGGCCAACTGAGCTCGCCACAGCGTGAGACGGGTCCACGAGAAGTCCGTGTCGCCCGGCGCGTAGGTCTTGGCGATGTGGTGCAGCGCGGAGAGCGGGTTGGACGCGGCAGCCGCATCCGTAATTCGCCGCTGGGCGATTCGTCCGAGAGCCGACTGCGAAGCGTTGTGCGGTCCGTCTCCCGGCCACCAGACGACGACGGGCGCGTCGGGGAGCAGCAGGCCGGTGACCAGCCCTTCCTTGTCGCTTGCGGTGTCGCCGTAGGCGCGTACGACGATGACCTCGCTCGCTCCGGCGTCGCCGCCGACGCGAATCTGGGCATCCAGCCGGGCATTGCTGTGGTTGTGCGAATCGCCGCTGGTTGAGACGACGATGACCCGCATCGGATGCTCGCGTGAGGCGTCGTTCGCGGCCTCGATCGCTTCCTCTTCTTCGCCCAGCTTGGTGGAGATGATGAGGGTCAACACGCGTCCGAGGGCCACCGCGCCACCCTCCTCGCGGATCTTGACGAGGGTCTTCGAAATCTGGCTCGTCGTGGTGTCGGGCAGGTCGATAATCATGGTCGTCTCCAGACTCGCCCGTCGCGGGCGAGCAATTCATCGGCCGAATCCGGACCCCAGGTGCCGGGCCGGTACTGCTCGGGCTGGCCCTGCGTCGACCAGAACTCCTCGATGGGATCGAGGATCTTCCAGCTCAGTTCGACCTCCTCGTGCCGGGGGAAGAGCGGCGGATCGCCGAGCAGCACGTCGAGAATGAGTCGCTCGTATGCCTCGGGGCTGGCCTCCGTGAAGGCGTGGCCGTACCCGAAGTCCATGGTGACATCGCGCACCTGCATTCCGGCGCCCGGGACTTTCGATCCGAAGCGGAGCGTGACGCCCTCATCCGGTTGTACGCGGATGACGAGCGCGTTCTGGCCGAGTACGCCGGTCTGGCTCTCGGCAAATAGGTACTGCGGGGCACGCTTGAACACGACCGCAATCTCGGTCACTCGGCGCCCAAGGCGCTTGCCCGCCCGCAGATAGAAGGGGACACCGGCCCAGCGGCGGGTACCAATGTCGAGCCGGATGGCGGCGAAAGTCTCGGTGAGTGACTTGGGATTCATCCCGTCCTCCTCGAGGAAGCCGATGACCTTTTCGCCACCCTGCCATCCGCCCGAGTACTGGCCGCGTGCGGTCGCCGTACTGAGATCCTTCGGCAGCCGAACCGCCGAGAGAACCTTCTCCTTCTCTGCGCGGAGGTCGGATGCGGCAAACGACACCGGCTCCTCCATCGCGGTGAGAGCGAGCAGCTGCAGGAGGTGGTTTTGAATGACATCGCGCGCCGCGCCGATGCCGTCGTAGTAGCCGGCGCGGCCGCCGACGCCGATGTCCTCGGCCATGGTGATCTGCACGTGGTCGACGTAGTTGGAATTCCAGATGGGCTCGTACATCTCGTTCGCGAAGCGCAGCGCGAGAATGTTCTGCACCGTCTCCTTACCGAGGTAGTGGTCGATCCTGAACACGGCGTCCGGTGGAAATACCGATTCGACGACGGTGTTGAGCTCGCGCGCGGTCTTCAGGTCGCTGCCGAACGGCTTCTCGATGACGACCCGGCGCCACTCGTCGCCGACCTGGTCGGCGAGCCCAGAGCGCCGCAGCTGCTCGGTGACCTGCGGAAACGACTTCGGCGGAATCGAAAGGTAGAAGGCGTGGTTCCCCATGGTGCCGCGGGTCTTGTCGAGTTCGGCGAGCGTCGTCTTCAGATGCGCGAATGCCGCGTCGTCGTCGAACTCGCCCTGCACGAACCGGATGCCCTCGGCAAGCTGCTTCCAGACATCCTCATCGAACGGGGTTCTGGCGTACTGCGCGACCGCGTCGTGCACGACCTTGGCGAAGTCCTGGTCTTCCCAGTCGCGACGGGCGAACCCAACGAGCGCGAATCCGGGCGGCAGGAGTCCGCGATTGGCGAGGTCGTAGACCGCCGGCATGAGCTTCTTGCGCGCGAGGTCACCGGTGACACCAAAGATGATCAGCGCGCTCGGACCCGCGATGCGGTTGAGTCGTCGATCGGAGGGCAATCGCAGCGGATTGAAGGTTGGTGTGATTTCCACCGGGGACATGGTGCTCCTCGCGAGTCTGGAGGGTCGCTAGCTCAGCGCGCCGGCGATGACCCCGACACCCGATGCCGGGTCGGTCAGGGTAAGTGTGAGCACGGGCCGACCGTGGTCGGCGAGTACGCTCGCGTCACCCGCGGCCTGGTACGTGATGAGTTGCCCGAAGGTGAACGGACGATCCGGGATGGCCAGGTCTTCCGCGGGCGTCTGGGTGATCTGCAGGAACACGCCGACCGCCGGACCACCCTTGTGAAACTGACCGGTCGAGTGCAGGAACCGCGGTCCCCATCCGAATGTCACCGGACGCTTGGTGCGCGCCGCGACGAGGTCACGCAGCCCGGCGAGCTGTGGGTGAGTAACGCGATCGACGTACGCCTGGATCGCGACGTAGCCGTCGTCGGTCAGGTGTGCGAGTAGTTGGTCGACAACCGTCTTCAGGTCGGTGGCGCCATCGACAACGTCGGGCGTGCCGCGAACCTCGACGGCATCCTCGACGAAGGCTGGTGCGATCGGAGCGGGTGTTTTGTCGAGCAGTGCGCGAGTGGCGATCTTCGCCGACTCGACATCGGGCTGGTCGAACGGGTCGATGCCCAACAGCCGTCCGGCCACGGCGACCGCGTACTCCCAGGTGAGCATCTGCGCACCCAGCGAGCCCGTGATCTCGATCTCGCCTGGAGCAACGTGGCGCTCCTCAGCCGCAGAACCGACGAGTCGGATGATCTGCACGTCGTGCAGGTTCTCGGTCAACTCCGGTGCGGTCAGTCCGAGAACGACCGGCAGGATGCCCTTGCCCTGCTTGCCCGTCGACTCGGCGATCAGCTGCTCTGCCCAATCCGCAAACCCGACGATGTGGGTGCCGTCCGCGACGATTCCGAGCTTGTCGCGTAACGGGTTGGTGCCGGCGATGGCCGCCGCGAGGACCAGCCCGGGGTTGTCGTTATTGTCGGTCACCAGCTCGATAATCGTGGCGCCGGCCTCGTCGAGCAGGGCATTGATGTCCACTCCGGCGAGACCAGAGGGGACGAGCCCGAACGCGGTGAGAGCGGAGTAGCGACCGCCAACGTTGGGGTCGGCATTGAAGACGTGATAACCGTCCGCGCGGGCGGAGACATCCAACGGCGATCCGGGGTCGGTCACGACGACGATGCGCCGCGTCGGGTCGATGCCGATGTCGCGGAACGCCTTCTCGTAGAGGCGCTTCTGGCTGTCGGTCTCGACCGTGCTGCCGGACTTCGATGACACGACCAGGGCCGAGGTGGCGAGCCGGTCGTTCAGCGCGTGCAGAACCTGCCCCGGCTCCGTGGAGTCGAGAACCGTGAGTTCGTTGCCGTACGTGCGGGTGATGACCTCGGGGGCGAGCGACGATCCGCCCATGCCCGCGAGAACAACGTGATTGACGCCGTCGGCGTGCAGAAGGTCGCGGAGTTCGTAGATTTCGCTGACCAGCGGGCGCGAGATCGAGACGGCCTCCGTCCAGCCGAGGCGCTTTGCAGCCTCGGTCGCGGCATCCGGTCCCCAAAGCGAGTCGTCGAAGTCGGCGATCCGGCTGGCCACGAGGTCTTTCACGAGGGTCGGGACGACCGCCTTGATGGCGTCGTTCGCCGCCCCGGTTGCCTTGATGCGGACTGTCACTTTGCGGCCTCCAGTGCTGCCGACACGGTGTCGAGCAGTTCGTTCCAGGACACGATGAACTTTTCGACGCCCTCCTTTTCGAGGAGTTCCGTGACCTCGTCGTAGGAGATGCCCTGTTCTGCGATCGCGTCGAGGACGGCATTGGCGGCGGCATAGCTGCCGGTCACGTGGTCTCCGCCGATGACACCGTGGTCGAAGGTCGCCTCGAGCGTCTTCTCCGGCATGGTGTTCACGACGTCCGCGACGGCGAGTTCGACCACGTAGAGCGTGTCGGGCAGGCTCGGATCCTTCACTCCCGTGGACGCCCACAACGGTCGCTGCTTATTGGCACCGGCGGCGAGGAGTGTCTTCGCGCGCTCAGACTCGAATGCGCCAACAAAGACCTCGTAGGCGAGCTGGGCGTTGGCGACTCCGGCCTTCGACTTGAGCGCCTTGGCCTCTTCGGTGCCGAGGGCGTCAAGTCGGTTGTTAACCTCCGTGTCCACTCGGGAGACGAAGAACGATGCGACCGAGTGGATGGTCGACAGGTCGATTCCCGCCGCCTTGGCCTTCTCCAGCCCGGTCAGGTACGCGTTGATCACCTGGCGGTGACGCTCGAGGCTGAAAATCAGCGTGACGTTCACGCTGATTCCGACCGCCGTGGCCTCGGTGATGGCCGTGAGCCCCTCGATGGTCGCGGGGATCTTGATCATGGCGTTGGGCTGGTTCACCTTCGCCCAGAGGCGCTTGGCCTCGGATGTTGTGCCAGCGGCGTCGTGCGCGAGGCCTGGCTCGACCTCGATCGAGACGCGGCCGTCCTTGCCGCCCGACTTCGCATAGGTGGGAGCGAAGATCTGGCACGCATCGGACACGTCTTTCGTCGTGATCTCGAATACGGCATCCGTGACGCTCGTGCCGGCCTTGGCGAGCTTCGAGACCTCGGCGTCGTAGGCGTCGCCCTTGGCGAGTGCCGCGGCGAAGATCGTCGGGTTGGTCGTTACGCCGACGACGTTACGGTCGTCGATGAGCTTCTGAAGCCCGCCGGATGCGATTCGCTCGCGAGACAGGTCGTCGAGCCAAATGCTGACGCCGAGCGCGGAGAGTTCGGCGGTGGGTGAGGTTGTGTCGGTCATATCTGTGACTTCTTCTTTTCTAGTTCTTGGCCGCGGCGAGCGACTCGTGGGCGGCGGAGACGGCGTGCTCGGTCGTCATGTCGAACTTCTGGTACAGCGTCTTGTAGTCGGCTGATGCGCCGAAGTGTTCGATCGACACGCTGCGTCCGGCATCGCCGACGTAGCCGCGCCAGCCGAGCGCAATACCGGCCTCGATCGAGACGCGAGCCTTGACGGCCTTTGGAAGCACCGACTCGCGGTACGCCTCGGACTGCTCCTCGAACCACTCGAGGCACGGTGCCGAAACCACGCGGGCGTTAATACCCTCAGCCCTGAGCTTTTCGCGGGCATCCACCGCGATCTGAACCTCGGAGCCGGTCGCGATCAGGATCACGTCCGGCGTCCCACCCGGTGCTTCGGCCAGGATGTATGCGCCCTTCGGCGTGTTCTTTGCCGAGGCGAAAGTGTCGCCGGTCGCGTCGCCGTCGCCGCGCTCGAACACCGGGAGGTTCTGGCGGCTGAGCGCGAGGCCGGCAGGACCGGTACGACGTTCGAGGACTGTCTTCCAGGCGAAGGCGGTCTCGTTGGCGTCGGCCGGGCGAACAATGTCGAGTCCGGGGATGGCACGCAAGGCCGTCAGCTGTTCGATCGGCTGGTGGGTGGGGCCGTCCTCGCCGAGCGCAACCGAGTCGTGTGTCCAGACGTAAATCGTCGGGATCCCCATGAGCGCGGCGAGGCGAACCATGGGGCGCATGTAGTCGCTGAAGATCAGGAACGTACCGCCGAACGGGCGAGTCTTGCCGTGCAGGACGATCCCGTTCAGGATCGCGCCCATCGCGTTCTCGCGGATACCGAAGTGCAGCACGCGGCCGTACGGGTTGCCCGCCCACTCGTGGGTCGACCACTTCTCGGGCACGAACGATCCGCCGCCCTCGATCGTGGTGAGGTTGGATTCCGCCAGGTCGGCCGAGCCGCCCCACAGCTCGGGCATGATCGGGGCGATTGCGTTGATGACCTTGCCCGATGCGGCGCGCGTCGAGAGGTCCTTTCCGTCCTCGAACGAGAGCACCTTGTCGAGGCCCTCCGGGACCTTTCCCGCCTCAAGACGATCGAGGAGCCTCTTGCGGTCGGGGTTCGCCGCGGCCCACGCGTCGAAACGCACGTCCCACTCGGCGTGGGCGGCCTTGCCGCGATCGATTGCTTCGCGGGTGTGAGCGAGCACGGCGGGGTCGACATCGAAGGTCTTCTCCGGGTCGAACTCGAGCACGCGCTTGAGGGCAGCGACTTCATCCGCACCAAGGGCAGAGCCGTGGATCTTGCCGCTGTTCTGCTTCCCGGGCGACGGCCATCCGATGATCGTCTTCAGGATGATCATTGACGGCTTATCCGTGACACCCTTCGCCGCCTCGATCGCGTCGTTCAGTTCCTGGACGTCTTCGACATACTGGCCGGTCTTCTTCCAGTCGACGACGTGCACATCCCAGCCGAGTGCCAGGTAGCGCGCGTGGACATCCTCGGTGAAGGCGATGTTGGTGTCGTCCTCGATCGAGATCTGGTTCGAGTCGTAGATGGCAATCAGGTTGCCGAGTTCCTGGTGGCCGGCGAGCGATGCGGCCTCGTTGGTGATGCCCTCCTCCATGTCACCGTCGCCGGCGATCACGTAGATGAAGTGATCGAAGGGGCTGGTGCCGGGCTCGGCGTCCGGGTCGAACAGGCCGCGCTCATAGCGGGCGGCATAGGCGAATCCGACGGCCGCGGCGAAGCCCGAGCCGAGGGGGCCGGTGGTGATCTCGACCCCGACCGTGTGGCCGTACTCGGGGTGGCCTGGAGTCTTTGATCCCCAGGTGCGCAGCTCTTCGAGGTCTTTCAACTCGAGGCCGTAACCGCCGAGGTAGAGCTGGATGTACTGGGTCAGGGAGGAGTGACCAGCGGAGAGGATGAAACGGTCGCGCCCGAGCCAGTGGGTATCGCTTGGGTCGGTGCGCATGATCCGCTGGTACAGCAGGTAGGCGGCGGGAGCCAGGCTCATGGCGGTGCCCGGATGACCGTTGCCCACCTTCTCGACCGCATCAGCTGCAAGAACGCGCACCGTATCGACGGCCTTTGCGTCAATCGGATCCCACTGGATTTCTGACATTGAAGCGATGACCCTTCTTGTACTTTGGTGTCCCGGCCCTGTGCTCGTTGGCACGGTACCGGCGCCACCGTGTGGTGGTAGCTGCTCCGTTTTAAGCGGCAGTGACATCATCGGCACTATTGCCCCAAAGAACTATGTCTAAGGACGGGCACCACAGCCCCGCCAACGGGGCGGGGGAATGTGGATGGCCACGATTGGCAAGCACCTACAAGTATAGAGAATGAGCCTCACCCGCGCCGGTGCCGGCGGGGGCTTGCGGGAAGCACGCAAGCGGTATCACTTAGAATCGGGACGCAGGCACGACCAGTTAGAGGAGTCATGAACGTAGCGCTCAGCCCCGAGGCGACTCGGCCGCGCATTGGCGTCGTTCGCAAGACAAAAGCCTTCGTCGCCCTCACCAAACCGCGGGTGATCGAGCTGCTGCTGGTGACGACCGCGCCAGTCATGATTCTTGCCCAGCACTCACTGACACCGAACTCGTCGATTCCCAATCTGTGGCTGGTTCTCGGAACGCTGATCGGCGGCGCGTTGAGCGCCGGATCGGCCAACGCGTTCAATTGCTACATCGACCGCGACATCGACCGGGTCATGGATCGCACCAAGAAGCGACCGCTGGTCACGGGGGAGCTGAGCGACCGCGAGGCGCTCGTCTTCGCGTGGGTCACGGGCGTCGCATCCGTTCTCTGGCTCGGGTTCCTGGTGAACTGGGTCGCCGCAGCGCTGTCGGTCGTTGCCGTGCTCTACTACGTGCTCGTCTACACGCTGCTGCTGAAGCGCCGGACGGCGCAGAACATCGTCTGGGGCGGTGCGGCGGGCTGCATGCCCGTGCTGATCGGCTGGGCCGGGGTCACCGGTTCGCTGAGTTGGGCGCCGGTCATCCTGTTCGGAATCGTCTTCCTGTGGACGCCACCGCACTACTGGCCGCTCTCGATGCGCTATCGCTCTGAATACCAGGCCGTATCGGTACCGATGCTTGCGGTCGTCCGCGGCCGCAGCCAGGTCGGTCTGCAGGTGGTGCTCTACGCCTGGGCGACAATCGTGTGTTCGCTGCTGCTCATCCCGATCGCGAACATGGGACTGATCTACACGGCGGTGGCTGTCGTCGCCGGTGCCTGGTTCATCTACGAGTCGCACCGGCTCTACGGTCGGGCGATCCGTCACGGCGAGGTGAAGCCCATGCGCGTCTTTCACAGCTCGATCACGTATCTCACGCTGCTGTTCGTTGCGGTGGGCGTCGACCCGCTGGTGCCGGCGCTGCACGTCTTTCAGTTCTAGGTCCGCCCACGCCCTTCCTACGCGGAGGGAGAAACAGTTCGATGGGCGGAGTTAGAACTCCGCCCATCGAAGGGTAACTCCCGCCGCCCGGTGCGGTTTCTCCCGCCATCCGAGTGAGCCGCTAGCTAGTTAGCGAGCTGCTCCTCGCGGTGCGGGAGCTTCCAGCCTGGTCGCACGTAGTGGCAGGTGTAGCCGTGAGGATCCTTCTCCAGGTAGTCCTGGTGCTCCTCCTCGGCCTCCCAGAACGCGCCAGCGGGCTCGACCTCGGTAACGACCTTTCCCGGCCAGAGGCCGGACGCGTCCACGTCGGCGATGGTCTCCAGCGCGACGCGCTTCTGCTCATCGTTTGTGTAGAAGATGGCCGAGCGGTAGCTGCGACCGACGTCGTTGCCCTGGCGGTTTTTCGTCGACGGGTCGTGGATCTGGAAGAAGAACTCCAGCAGGTCACGGTAGGAGATCTGCGAGGGGTCGAAGACAATCTCGACGGCCTCGGCGTGGTCACCATGGTTGCGGTAGGTGGCGTTCGGGGTGTCTCCACCCGAATAGCCCGTGCGCGTCGAGATGACTCCCGGGCGGCGGCGCAGCAGCTGCTGCGCGCCCCAGAAACATCCACCGGCGAGGATTGCGGTTTCGGTCGTGGCCATGATTAGACCTCCTTCGTGGTGAACAGGCTGCGGTAGTCCCCGTAGCCCTGGGCCTCAAGTTCATCGACGGGGATGAACCGGAGTGCCGCCGAGTTGATGCAGTAGCGCATGCCGCCATCCTGAACCGGGCCGTCGTCGAACAGGTGGCCAAGGTGGCTGTCACCGTTCATCGAACGAACCTCGGTGCGGCGCATGCCGTAGCTGTTGTCGTCGTGCTTGATCACGTTCGCCGGATCGATCGGCTTGGTGAAGCTTGGCCATCCCGAGCCGCTGTCGAACTTGTCGGTCGAAGAGAACAGGGGCTCGCCGGACACGATGTCGACGTAGATGCCGTCCTCGTGGTTATCGACGTACTTGCCTGTGAAAGCCGGCTCTGTAGCGCTCTCCTGGGTGACCGCGTACTCCTCGGGGGTGAGGCTTGCGATCGCGGTCGGGGTCTTGCTGTAGACGGTAGTCATTGGATAAAGCTCCTTGTGTTGTGCCGCTGGCTGCGGCCCTCACCTCATTCAACAGCGGATATGGGGTGAAAGTTCCCGATTGATATCCCATGTTCGGGCCATGCTCTCGTTAGCCCAGAGGCGATTCCACGGGGCGGGTTCGTCTCTGCGAGAGCAGGAGAGCGGAGATGGCCGCCACGAGTATGACCGCGAGCACCAGGTGGATGTTCACGAGGGCGATCGGCAGGCCCAGCTTTGCCTGGACGAGCCCGACAATGATCTGGGCGATCTCGACGCCGAGCAGCCCGATCGAGTAAACCCGAACGCAACGCCAGCACGCGCCCCGGCGCGAGAACAGCGCGACGGCCACGAGCAGGACCGTGAGGCCGAACGTGATGTAGGCCGGGATGCTGTGGATGTCCTGCAACGACACCGGGTTGAGGCCGTTGCGCGGCGCAAGCGCCTTCGCGTTCGAGTTATCTCCGGCGTGCGGCCCGGCGCCGGTCGTAAGAACGCCGAAGATGACCGTCAGGCCAACGAACACCGCCGTGACAATCGTGCCCGCCACGTACCAGCTCGGGGTCTGGAATCCCTTGCCCGCCCTGCCGTTGTACGCGCGGTAGACGAGGATCGTCGTCAGGATGACGAGCAGCACCGACACGAGGAAGTGCGACCCGACCACGTAGGGGTTAAGACCGGTCAGCACGGTAATTCCGCCGAGAACGGCCTGGAACGGGATCGACAGACCCTGGATCAGGGTGAGCGCGAACAGGTCGGGGCGCGGCTTGCGCATCCTGAGCACGATCAGGAAGACGAGAACGACGACGATCGACAAAACGATCGTCAGCATCCGGTTACTGAATTCGATGACCCCGTGAATGCCGAGCTCTGGAGTCGTGACGAATGAACCCGCTTCGCACTGCGGCCAGGTCGGACAGCCGAGGCCGGATGCGGTCAGCCGCACCGCACCGCCCGTGCCGACGAGCACGATCTGCAGGGCCAGCGACAGCCACGCGAGAACGAGCACGGGACGCGTGACCGTGAGGGGGAGCCAGTTCCACACGCGGCGGGGCAGACTGGTCGGTCGGGTGGGGGTCTGCGTCACGCGTGGCGCCTTTCGTTACAATTTCCCGGCATCCCCTGTAGAATCGAGGGGTTCTATGAACACCGCCCACGCCAGGGAGTCAACGACGACGAAGGTCTCTGGGAATGAGCATTTCTGGCCACATTGGCGGGATCTGTCCCAGTTTAGGCTGGGCGAGCAGTCCAGATAGCGGCCGCAACGAGAGCCCTCTCACACACTTCAGTTCCGTCGTGCGCGGGAATGTCGCCCACGACCTGCCGGTTGTTGGTGGCAGGAAGAAGGAAATTCATGTCTGACGTACTCATCGATCGTCCTGAGCTGTCGAATCTCGGCCAGTACGAGTTCGGATGGTCCGATTCCGACGCTGCAGGAACGAACGCGCGTCGAGGAATCAACGAGGAGGTCGTCTCCGACATCTCGGCCCTCAAAGACGAACCCGAGTGGATGCTCAAGAACCGGCTCAAGGGTCTGTCCATGTTCCGCAAGAAGCCCATGCCGACGTGGGGCGCAGACCTCTCCGGTATCGACTTCGAGAACATCAAGTACTTCGTTCGCTCCACGGAGAAGCAGGCTCAGACCTGGGAAGACCTGCCCGAGGACATCCGCAACACCTACGAGAAGCTGGGCATCCCTGAGGCCGAGCGAAAGCGTCTGGTCTCCGGTGTCGCCGCGCAATACGAGTCCGAGGTGGTGTTCCACTCGATCAACGCGGAGCTCGAGGCAAAGGGTGTCATTTTCATGGACACCGACACCGCGCTGCGGGAGCACCCCGAGTTCTTCGACGAGTACTTCGGCAAGGTCATCCCGGCCGGCGATAACAAGTTTGCTGCCCTGAACACGGCCGTGTGGTCGGGCGGCTCGTTCGTGTACGTGCCGAAGGGTGTGCACGTCGAGATTCCGCTGCAGGCCTACTTCCGCATCAACACGGAGAACATGGGCCAGTTCGAGCGCACCCTGATCATCGCCGACGAGGGTTCGTACGTTCACTACATCGAGGGCTGCACCGCTCCCGTCTACTCGAGCGACTCGCTGCACTCCGCGGTCGTCGAGATCATCGTGAAGAAGAACGCGCGCGTCCGGTACACGACCATCCAAAACTGGTCGAACAACGTGTACAACCTGGTCACCAAGCGTGCGATCGCCGAAGAGGGCGCGACCATGGAGTGGATCGACGGCAACATCGGCTCCAAGGTGACCATGAAGTACCCGTCGATCTACCTGATGGGGGAGCACGCCAAGGGCGAGACCCTTTCCGTCGCCTTCGCGGGCCCCGGGCAGCACCAGGATGCGGGCGCCAAGATGATCCACATGGCGCCGTACACGACGTCATCCATCGTCTCGAAGTCGATCGCCCGAGGTGGCGGACGCGCCGGCTACCGCGGCGAGGTCCGCATGGATGCGAAGGCGCACCACTCCGCCAACACGGTGCGCTGCGACGCGTTGCTGGTCGACACGATCTCACGCTCCGACACGTATCCGGCGATCGACATCCGCGTCGATGACGTGCAGCTCGGCCACGAGGCAACGGTCTCCCGCGTCAGCGAGGAGCAGCTGTTCTACCTGATGTCACGAGGTATGCCCGAGGACGAGGCCATGGCCATGATCGTCCGCGGATTCATCGAGCCCATCGCTCGCGAGCTGCCCATGGAGTACGCGCTCGAGCTCAACAAGCTCATCGAGATGAGCATGGAAGGCAGCGTCGGCTAGATATGACTTCAGCTCCAGCCGCAGAGTCCGTGGTTCTACACGGGAACAAAGCTCACAGCGACGGGGGATGGGATGCCACAGCGCCCAGCGTTGTACCCGTTCAGACACGTTCAGACCGTTTCAAGTCGACCGATCCTTCGGCGTTCCCCGAGGTACTGGGGTTTGAGGCGGAGTGGAAGCTCACGCCCCTGAAGCTGGTCGCGCCGCTCATCAATGACACGCTCGACGGGTCGATTTACGAGTACTCGGCGACCGAGGGTGATGGCGTCGACGTCGCCTGGGTCGACCGCACGGATGCGCGCATCGGCTCGACCGGTCTCCCGGAGGAGAAGGCGTCGGCCAATGCCTGGAGTTCCTTCGAAAAGGCCCTTGCCGTCACAATTTCCAGCGAGACGCACGTGGATGTCACGGTCTCGCGGTCCGGCCTCGGCTCGGCCGCACGCGGTGCGCACACGATCATCGAGGCGAAGCCGAACTCGATCTCCACGGTTGTGCTCCAGAACAACGGCCCCGCGCTGCTGAGCGAGAACGTCGAGATCATCGTCGGCGACGGCGCCCAGCTCACACTGGTGAGTGTGCAGGAGTGGGACGAGGATGCGATCCACCTCGCGAGCCATTTCGCCACGGTCGGCCGGGACGCACGCTTCCGCCACATCGTTGTGTCTCTCGGCGGCAAGGTCATCCGTCTGAACCCATCGACGCACCTTGTCGCTCCCGGAGCAGACGCCGAGCTATTCGGCCTGTATTTCGCGGATGCAGGCCAGCACATCGAGCAGCGCGTCTACGTCGAGCACGTCGCCGAACACACCAAGAGCCGCGTCAACTACAAGGGCGCCCTGAACGGCGAGGGTGCCCGCACGGTCTGGGTCGGTGACGTACTAATCGGCGCAAAGGCCGCCGGCACAGACACCTACGAGCAGAACCGCAACCTTGTGCTGAGCGAGGGCACGCGGGCGGACTCCGTACCGAACCTCGAGATCGAGACCGGGGACATCCTCGGAGCGGGCCACGCGAGCGCGACCGGTCGTTTCGATGACGAGCAACTGTTCTACCTGCAGGCCCGCGGCATCACCGAGCGCGAGGCGCGTCGTCTCGTCGTGCTCGGCTTTCTGAGCGAGATCGTTCAGAAGGTCGATGCAGGGGAACTGCAGGACCGCTTGAAGCTGGCCATCGAGGCCGAACTGCTAGGAGTCTCCGTATGACCGCCATCCGCATTTGCGCGCTTGACGAACTCGGCCAGGACGAGGCTTTGCGCGTCGACGTCGACGACTTCTCGATCGCGATCGTGAAGGACTCGTCGGGAACGGTGCACGCCATCGGCGACACCTGCACGCACGGCGACATCTCGCTTTCGGAGGGCTTCGTCGAGGGGGAGACCCTGGAGTGCTGGGCGCACGGCTCCAAGTTCTCGCTCATCACCGGCAAGCCCACTTCGCTTCCGGCGTACGAGCCGGTCCCCGTTTACCGCGTGACGATCGTCGATGGCGACGTCTTCGTGGATCCGTACGAAACCATCGCAGTTTAGGTCTGCGCTTCTTCAAAGGAATCGAATCATGTCAACACTGGTCATCAAGAACCTCCAGGTCTCCGTCGATATCGAGGGCGGCACGAAGGAGATCCTCAAGGGCGTCGACCTTTCGGTCGAGCAGGGCTCGATCCACGCGATCATGGGTCCGAATGGGTCGGGCAAGTCGACACTTGCGTACACGATTGCCGGTCATCCGAAGTATCACGTCACCGGCGGTTCGATCACGCTCGACGGCGAGAACGTGCTCAAGATGACGGTGGATGCCCGTGCTCGGGCCGGTCTCTTCCTTGCGATGCAGTACCCGGTCGAGATTCCCGGTGTGACCGTCTCCAACTTCCTGCGCACGGCCAAGACCGCGATCGACGGTGAGGCGCCGCCCCTGCGGCCGTGGCTGAAGGAGGTCAAGGAGTCGATGGGCGCACTACGCATCGACAAGGCCTTCTCGGACCGCAACGTGAACGAGGGTTTCTCGGGTGGCGAGAAGAAGCGTCACGAGATCCTGCAGCTCGAACTGCTGAAGCCGAAGTTCGCCATCCTCGATGAGACCGACTCCGGTCTCGACGTCGACGCGCTGAAGATCGTCTCGGAGGGGGTCAACCGTGCCCACGAAACGACCGGCCTCGGTGTGCTGCTGATCACGCACTACACGCGCATCCTGCGCTACATCCGCCCCGACTTCGTTCACGTCTTCGTGGATGGCCGTGTCGCCGAGGAGGGTGGGCCCGAGTTGGCCGATCGCCTCGAAAACGAGGGCTACGACCGCTATTTGAGCGACGCGAGCGTAGGCTAGAGAACATGGTTACGGCACTTGCTCCCACGCTCTTCGACGCTGTCGAAGAGGCGCTGAAGGACGTCATGGACCCCGAGCTCGGCGTCAACATCGTCGACCTTGGCCTCATCTACGACCTGTCCTGGGACGACGAAAACGATGCGCTCATCATCAGCATGACGCTGACCTCGGCCGGATGCCCGCTCACCGACGTTCTCGAGGAGCAGACCGCTCAGGCGCTCGACGGAATTGTCGACCAGTTCCGCATCAACTGGGTGTGGATGCCGCCGTGGGGCCCCGAGAAGATCACCGACGACGGTCGCGACATGATGAGGGCCCTCGGCTTCAGCATGTAACGCCGCCGCGCTGACCTTTGTGTCAGGTGTGGCCATTTAAGCCTGCGCGTGACCTGCGAACCTCAACGCACTCTTGGCTCCGGCATGTTGACGGCGCTAGCGTGGATCGATCTGGTCGATTCACTTCTGGAGGCATATCGTGGCTGAGCGCGTTCGAGTCGTTAACAAGGCCTGGCCGTGGGGCTTCGTGTTCCTGATGGCGTACGTCGGGGCCGCGATCTACTTCGTCGGCCACTCTGATGGGAGTTTCTGGGGCGTCATCCTCGGGCTTCTGCAGGCCCTCATCTGGCCGGTGTACGTGACGTACCACGTGCTCGAGCTGATCCACGTGTAGCGCCTAACGAGGGAGTAGCCGCATGACTAAATATTTGATCTCGTTTCCCGGAAGCGCCATGAATCTTTCCCCGGAGGAGTTCGAAGCCGCGGGCCGCGACGCGCACGCAGTCCTCCAGGAAGCCAAAGACGCTGGGGTCTACGTGTTCGGGGGCGGCATCGCAGAAGATGTCCCACCCTTCCGTGTGCAGGTCGATGGCTCGGTCACGGACGACACCTATCCGGAAACGCGGATCCTCACGGGCGGGTCCATGATTCTCGAACTGGGCTCGCGTGCTGAGGCGATCGAATGGGCCGAGAAGACCGCGGTCGCGTGTCGTTGCGCCCAAGAGGTTCGCGAGTTCATGTACGACCCGGAGTCTTAACCGGGCGTAGCTCGTCTGTCGGAGCCATGAGCTGCTGTGGCCTCCGCGTGATGGCTCGAACGAGGCTGTTCCAGCTTCGGTGCCGCTGAAACGGCAGTTCGAAGACAGCAGCGAACAGGCGCGCGAACACGATCGTCGTGGGCACGAGAATCGCGACCAGCACGAGGAAGGTCGGAGTACCGGTGGGGACTCCGGGGAGCACCAGGCCGTACGCGACGGCGATCACGATCGGGAGATGGGTCAGGTAGAGGCTGTACGAGAACGATCCGAGGCTGCGGAGCGGTCGGGTGTTGAGGATGCGAACCACGATCCGGGGTCTCGAGGTGGCGATGGCTGCGAGTATGCAGCCGATCGCGGGGGCCGACGCGAGATCCACCCAAAACAGGTTGGCGTTCGACCATGCCTCACCCTTGATCGAAATCAACACGATCACGGGGACGACCGCCGCCAGTGCAAACCAGCCCCAGGGTTGTGAGCGGACACGTTCGCTCGCCGAGACGATGCCCGCCGCCAGAACGCCGACCGCGAACAGCACCGCGAGGTCCGGGGTGAACTTCACCAAGGCGTCATTCGCCCATGAGAAGTGCGGCGCGAGCAATCCGATCGTCGCCACGATTGCGGCCACCAGCGCCGCCATTGCGATGGCGCTGAATTGGCGCACGATCAGCAGAAGTACGGGCAGCAGGATGTACAGCTGCGCTTCGATAGCGATCGACCAGAACGCGCGGTTGGGACTGCCCGTTTCAACGGCGTCTTGCACCAGAAGGCCGTAGACGACGACGGATTTGCCGTCCGGGACCGCCCATCCGGGCTGAGCGAGCACAAACCAGACCATGAGCAGGCTGAACCCGAGCGCCGCCCAATAGGGCGGCAGGATCCGCCACGCTCGTCTCCGTGCATACTCCCGGATCGAGGCGAAACGCCATCCCGACCGCGCCGGGCTAATTGCGAGCGAGAAGCCGGATACTGCGATGAAGACGATCACCGCGGCCCGCCCGTTGTCCAGCCAGGCCGCCCAGAGGGGCGCATGCGCGGCCGCGCCACCCGGCCAGGCCCGAAGAAAGATGTGGTAGAGCACGACGTACAGTGCGGCCAGCCCGCGGATCCCATCCAGACCGACAATGCGGGCAGGAGCATCCCTCGCTGCAATTTGCGTCGTCATTGTCCGCTCACTACGGATGGGCGACCACGCATCTCACAATCATCCTCCAACCCCTTCTGCGACGTCGGAAGGTCGCCGTACGGTGGAAGCATGATTGGAACCTTCGACGTCCTCGTAATCGACTGCCCCAACCCCGATCTCCTTGCCGACTTCTACGGCGAGGTACTCGGGATGCGTAAGTTCTCGGACGGCCCCGGTTGGGCCGAACTAGTCGGACCCAATTCGGCGAAGCCGATCGTCGCCTTCCAGCGCGTCGAGAATTACACCGCGCCCGAGTGGCCGGGGCAGATCGTGCCGCAGCAAATGCATATCGACGTGAGGGTCGACGATCTCGACATAGGCGAGAAGGCCGTACTCGAGCTCGGCGCCACCCTCACCGGCAGCGGCACGGAGACGTTCCGGGTCTACCTGGACCCGGCCGGGCATCCGTTCTGCCTGATCAACCCGAACGACTGAGTGACCTGACCCAAGGCGCGACTAGCGGTCGGCAAACGTCGAACTGAATCTGGTCGGGTTTCCGTCGTCCAGGAGCCAGGCTATGTCGTCGGTCGACAAGATCCCCACTAGTCGATGGGATACATCCATTTTTTCCAGATATTCGACGTACACGCCACGAAGAATTTCGAAGAGGTCGCCTGGAGGAAGCCTCGCAGCGAGAATGAGATCCAACGTGCGTGACGTTCGATGTTCGATCTCGGCGTTTATCTCGAGATCTTCGATGATCGAGGGCCCAATCTGACGGGGGCCTTCGGCGGGCGCGGTTCGAACTAGAGCGCGGAGGAGGCGAGGCATGAGGTCACGCCGATGCTCCACGGTCTGCGCTACGCGCTCCGCAAAGTAGTCCCAGTCGTTGGGACGCCACCAATGACGAGCGATCTCATCCAGCTTTCGCGTCCTCACGATTCGAGGTTAACTACTCCGCCGCGGCCTTCTTTTTCGGGCCGGTGAGGCGCCACACCAGCGGCAGGATGACCGCGGCGAGGATCGCCTTGATCGCGTCGCCGATGAGGAACGGGTAGAGGCCGCCGGCCAGCGTCGCCTGAAGCGGGTTCGGCACGTGCAGGTTGCTCAGCGCCACGAACAGCCACGGCAGTCCAACCGCGTAGATGAGCACCGTTCCGCCGAGGAACGCGAGAAGCGTACGCAGCCACTTACGGTCCCACTCGCGCTGGGCGAGCCAGCCGACGAACGCCGCTGCGAGGATGAAACCGATGAGGTAGCCGCCGGTCGGGCCGAGCAGGGCGGGAAGTCCGGTGACGTGGCTGCCGTCGGCCTCGGGGGCGAAGATGGGAAGTCCGAGCAAACCGATCGCCAGGTAGAGCACCATCGACAGCGCCGCACGCGTCACGCCGAGCGTCGCCCCGACGAACAGCACCGAGAAGGTCTGGCCGGTGATCGGAACCGGCCAGAGCGGGATCGCAATCTGGGCGAGGATCGACGTCAGAGCGGTCCCAGCCGCGATCAGGATGATGTCCGTGACGAGACCACGAGAGAAGATGCGGTCCGCGAGGGTCGGGCGTCCATACGCGATGGAGAGAGACGACATTGATGCTCCTTGTTGCTCACAGCGGCCAAAGGGGGATGAAAGTAGACTATCTGGCTGTACCCCTCCTTCTGCGTTGTAGCTTGGCGCCCAAAGAACTGGACTATGCCTGTGCTGTACGTGC
>JAUZFP010000153.1 GCA_030838475.1 Actinomycetota bacterium
ATGTTCGCGCATCCGAGCCACCGCTTAGTTGGCGGTGCGTGTTTGTTATTGCTTGTGCGAGTCGGCCGGGAACAGCATCCTCGCGAGCACAAGGAAGAACACGACCAGTCCGCCGAGGAGCGCGAGCCAGGACCAAGCGAAGCCGACCGTGATGCTGAGCACCACAAATCCGGCGAACGCGAGCACCCAGATCACCACCGTGTAGAGGCCGAATCGAGCGGCGGATGCCGGGTCCTGGGTGAAGCGGTCCTCGATCGCGTAGGTGCGATTCAGTTCCTTCGCCCACGGCTTCAGGCGGTTCGTCTGGGTCACGCCCAGCGCGATGAAGGCGATGAGGGCGGCGACGGCGAGCACACAGCCGGCGAGGAGAATCCACAGCATCGGATTGGCGAACCAGGTTCCGATGAAGCCGAGGCCAGTGAGCGCGGCGAAGCTCGCCAACCCAAAGCCGGAGGCGCGTCGGGGCTGCATCGGGTAGTGCTGCGACGTCTCGTGATCTAAGGCGTCGCCGACAATCAGCCCGAGAAACGCGCCCGACAGGACGGCTTCCACCGGAAGTGCGTAGACCAGCCACGCCTCTGCGATGCCCAGCCCGCCGAGAATCGACCCCACGGTCACGATCGTGACTCCGCCCGCGAGAAGCACTGATAGCAGGACGGTACGAACGACGTAGGAGGGGCTCAGCTTGACCCGATTGAGGGCGATGAGCTTCGCCGCCGTGGCACCGGGGCCGCCGGCCGACTCGGCATCGCCGATGGAGTCGACGAGCTCGTGGATGTCGCCCAGCTCCCTGATCGCCTTCGCCGCTGCGGCCTCGGGCTTGGTGCCGGTCGCCTCGAGCTCGGTGACCCGCGCCTGCAGGTTGCCGCGGATCTCTTCCTTCAGGTCGGCGGTCTCCGGCGTGCGCGGGATGTCGGCGAAGGCCTCATCCAGGTAACGGTGGATGTTGTCTGTCGTGGGCATTAGTTGGTCCCCTTGGTGTGAGAAGGCGCTGTGTTGAGAAGCGTGTTGATGATGCGCTGGGTGGCGTTCCAGTCGGCGACGTTGCGCGTGTAGACGGCGCGGCCGGCGTCGGTGATCCGGTAGTACTTGCGGCGGCCGCCCTGCGTCTCGTCGCCCCAGTAGGCGTCGACGAGTCCGTCTTTGACGAGGCGGCGGAAGGTGGCGTACAGCGTCGCTTCCTTGATTTCGTAGTCGCCGCCGGTCGCATCCCGAATCGTCTTGTAGATCTCGAACCCGTAGCGCTCCGTGTCACGGAGCGTGCCGAGCACGATCGTGTCGGTGTGTCCGCGCAGCAGGTCCGAGGCGAACGCCTCCGACTGAGGCACCCCGGGGGGTGACCCCTGTGGCGACGGGTCGCTGTTCTTCGGTGTCATGTCCAGTACTGTATCAGATCAACTACTATCGCACAACAACGCTGCACTTTGTTGAGCACGCGGTCCCCGTAACCCCTGCGCAGTCAACAAACTGCCGCGTGACCTCGGGGGATCGCATACTTGAGGTCATGAACTGGCTCTTGCTCCTGCCGCCCATCGTGGCCTGGGCTGTGCTCGAAGTCTTTTTGAGCATCCGCGACGTCGTTCGTCGCAAGGGGAGCGCGGCCGCCGATCGCGGTACCCGCATCGTCGTCACGGTCGGATTCCTCGTCGCTTATGGCGGCGCCGTCCTGGTGTCCGAGCGTCTGCGAGATCAACCGGAATGGGCGATGGGCAGCTGGCACCTCGTCACCGGTGAGATCATCGCGTGGCTCGGGTTGGCCATCCGGCTGTGGTCGATCATCGTGCTCGGCCGTTCGTTTCGGCTCACCGTCGAGGTCGACTCCGACCAGGCGGTCGTCGATCGCGGACCGTATCGCTGGGTGCGGCACCCCTCATACACCGGCCTTCTCGTGCTCGCCATCGGCTTCGGAATCGCTCTCGGCAACTGGCTCTCGCTGGCGATCCTCATTGTCGTGCCGCTTGTTGTGATCATTCGGCGCATCGGGGTCGAGGAGGAGCAACTCGTGGCAGTGCTGGGTCGGCCGTACGTCGACTATCGGGCGCGAACCAAACGGCTGCTTCCCGGGATCTGGTAGCCCGGGAAGCTGTGGAAAACTCCTGACGCTGGCCCGCTGCGGTGGACACACTGGTGCGCATGTCCCAGGCCGTCGCGATCATCACCGACCGGGTTCGCGAGCGTGTTCGGCGGGATGGCGCCGATCTAGGCGACGAGGGTGTTGCCGAGCGCTACATCCGCGACGAGGTCCAGCGCTACAGCGAGCGGGCGCTCGGTGGTTCGCTGCCGTTGCTGCCCGACGAGACGCACGCGGCCAGCCAGGTGCTGGCGACGCTCACCGGGTTTGGCCTGCTCCAGCCCTATTTCGATGATCCGGGCGTCGAGGAGATTTGGATCAACGCACCCGAGAAGGTGTTCATCGCGCGCGACGGCGTATCCGAGCTGACCGACCTTGAACTGACCGACACCGAGGTTCGTGATCTGGTCGAGCGGATGCTGCAGTCATCCGGCCGGCGAGTCGATTTGTCTAATCCAACAAATTGACATATTTCCGACCAGCAAATTTCAAAATTTCTCACGCTAGACGGAGCGCAGAAGGTCCCCGACCGATTCTAGGTCGGGTACGTGCTGCCACGGCTTCGAGTTGGGCTGGGTTCCAAGTGGTAGCGCACACCACGCCGGCAGGCCGACGATCTGGGCCTCAAGGGCCGGGTTCATCGCGACGCCGACGAAGTCCGTCAAGGCCGTCTCAAGCGCGTACGCTCCGATAGCGCCACCCGCTTTCTCGACCGATCCGGCGCAGCTCGGGCACAAGAATCCGTGGGTCGCCTCGGGTCGGAAGCTGCCGCCCAGCGTTCGGGTTTGGACATCGAACGGTCCGGTCCATGCGCCCTGTGCGAGTGCCTGACTTCTCAGCATCCTGACTTCGGGGACACCGCAGAACAAGCACGCGGGTTCGCCGTCACTTGGTGCGGGGAACGCTTCTTCTCCATCCATGACCGCACCCAACAGCAGTCCGAACGCATCCCTCATTGCCTGCTTCTGGCGCTCGGTGACGTGGCTCCAGCGAGTGACACCACAAGTGGTCGGGTCGGCGTCCAAGAGTTGGAGCGGCACGAACCTTGAGGCCCAGCAACCGCGGCTTCCCGAGGCCGGAAGGAACTCCAACATCTGCCGGAACCCGCGGTCGGTCTCGGCCATTTGCTCGGCCCTCGTGAACGGCATTTCGAGCGCGTCGAACACGCACAACGCCGCGTTTGCGAGGGCGACCACGTACACCCTGGAGCCAAGCCATTTCCGCACGCGAGGGTGGGACTCGATCATCTGCTCGGCCCTCTGACGGCGGACGAAGCATCGCAAGCACCGGGTGGCTTCGATCTCCGCGTCACGGTCGCGAATCGCTACGGAGCCGTCCTTCCAGAGCTCCTGCCGGGCGCGTGACTGCATGACCTCGTTGGGGCCTTGCATGTCGGGAACGCCGACGCCGCAGTCCCTGCACGGGCGCTCGCCGGGCTCCAACCTTCGGACCAGGGGGCTGCTCATTGCTCTGCCTTCACTCTCTCTGCCGCATCTTGGATCAATCTCTCAACGACTCGCGTCTCGCGAGGTGTGAGGACCCAGCCGCCAGCAGGAACGGGCCTCCAAGTAACCGCATTCGGCGGGATCGTCAGCTGGGGTCGAGGGGAAGCCGGGACAGGGGCGGAAGTGGGAGCTCCCCCGCCCCGGCTCTCTCCCGGCGCAGCGGGCACGAGTCGCTGCTGGGAGGCTGAGTCCCCCTCGCCCGAGGAGACGGCATGCGCGGCCGTTGGCGAGCGAGGGGGAGCTTGGATGACCTTGATGACGGGCGGCTTCTTAGCCACCGGATCGGCCTTGGTGAAGGCATGGCGGGCGACGGGCTTGATCGAGGCGATTTCGGCGTCGAGGTGGCTAACCGGCATGGACTGTCGCTGGCTCATCGGTCGCTCCCTCCGGAGTAGACCGGGAACAGCGCCCGGTCGCTCTCATCGAACACGGCCCCGCAGCCTTCACGGTGATCGATCGCGATTGTGACGGGCGCTGCCCTCCACGCGCCGGGGGTACGTTCGGGATCGCTGCTCAGGCTCGCGTCAGCGTCGCACAGCCAGCAATGACCGGTCGCGAGACTGACGATTCTGGCGACGTAGCGCTCCTTCGCCTCCCACGGAGCAGCCTTA
This sequence comes from Actinomycetota bacterium, assembly GCA_030838475.1. Taxonomy (GTDB): domain Bacteria; phylum Actinomycetota; class Actinomycetes; order Actinomycetales; family Microbacteriaceae; genus Galbitalea. The sequence goes on from JAUZFP010000153.1 coordinate 4,188, forward strand.
TCGATCATGGGCAACACGACGATGCTTCTAGGTGACCGGCCCACAGACCACGCCGCAAAGCCGACCGGCGTTCCCTTCGGCGGTGGATCAAGTCGTTCGAGTACGACCGCGTCAGGATCCAGACTGCGCTCTGCTGATTCCCACGCGAGAGCGGCTCGCGACTTCGCGTCGGCTAGAGTTTCGGCGGCCATTATGCGTCCAATCTGACTTGAACGCTCGGCCCTTCAACACCAGCAGCGGTGAACCTGTGAACCCGAAAATCTGGGCCAAATAAATCGGCAGTCCAGCTAGAGGAAAAAACACCTGTACTACCGACTAAATTGAGTATAGGTGACCACCTATGAAGGAGAAATCGAAATGACCCAGCAAGACCTCAGCGCACGGACTCAGGACTTCACCGCGCGCACCCAGAGTTTCAGCTCGCAGAATCGCGTTGTCGAGGCCGTCGCGGGCATCCGCACCCTGCAGGGCGACCTCACGCCCGACCAGCTCCGCGTCCGCGAGCTTGGCCGTCAGCGCACCGCCGAAGCTCTCGCCACCGGCGCCTACTCACTCGCCCCCCGGCTCTAGTCCAACAAGGGCCGCCCTATCCGGTGCCTCCCCACCCCACGCCTCCCCAGACCTTGTTACTACGTAACAAGGGGTCTGGGGAGGATGCGGGGAGGGGAGTCATCCGGCGGTGGGACGGGCCTTGCGCTCCTTCTGGGCATCCTCGATTGAATGCTTAGACGGTCGATTGCTGAGCGCCTTGACTGTCTCCCATGCTGCCGCTGCGCTCGATGATTCCGGCACGATCAGATTGCCGTCAGCATCCTTGAGCTCGTCGAGGAAATTCACCGAGGCGGCCTGAGACCACTCCACCTTGACGTTCCCGGCAGGTAAGGCCTTGAGAGCAGGCTCAGCCAGCATGCGACGAGCGCGCTCGATGTGGAACGCAATCATCTGCTCTGGATCCGAAGCCTTCGAGCGTTCCCTATACTCAGCGCTCGCCTCGGCCGTGTGCTGGACCCAGTGCCGCGCCTTGGCGAGTTCGTGTAGCTGATCGAACTGCCAGACCACGAACGAGAGCGGGCTCACGTCACCGATTATCTGGTATCCGTCATCAGCCGATCTTCGCCAGTGACCGGAGCCCTTCGGATGACCAGGGGTGTGCCGCTCGCTGCGCTCGCCACGCTCACATCTCGCGCAATCCATCAACCAGTTCTCGAGCATCGACGCTGTGCAGTAGGTGCACTGGCCCTTCAGCTCCGGGTTGAAGTAGGGCCAGCCGTCCTCGCGTACGACCAGCTGCACCGATGCGAAGTCGGAGTCGTCCTCATCTGGATGCCCAAACGGGCATGGAAGTGAGATCACGAACGGCAGGTCGCCCATCCATTTGCCGTTCCAGCGCTTGCCGTGGCCTGCCCGCCAGCCGCCGTCCCTCAGGCCGGCGATCCAACCATCGGCGATAGCGTCCCGCCTCAGCGGCTGCTGGATCCTCGCGAGGGCGTAGCGCCACCCCTCGACGGATTCGAAGAGAAGCTCACGACCGGTCGGGCCGTCAGCTTCCTCTAGCTCGGCGCTCATTTCGCCCGCTCCCTCTGTAACTTCTCCAGCTCGCGCACCCGGCGACGGGCGCGCTTCAGTTCATCCGCGAGCTGGCGAGGCTCGTCGGCATCGAGTTCTTCGACCAGCCGTTGATATGCCTCGTCCATCTCCTGCAAAATCGCCGTAACACGCTCCGGCGTGGGTGTGTTCATGCTGCCCGCTCCTTCGTGGACTCGCTGATCGACAAGAGACCGGCCACGCGGGCGATCTGCTGAGGCGATAACGGCGGCAGCGATTGAGCCGCCTCCTGCGGGGTCACTGCTCGACCTTCGAGAGCGGCACGAGACGAACGTTCGGGCCGAATTTCGGCCTGCGACCATCCCTCATGTGCTGCGGGTAGAGCCTGAAGCCCGCCTCGATTTCATCGAGGTCGACCAGAACATTTTTGCCGTCGACGTAGCCGACGATGAGGCCAGCGCCTAACCATCTTTCGACGGTTCGTTCGTTGACGTGGACATGCTGAGCCGCGAGGAAGATCGAAAGCTTGCGGCTCGGCGGAATTGTGTTGGACATTGAAAATGGCTCCCTGAGGAACCCGACAACTGAGGCCGGTTCTGAGGGAGCCATAACGTTCGTGCTCGCCGCTCAGCGGCATTGTCCCTTCGGGCATTCAGCCCTTCGCACGGGAAGCTGGTTAGTCGGTCGTGCTTGCCTTCGACCAATGTCAATTCTACGCCTGTCGAAGCCCTGAGCCGCGATCTGACAGGCGATCACCCGTCGCCTGGTCCAACCGCCCGATGGGCAAATTTCGGGACCGCTCGAAAGGGTGCTTCGTGAGCCCTCGTGGCGTAGATCGCGGGTAGAGTTCGGGCCACCCGAACGCATTGGAGAACCCATGAGCGCCACCAAGCCGAAAGCCGAATGGACTCACGATCGCGGTGAGCTCGTTCGATACATCCAGAAGCTGATCGACGTGTGGAACTTGTACATCGACAAGAGCTGGAAGGTCGCGGGTTCAGACCACCCAGCTCACCTACCGTCGATCTACGCCTGCGCTAGCCAGACCGTTCTCTACTCGCAGGCCGTTTTGAAGCTGTACGAGGTTGGCCTACCGCTCGCTGCGCTTCCCATGATTCGCGCCTCACTCGAATGCGCTGTTACGGCTGCGTGGTTGTCGGTGGCGAAGGACGAGACGCCCGCACTTCTGATTGATGGGGCCAAGCAGCGCAAGAAGCTCTTGGATGGCATTCGCGATAACAGCGATGTGGACGTTGAGCCAGCGATGAAGGAAACGCTGAGGCTCATCGAACAACTCGATGGCTCAGAGAACCAAGCAGGCGCAGAACTGAAGACCCGCTCGGACCAGATCGTCGGTGGCGCGGCCCTCTATGTCGCCTACCGCGCGGCCTCGTCCTACTGCCATCCCGGCAACGGGATAACGGAAATGTACGTCTCGCAGCGAGAGACGACACCGGGCCAGCCGAACCGGTTTGCCCTCAGGGCTGAACCCGACTTCGAAGGCGACCTCTCTTGGCTGGCCACGCAGGCGCACATGCTGCTCATCGCTCAGATCGCCGCAGACTCGATCTTGCTCAAACCAATGCATAAGACCCAGCTCGCGAATGCCGCCAAGAAACTTGGCGTCAGCGACACGATCGAGCGAGTCGTGAAGCGACCTAAACGATCGGGCCCCACCTCGTGATCCCAGCCAGTGTTTTGCCAGTTGTGAACACATCGCCGCCGGACGCATGGCTGACCTTCGGGCCCGACGTGCTCGCGGGCCTCATCAGCGCGGTTACAGCGGGCATCGTCGTCGGCGTCATCCTGTTATTCGCTCAGCGGATCTCCGATGCTCGCACGAGACAAGGGATAAGGGTGGCGGCCGCTTACGACTCGTTGTTGGAGATCGCCAGTCGGTTGGTGCTCATCGACTTCTCGAAGCCCGAGGAAACCAAAATGATCTCGGAGCTCATACATCGAATGGTGATCCTCTCGGAGTTGGTTGATAAGAAGACTCCAGAGTTTGCGTTGTGGTTTGAGGCTGAGCGGCAGCGCTGTCTCTCTAAAGCGAAAGATGCGGCGCTGGCGGTCGAGGCTCTGCCTGTCACCGCTTCGAACGACGAATTGCTCGAAGCTAAGAAGCCGTTTCTGACGTGGGTACGTGACTTCGCCAGCAACGTCCGCTACTGGCGCACGGGCAAACTCGTTGGAGTGGACATGAAAAAGCAGGCCGACCTCATCGAGGCCGACCTGCGCAATCAGGGGAGCTGGGTCTAACTCCAACTCGGCAAATGTGGCTGGTTCTTGTTCCAGCCGCCGAACTCGGTTTGCTTCCTGTTCACAATGTCGGTCGCGAACTCATGCGCGGTGGGCAAGTCCTGCAGCCAGTACGAGAAACCGTCAATATCGACCGACTTGAAAATCCGACGACGCCAGCACCGCTCGAAGCCGTAGACGTTGATGAACCGAACCAACATGAAGAAGCCTGACGACAACCCTTGCTCGCGCGCCATGTGCCGCATCAAGTAAGAGTGTGGGACAGGCGAGGGGTCCGTTTTCGCAACGCGCCACGAGGCTGCGTCGATGAACTCTCGGACCGCCTCGACTGCAATCTGAGGTGCGTCGGGGTTGTACAAGTTGGATTCCATGCTGATCTCCTTTATCAACCCGGCCCATGCCGGGGGTCTAGGAGAGCGCGTGCTCAGGCGGCGTCTACCTCTGCCGCATCCGGATCGCTAAGGATCAATCTCTGGGGCGACCACTTGCCGCCGATGGGCTGGCCCGCCTCTTTCGCAGTGATGACCGTGACCCGAAGCACGGAGGCCAACACCGAGCGCTGAACGTCAATGTCGGCGTCCAAAAATGCTTGGCCGGGATCGCTGGCGCGGATAACCTCGGCAGACTTGGAGAAGCGGAGCGCCCGCGTGATGACCTCATCGACCGCGTTCATCTCTGTCTCGGTCTTGAGCCTCGCCCGGTTACGAAGGGCAGCGTCAATGTCGCCGTTGATGTAGTCGAGCTCGAAGCGTGCGAGGTCGGCTGAGAGCTTCGCGCGCTGGCGCTTGGCCACTTCCAGCTCGGGGTCTTTGCGGTGCATCTGAGCGATGATCCGAGGGTCGCGAACGCGCTCCGCGACGACCTCCAACACATAGGCGTCGGTGGGTGCGCAGTTGACCGTCAGGTGTGCCGACTCCACACACCTATAGAGGTGCGTTCGAGCGCGACCGCCGTTCCCGGTGCCGCCGTAGGGCGCCGGCCGAAGCCGACCGCCGCAGACACCGCAGATGTAGAGGCCGCTGCCCAACCATCTGGCGTCGTTACCGTTCTGGGTGCGCCTGCTGCCGTCGAGGAGGGTCGACACGAGCGCTCTCCACTCATCTTCAGGGACGACCGCTGGCCAGAGCGCGGGGCCGACGATTTCGACCTCGAAACGCTCGCTGGTGAGTGCGCTGTGCATCGTCTTGCGTCCCGGCAGCCCACGAGCGGACAGGGCGGCATTGCGGGGACGAAGGAGCATGTCTCGGACCGTGCCGAAGTTCCACTGGGCTCCTCGAGAGGACAGGATCCCGCGCTCATTGAGGCTGCGGGCGATGCCCGCTAGAGAGCGACCGGCTAGGACTGCCGCTGTCGCCTCGCGAATGTGAATGGCCTCGCTCTCGCGAATGATCATGCCTCCCGGCTCATAGCCGAACGGCCTCGCGCCGCCTCGGACCTTGCCGTCGATCAGCATCTGATCTTTGGCGCGCTGCATGCGCTCGCGGGCGTGGTCTACCTCGTGCTGAGCGGCTGCGCCGAGCATTCGGGCGACCATTCGACCGCTGGGGGAGGACAGGTCAACGTTGCCCGCTGTGACGGTCTGAACCTGTAGATGGTGCGCCTCCGCGATCACCACGAACTGCTCCAGTTCGGTCGCTCGACGGTGCAGGCGGTCGGTGTGCCAAGCGAGGACGCCCTCGATCTGGCCAGCCGCGATTGCTTCGAGCATGGCCCGGTATTGGGGGCGTGGTTTGCCCGAGTAGGCGCTGATGTCGTTGTCAACGAACAGCTCCACAACTTCCCAGCCGAGGCGCTTCGCGAGTGCTCGACAATCGGCCTCTTGACGCTCCACGCCGAGGCCCGCACCCTCGCGATCTCGGCTGATTCGAGCGTAAATCGCTGCTCGGAGCGGCTTCACTTTGTCCATATGTCAATTATATGGATTACAGCTGAGTTCACCTTTTGTTGATTCCTCGCTGCCCGACGGATCACGGCTCCATGTGGTCATCCCTGACATCACCGCCCGGCACTGGGCCGTGAACATCCGAAAATTCACCAAGCGGATTCGTACCCTTCAACAGCTCGTCGAGCTAGGCTCGCTTACCCAACAATCGTCCGAGTTCCTCCGGATGTGCGTACTCAGCGGTCAGAACATCCTCGTCTCCGGCGCGACCCAGAGCGGCAAGACCACCATGCTCGGCGCCCTCCTCTCCTCAACTCGCGCGGTCGAACGGATCGTGACGGTCGAGGAGACCTTCGAGCTCGACCTATCGGCGCGGGACACCGTCTCGATGCAGTGTCGGCAGCCCAGCCTTGAAGGTACGGGCGAGGTCGGGCTTCGTCGCCTGATCAAAGAGGCGCTCCGGATGCGCCCCGATCGCATCGTCGTCGGGGAGGTCCGCGAGGCCGAGGCCCTCGACCTCCTCATTGCGCTGAACAGCGGCCTGCCCGGGATGTGCTCGATCCACGCGAACAGCGCGCGGGATGCCCTCTCGAAGCTATGCACCCTGCCGCTACTCGCCGGCCGGAACATCGACTCCGACTTCGTTGTGCCCACTGTCGCGGGCTCGATCGACATCGTCGTGCACTGCGAGCTCGAACGCTCCGGTCAGCGTCGGGTCGCGGAGATCATCGCGCCGAGCGGCCAGGTGACCGGCTCCACCATCGAGGCGAGTGCCATCTTTTCACTCCAGCGTGGCGGCCTCGAGCCCACCGGTGGCTATCCATCCAAGACGTCGAAGTTTCGTCGTGCAGGGTTGGACCCGGCGACGGTACTCGCCGAGGTGCGGACGTGAGCATCGCGTGGGGACTCCTGCTCGGCATCGGGCTACTGCTCGCCGCGTCTCCGATCCTCTGGCCGGGCACCGATTCGGAGTCTCCGCGAACCTCCGCTGCCACGCGGGCACACGAGCTACTGGTGCAGGCCGGGATGGGTCGAGTCGGCCTCGGGACCGTCGCCGTGGTGTCCATCCTTCTCGGCGTCGCGGCCGCCGCACTGGTCTTCGCGCTCGTCCCCGTCGTCGCGGTCGCCGGTGCCGCCGGAATCCTTGTGCTCTGCCTGCCTGCCGCGGTTGTGGTGTGGCGCGCTCGAGTCCAGCGCCGAGCGACTCGCGTCGTCTGGCCCGATGTCGTCGATCATCTCGTGTCTGCGGTGCGGTCCGGTCTCGCGCTGCCGGACAGCGTCGTGACCTTGGCGCACTCCGGCCCGCCCATCACTCGTGCGGCTTTCGCCGAATTCGAGCGCGACTACCGGATGACCGGCGGATTCGCGGACAGCCTTGACCGCCTGAAGGATCGCCTCGCCGATCCGGTCGCCGACCGCATCATCGAGACGCTCAGGATGTCTCGCGAGGTCGGCGGCAACGAGCTGACGACAGTGCTGCGCAACCTCGCCGCCTACCTTCGCCAGGAGGCCGCGATCCGGTCCGAGATCGAGGCTCGACAGTCGTGGATCGTCAACGCCGCTCGGCTCGGCGTGGCCGCGCCGTGGGTTGTCCTGCTCCTGCTCTCGACCCGACCCGAGGCCGCCCAGGCATACAACTCGCCCGCTGGGATCGCGGTCATCATCGTCGGGCTCGGGCTGTCCGTTGTGGCGTACCGCCTCATGATCGGAATCGGGCGGCTGCCCGAGGAGCGACGGTGGTTCGGATGACCGGTCTCGCGCCGCTCGCCATCCTCTGCGGGCTCGGACTCGGTCTCGGCCTGTGGCTGCTGGTGAGCCTTGCCCCGCGCCTGAGCCGGCCCAGCCTGGCGACTCGAGTCGCGCCGTACGTTCTGGATGTCTCATCCGACGCCCGCGACCTCCGCGACCGCGAGACCGCGGACCCGTTGCCCGTCTTCGGCGCGATGCTCGAACCAGTGACCGCGCGAGTTAGACGGGCGGTGACGTCGCTGGTCGGCGGCAACGAACTGGTCGCGATACGACTGCGCCAGGCCGGTATCCCGATGGCCGTCGAAGAGTTTCGCTCTCGACAGTTGATCTGGGCGGCGGCGGCCGCGGCGATTGCGGTGGTTGCCTCGCTCGCGTTTGGCAGCATCCAGTCCGTCCCGGTTGCCGCGCCGATCGCGCTGGTTCTCGTGGCGGCCGTCGGTGGGTTTCTCGCCCGCGACTACCTGCTGCAGCGCGCCGCCCGCGCGCGGGTCCAGCGGATGACGAAGGAGCTGCCGACCGTGCTCGAGTTCCTGACTCTGAGTCTGTCGGCGGGGGAGAGCATCCTCGATGCACTTCGCCGTATCGGGCGGATATCCCGCGGCGAACTCGCCGCCGAACTGTCGACCGTCTCGAGAGACGTCAGCACGGGGCTGCCGCTCGCCGACTCGCTGGAGCGGCTCTCGAGCCAGCTGAGGATGCCGCCGCTCACGAGAGCCGTCGAACAGATCACCGGGGCGCTCGAGCGCGGCACCCCGCTGGCCGAGGTTCTGCGGGCGCAGGCACAGGATGCGCGCGAAAACGCGAAGCGCGAGCTGCTGGAGATCTCGGGCAAGAAGGAGGTCGCGATGCTGATTCCATTGGTGTTCCTCATCCTGCCCGTCACGATCGCAATCGCGATCTTTCCCGGGCTGTTCGTGCTGCAACTGGGATTCGGATGAAGGGAGCAGTAATGAGAACGCTACGAAACGGGTGGAGCGACGAGCGAGGCGATGTACCTGGCTGGGTCCTGATCACGCTCATGACGGCGGGCCTGGTCATCGTCATCTGGGGGCTGGCTGGACCAGCACTAGCCAACGTGTTCCAGCAGGCCATTGCCCGAGTCACCGGGTTCTAAGGCGCGGCGCGGCTTCGGCCTGGGTGACGATCGCGGATCGGCGGTCGTCGAGTTCGTCCTGGTTGGTGTGCTGCTCACCGTGCTGACGCTGTCGGTCATCCAGCTTGGCCTAGTGCTGCTGATTCGAAACACGGTGCTGGATGCCGCATCCGAGGGCGCGCGGTACGGTGCGCTCGCCGACAACTCTGTCGGTGACGCGGTCGGGCGGACACGAGACCTCATCACCACCGCCCTCGGGCCCGGTTACGCGCGCGACATCACGGTCGCGCACGGCAGCTACGACGGGTATCCCGCCGACATCGTCACGGTGAAAGCTCCGCTTCCGCTCATCGGACTGGTTGGATTTCCGAACGGGCTGGAGGTGCACGGCCATGCGGCCATCGAAACTCTCCCGTGACGAAGGATCTGCGGCGCTCGAATTCGTGACCGCGGGCTTTCTGCTGCTCATCCCGCTCGTCTATCTGGTGCTGGCGATGGCGGCGATCCAAGGTGGGGCGCTGTCGGTCGAGGGCGCGTCTCGGCAGGCGGCTCGCGTGTTCGTCCAAGCTGCGGATGCGGGCAGCGCGCAGGCGCGGGCACAAACCGCCGTCGATTTCGCACTCGACGACTTCGGTCTCGGGGCGGTGGCATCGACCGTGAAGATCTCGTGTCATCCGAATCCGGCGGCCTGCCTGACTCGACGGGGATTCGTCACGGTCACCGTGACGGCGTCCGTCCCGCTGCCGCTCGTGCCGAACGTCCTCGCGCTCAAGACGCCGCTGTCGATCCCGATGCGCGCGACCTCGACCGAGCAGGTGTCGCGATTCTGGGGTGCAGGATGAGGCGGCTTCGCGACGAGGACGGCTCCACGCTGCTCCTCACGATCTTCTACTCGGCGCTGTGTTTGGCGCTCATCCTGCTGGTTGTTGCCGCGACCTCCCTCTACCTCGAGCGGAAGCGACTCTTCACGCTGGCCGATGGCGCGTCACTCGTCGGCGCGGAGGCGTTCACTCTCGCCGATCCCACCACGCCAACACCGCATGGGACACGCCCCATCCTGACCTCGCCGGAGGTCGCATCCGCCGTGTCCGACTATCTGGCCGACAATCCCGCGGACCACTTCACCGACCTTCACGTCGAGCGGGCGGTCAGCGCGGATGGCCGCAGCGCGACCGTCGAGCTCCCGTGCTACTGGGCGCCGCCCGTCCTGACCGTCTTCATTCCGAAGGGCTTCCGCATCCAGGTCACCTCGATCGCCCGCTCTGTTTTTTCCTGAGAACCGCTGCACTTTGTTGACCGCGCCGGGGTTACAGGGCCCGCGCGGTCAACAAAGTGCAGCGGTGTTCAACGAGAGAGGGGGTGGATTCTCTATCGTTGGTACATGGCTTACGACTGGCTCGACCTGCAGATCCGCGCACACGAGGAGTTCGGCCGCCGCCTGCTCGCGGTGACCGACTGGCATGCCGAGACACCCGACACCGAGTGGGACGTCAGCGACCTCGCGCGGCACGTCATCCGGGAGCAGCAGTGGGTTCCGCTGTTGCTCGCCGGCAAGTCGATCGAGGAGGTCGGCGACGACATCGACGCCATCGACGACGATGACCTGCTGGGCGAGTGGCAGCGCTGGTCCCGGGTCGCGACGGTCGCCTGGGAGAGCGCCCCGTTCGACATGACCGTGCAGCTCTCCTACGACACGGTCCAGATGATCGACTACCTCAAGGAGCAGACCGCGGACGTCACCATCCACGCCTGGGACATGGCCCGCGCCACCCACTCCGAGGAGGAGCTCGACACCGAGCTGGTCGAGGCGACCTGGACGATTTTCGAGCCCCAGCGCGACACCCTCGCGGCGACCGGGCTCTACGAGGACCCGGTTTCCCTCGATCCGGATGCGCCGCTGCAGTGGCGCCTGCTCGCGATCACCGGTCGCGACCCCCGCTAGGTGCGATTTGGGCAGCAAATCCGCCCCGATCCCTGCAAATGAACGGATTTTGAACCGCCGGTGAACAAACGGTGTTGAGCATCAATTACTCGTTTCGCGGGTAACTGAAGCCCAATAGTCTTGCGCCGATCATGAATTCCACGGCGAAACGCACCATCGGTATCGTGCTGGCAATCGCGCTCGTCGCGGGCATCGTCATCGCGGTGATCATCGGCCGCGCCGGTGCCGGAAACAACGGCCCGGTCAAGGATGCGAAGGGCCTCACGGTCGTCACCGGCGTGATCGGCTCGGAGAAGGCGCCGTTCTTCGCCGACCCACAGGTTCAGAAGATCTTCGCCGACCACGGACTCAACGTTCAGGTCACCACCGCGGGATCGCGGCAGATCGCGACCACCGTGGATCTCAAGCCTCTCGACTTCGTCTTCCCGTCGTCCGCACCGGCCGCCGAGAAGATCGAGCAGAAGGTGGGCAAGTCCACCAACTTCGCGCCCTTCTATTCACCCATGGCGATCGGCACCTTCAAGCCGATCGTCGAGCTACTCAAGAACGCCGGCATCGCCAACCAGACCGCCGACGGAATTTGGCACCTGGATGTCGCCGCCTACCTGAAGGCGGTCGCGGCGGGTTCGCGCTGGAAGGACCTGCCGGGGGCGGCATCCGTCTATCCAAGCTCGCGGTCCGTGCTGATCTCGAGCACCGACATCCGCCAGTCGAACTCCGCGGCGATGTACCTCTCGATCGCGTCGTACGTGGCCAACCAGAACAACGTCGTGAGCTCGCAGGCGGACCAGTCGGCCGTCATCGACCCGGTCAGCGCACTCTTCCTCGAGCAGGGTTTCTCCGCGTCCTCCTCTGAGGAGCCGTTCGACGACTACCTATCCCAGGGCATCGGCTCGAAGCCCATGGTGATGATCTACGAGGCGCAGTACCTCGGCCAGGAGATGAGCGCCACCGGGGCGAACGCCATCACAAGCGACATGGTGCTCATGTACCCGGACCCGGATGTCTTCTCGAAGCACACGCTCGTCGGCCTCACACCCGCGGGCGCGCAGGTCGGACAGCTGCTGGTGAACGACCCGAAGCTCGCGAAGCTTGCCGCGCTCTACGGATTCCGCCCCGCGGACCCGTCGGTGTTCACGGCGCAGCTGAAGGCGCACAAGCTCGCGGTTCCGGCGCTGCCCGTCGATGTCATCGACCCACCCAGCTACGAATCGCTCGAATCCATGATCGAGGCGATCAGCAACAGGTACGACGCACCACAGCCATCCGAAACCGTGCCGGCACCGACGCCGACCGCACCCTCCCCATAAACACTGACCCACCACCGACAAAGGAGCACCATGTCTGATTCATCGCTCGACCTGTCCACACCGGCACCGTCGACGCCCGGCACCGCAGTAGTTGCGGCACCGGCCGTGCAGTCCGACCTCGTGCTCACCCCGCCAGCAGCGGTGCCCGACATCGGGCCAGCCCAGGCAACGTCCATGATGCCCGTCGACGCAGCTCGGTCTGTCGAGCTCGCGGACAAGGCGAAGGCGTTCTTGGCCGATGTCGTTGGCAAGGACCCGCACTCGCCAGAGTTCATCGCGAAGGTGAACGACGTCGCGGCCATGGGCCAGGACGACATCCGCAGCGCCGCGGCCGTGAGCAACCGGATGCTGCAGCGACCGGTCGCCGCGCTCGCTGCCGCCAAGGGCGCGGGCAACGACGGTGATGCGCAGCGCCAGGTCGCCGACACCCTCGTCAAGCTTCGACTCCAGATCGAGGACCTCGATCCGAGCCGCGCCGAGGGCGGCATCGGCCACGCGCTCCTCAACCTGCTGCCCTTCCGCGACCAGATCCGCAGCTACTTCGCCAAGTACCAGTCCGCGCAGACCCAGCTGAACAAGATCATCACCTCGCTGCAGGATGGCGAGGACGGCCTGATGAAGGACAACGCGGCCATCGAGGGCGAGAAGGCCAGCCTCTGGGACACCATGCAGAAGCTGCAGGAGTACTCGGTGCTGACCGGTGCGCTCGACGCGCAGCTGGTTGCCCAGATCGCGACGGTACGCGAGACGGATGCCGCAAAGGCCGACGCGCTCACCTCCGACCTCCTGTTCACGATCCGCCAGAAGCACCAGGACCTGCTCACGCAGCTCGCCGTGAGCGCGCAGGGCTACCTCGCCCTGGACGTGGTTCGCAAGAACAACGTCGAACTGATCAAGGGCGTCGAACGTGCGACGACGACGACTGTCTCCGCGCTGCGAACAGCGGTCATCGTGGCTCAGGCGCTCGCGAACCAGAAGCTCGTGCTCGACCAGATCACGGCCCTCAACACGACGACCTCGAACCTCATCGTCGCGACATCGCAGATGCTCAAGACGCAGTCGGCCGCCATCTCGGAGCAGTCCAGCTCCGCGACCATCAGCCTCGACTCGCTGACGACCGCGTTCCAGAACATCTACGACACCATGGACGCCCTCGACACCTACAAGGCACAGGCGGTCGAGACCATGGGCCAGACAGTGAACGCCCTGCAGCAGCACATCGACGAGGCCCAGAAGTACCTCGAGCGGGCAAAGACGACAGACTCGACCGGCGACGACACGCCGGCAGTGAAGGCCTGACGTGCGCCGCCTCCTCGCCGCCGGCGCCATCCTGGCCGCCGCCGCGCTCGTACTCACCGGATGCGTTGATTCGTCGTCCACGGGTACGAACGGTTCGACGACCACCAAGGACGGCCCCACCGTGCTTCGGGTGCTCGCCGGCAGCGAGGTGGCGGACATGCTCCCCATCCTGAAGACTGCCGAAAGCGCGATCGGCGTGGATGTCGAACTGAGCTACATCGGAACCATCGACGGGACCGAGCAGGTGGCCGCAGGTTCCACTAAGGGCAAGTACGACGCAACCTGGTTCCCGAACAACCGGTACCTGTCGCTGCTCCCCGGAGCCAGTTCGGCGATCAGCACCAGCGTGAAGGTCATGAGTTCGCCGGTCGTGTTCGGCCTGAACCCGACGATCGCGCACAGCCTGGGCTGGGACAGCAAGGCGCCAACGTGGGGCGAGCTGGCGGCAGCGGCCTCGGCCGGCAAGTTCACCTACGGGATGACCAACCCGGCGGCATCCAACTCCGGCTTCAGCGCCCTGGTGTCGGTCTCCACCGCGCTCTCCGGCACGGGGTCCGCCCTCACCGCGGACAACATCACCAGCGTCGAGCCGCAGCTCAAAAGCTTCTTCTCCGGCCAGAAGTTGACCGCCGGGTCCTCCGGATTCCTCGCGACCAAATACCAATCGGACCCGACAGCGGTCGACGGCATCGTTAGCTACGAGTCGGTGCTGCTGGGGCTCAAGGCGCAGGGCGAGCCGCTCACGATCATCCGGCCGACGGATGGAGTGGTCACGAGCGACTACCCGCTCACCCTCCTCTCGTCGGCCGAG
>JAUZFP010000077.1 GCA_030838475.1 Actinomycetota bacterium
CTACTCCGAGCACCCCGCACTTCGTCACGCGCGGGAAACACCGAATTGCTAGGCTGTCGACACAATCGAACATCGGGCCGCGCACGCGATGCGGGAGAGCTACAGCAGTCCCTGTGACAAGGGCCGGTGAGTAGCACCGAAGGAGCAAGCCTCCCCGCCAATCTCTCAGGTATCTGTACCGCATCGAACTGGCCACTCTGAAAATCGATTTTGCTGCGCAAAATCGAGGTTGAGTAGCGACCGCCTTTGGCGGCCGCGTATCGAAACCGCGGATTCGCAGCAAAACGAGCCGACGGTGAAAGTTGGATCTTCTCTTCGGATCCGGCGAAACTCTCAGGCCAATGACAGAGGGGGAGTTCTCGTCCAGCCCTTCAAACACTGGAGAACTCCGTGACCGACAGTTCACCCTCGGCTTCCGCCGAACGGTTTTCGCCGTTGCATGCCCAGCATGTAGCGGCGGGCGCGAGCTTTACCGACTTCGCTGGCTGGCAGATGCCGGTGCGCTACAGCTCCGACCTCGCCGAGCACCACGCCGTGCGCACCGAGGCCGGACTCTTCGACCTCTCGCACATGGCGGAGATTGTCATCCTCGGGCCCGAGGCGGCGGATGCCCTCGATTACGCCCTCGCCGGCAAGATCTCGGCGGTCGCGGTGGGGCAGGCGAAGTACAGCCTGCTGCTGGGTCGCGACGGCGGAATCGTGGATGACCTCGTCGCCTATCGCACCGGCGATGACCGGTTTCTCATTGTGGCAAACGCATCCAATCGCGCGGTCGTGGCCGAACAGCTGCTCGAGCGTTGCTCGCTCTTCGACTGCCAGGTCTTCGACGAGAGCGACGACATCGCTCTCATCGCGGTGCAGGGACCGAAGGCGTACGAGATCCTGAGCCAGGTTGTCGGCGTCCAGGTGGACGGCCTTAGCGAGCTCAAGTACTACTGGTCGACGCCCGGCACGTTCAAGCCGGTACCGGGGGAGCGCGAGCAGCACGAGCTGCTCGTCGCGCGCACGGGCTACACGGGGGAGGACGGCTTCGAACTGTACGTTGCTCCGGATGCCGCTCCCCTTCTTTGGGACGCCATCATGGAGACGGGCGAAGGCTCAGGCCTTGTCCCCGCCGGTCTCGCGAGCCGCGACACTCTGCGGCTCGAGGCGGGCATGCCGCTGTACGGTCACGAGCTCGGGCTCGATACGTTCCCGGCGCAAGCGGGTCTCGGTCGGGTCGTCAACCTGAAGAAGGAGGGCGACTTCGTCGGCCGCGAGGCGGTCGAGGCGGGTACGCCGGCCGGTGCCCGCGTGCTCGTGGGTCTGGTCGCCGAGGGCAAGCGCGCCGGTCGCGCCGAGTACGGGGTGTTCGACGGCCCTTCGACAAGCTCAGGGACCGAGCCCGTCGGCGTCGTCACCTCCGGTGCCCTGTCGCCGACGCTCGGCTACCCGATCGCAATGGCGTACGTGGACCCCGCCTCGGCGACCGAGGGTAGCCAACTGTTTATCGACGTCCGCGGGAGCCGCATTCCGGCATCCGTTGTTCCGCTGCCCTTCTACAAGAGAGAGATCACCTCATGAGCGAGCCGACCGAGCGCAGGTACACCAAGGAACACGAGTGGATCGACGTGGTCGGCGACATCGCGACCGTCGGCATCACGTCGTACGCCGCCGACAAGCTCGGTGATGTCGTCTTCGTCGACCTGCCCACCGTCGGTTCGACCGTCGCCGAGGGTCGCGTCGTCGGCGAGATCGAGTCCACCAAGTCGGTCGGTGAGCTGTTCGCTCCCGTCAACGGAACCGTGACCGAGATCAACGACGCCGTCGTCGCGACTCCGGAACTCGTCAACAGCGACCCGTTCGGCGCGGGCTGGCTGATCCGGGTCACGTTCACCGAGCTGCCCGAACTGCTCAGCTACGCCGAGTACAGCGCGCTGGTGGGCGAGTAGTGCCTACTATTCACAGCACAGACAGGTTCCAGGATCGGCACATCGGAACGGATTCGGTCGCGCAGCTCGAGATGCTATCTGCCGTCGGGTACGACAGTGTCGATGACCTCGTTCTCGCCGCGGTCCCCAAGTCGATCCATGTAAATCCGCTGGAAAACTCCTCCATCCCGGAGGCGGCTACCGAGCGGGAGGCGCTCGCCGAGCTGCGACTGTTCGCGAACAAGAACACCGTGCGCCGGTCGATGATCGGGCTCGGGTACTACGACACGATCACGCCCGCGGTCATCAAGCGCAACGTGCTCGAGAACCCCAGCTGGTACACGGCCTACACGCCGTACCAGCCGGAGATCAGCCAGGGGCGACTCGAGGCGCTTATCAACTTTCAAACCATGGTCGAGGATCTGACCGGTCTCGACATCGCCAACGCGTCGATGCTGGATGAGGGAACCGCGGTCGTTGAGGCCATGCTGCTCGCGCGTCGCGCATCCAAGTCGGTGTCGAAGGTCTTCCTGGTCGACGCCGACGCGTTTCCCCAAACCAAGGCGCTGCTCGCGAACCGCGCGGCGGCCGTTGGCATCGAGCTGCGGGAACTCTCGCGGGTCGAGGCTTCGGAGACCAGCCTCCCGGACGCATTCGGCGTCATGGTCCAGTACCCCGGAGCCTCGGGCCGTGTCTGGGACCCGTCCGCCGTGCTCGCCGCGGTGAAGGAGCAGGGCGGCATCGCTGTTGTCGCCGCCGACCTCCTCGCCCTTACTCTGCTCAAGTCCCCGGGTGAATTCGGCGCGGATGTCGCCGTCGGCATCACGCAGCGCTTCGGCGTCCCAATGGGGTTCGGTGGTCCGCACGCCGGCTACATGGCTGTGCGAAACGGTCTCGAGCGCCAGCTCCCCGGACGGCTGGTTGGCGTATCACAGGATGCCGCCGGCCATCCCGCGTACCGTCTCAGCCTGCAGGTGCGCGAGCAGCACATCCGACGCGAGAAGGCGACATCGAACATCTGCACCGCGCAGGTGCTCCTCTCCGTGATGGCGTCGATGTATGCCGTGTACCACGGGCCAGGAGGACTGAAGCGGATCGCGCAGTCCGTCAGGGCGAAAGCGATTCGCTTCGCATCCACAATCGATGCGCTGGGATTCGAGCTTGCAAGTGAAGACTTCTTCGACACCGTGACGGTGAAGGCCAAGGGGATGGCAGCCGACATCGTTGCGGCCGCGCTCCAGCGCAACTACAACCTTCATCTCGTCGACGCCGACACGATAAGCATCAGCTTCGACGAGACGACGACGGAGGCCGAGGTCCTAGACGTCGCGACTGTCTTCGGTTGGAAAGAGAAGACCCTTGCAGAGCCGCTGCGTGGACCGGGGTTCCTCGCGCGCACGACCGACTACCTGACTCACCCGGTCTTCAACACCCACCACTCCGAGACCGGCATGATGCGGTACCTGAAGTACCTGGCCGACAAGGACTACGCTCTCGACCGCGGCATGATCCCGCTCGGCTCGTGCACGATGAAGTTGAACGCGGCCACCGAAATGGAGGCCGTGACCTGGCCCGAGTTCGGCGGCATCCACCCGTTCGCTCCCGAGGCCGACGTAGTCGGCTACCTCGACCTGATCGAGCAGCTACAGGGCTGGCTCGCCGAGGTCACCGGGTACGACGAGGTCTCGCTTCAGCCCAACGCGGGCAGCCAGGGCGAGCTGGCCGGCCTGCTCGCGATCCGTGGCTACCATCACTCGCGCGGCGACCTGCACCGAACCGCCTGCCTAATCCCGGCATCCGCCCACGGAACCAATGCTGCGAGCGCGGTGCTCGCGGGGATGAAGGTCGTGGTCGTCGCGACCAATGAGCTCGGCAACGTCGACCTCGACGACCTCCGCGCGAAGATCGCGGAGCACGCCGACGAACTCGCCGCACTCATGATCACCTACCCCTCGACGCACGGCGTGTACGAGCACGAGGTTCGGGACATCACCGACGCGGTCCACGCGGCGGGAGGCCAGGTCTACGTCGACGGCGCGAACCTCAACGCGCTTCTCGGCTACGCGCGGTTCGGCGACTTCGGGGGAGACGTCTCGCACCTCAACCTGCACAAGACGTTCTGCATCCCGCACGGCGGCGGCGGTCCGGGGGTCGGACCGGTGGCGGCCAAGGCGCACCTCGCACCGTTCCTGCCGGGACATCCGCTCGCCCAGCGCGACACGATCAACAGGGGTGGCGCGACGCTGCCCGAGCACTTCAACATCGTGTCGGCTGCGCCGTACGGATCTCCAAGCATCCTGCCGATTAGTTGGGCCTACGTCCGGATGATGGGAGCTGAGGGGCTCAAGGCGGCAACGGGCGCCGCGGTTCTCGCCGCGAACTATGTTGCCGCGAAGCTGCGCGACCACTACCCGGTTCTCTACTCGGGCGACAACGGCCTCGTTGCGCACGAGTGCATCCTCGACCTTCGACCGCTCACTGCGGCGACAGGAGTCACCGTGGATGACGTCGCAAAGCGCCTCATCGACTACGGCTTCCACGCGCCGACCATGTCGTTCCCGGTCGCAGGCACATTCATGGTCGAGCCGACCGAGAGCGAGGACCTCGTGGAGATCGATCGCTTCATCGCCGCGATGGTCGCGATCAAGGCCGAGGCCGATGCGCTCGCCGCGGGGCGCTGGAGCGTCGACGACAATCCTCTCGTCAACGCGCCGCACACCGCCCAGGCCGTCATCGTGGGGGAGTGGGATCACCCATACTCCCGCGAGGAGGCCGTGTATCCGGTCAGGGCGCTGATCCGCGGAAAGTACTGGCCGCCGGTTCGCCGCATCGACCAGGCCTACGGCGATCGCAACCTCGTCTGTGCCTGCCCGCCAATCGAGGCCTTCGTCGACTAGCACCTACTCACAACCGTTGTGCAGGAATCAGGCAGAACCTGGGCCTCGTTCCCCATCAACTTTGTGAATTGGCGCGGGTAACTCCTGCACAACGGCTAGAGCAGGCCGGGGAATGCGGACTTCGCCCACGAGTAGCCGACGAAGAGGGCGGCATCGATGACGAAGTGCGCGATCACGAAGGGCAGTAGTCGCCCGAACCGGCTATAGATCCAGCCAAAGATCACACCCATGATGAAGTTGCCGACGAAGCTGCCCCAGCCCTGGTACAGGTGATAGCTGCCGCGAAACACGGCGGTCGAGAGGATGATCGTCCACTTGCCCCAGCCCAGGTCGCGCAGCCGGGCATAGAGGTAGCCGATGACGATGAACTCCTCCTGCAGTGCCGAGCGGAGCGCCGACAGGAGCAGGATCGGGACCGTCCACCAGTACTGGCCGAGGCTGGCGGCGGAGACGTCGACCGTGATTCCGAGCGCCCGCCCGCCGAGGTAGACGCCGATGCCCCCTGCGCCAATGACGACGGCGAGCGCGAGGCCGAGGCCGACATCCCGCCACGGATGCAGGAAGTCGACGCCGAGCCGCGCGAGGTGCGGCCGCGCGGCCTGCCAGAGGATGTAGCAGACCAGGACGACGGGGACGAGAGGGATGAGGATGTCGTACAGCTGGTACGAGAGGTCGATGTACTGGCGATCGCTCAGGGAGGTGTTGATGGCCGTCGACTGGTGGCCGAGCGACTGTGGGCGGGTGCTCAGATCGATCAGATTGAGAATCGCGAGGACGGCGGATGACCCGAGCGACACCCCCAAAACCAATAGGATCTCGCCGCGAATTCGACCACGGGAGAGCGGCCCATCCGCCTGCAGGAGTGCGTCGCTCATGGCCGCCGCTCCGAGCCATTTGAGCGGACTTCCTGCCGTTGCACGGTTTTCATCGTACGCCGCCGCTCGCGCGGGTATGCACCACCCCTGAGATACCCAACGCCGGTTTATTGCGTTTCAGGCAAGCGCGTTGATCATTTGTTGCAAGAAGCGCAAAGATCACGAGTGTGCGTTACCAATGTGTAACGTTTCCCCATACAGTTTGGCGAAGGTTGCCACCCGTTCTAGGGTGGCACTAATAAGCGTGGCAGAGCGCTAGGAATCGCCCTGCCATTGGCGCATCTTGCACAGGAGGAAAATTGAAACTCAAGCGCATCGGGGTTGTCGCAGCAGTAGTTGCCGCAGGCGCCCTCGCACTGTCCGGTTGCTCGGCTGGGTCGGGTGATACATCGGAGATTGTTAAGGGCACGTCCATTACGGTCGCCCAGAACCAGGGGCTGAGTTCTGTAAACAGCAACTCCGCGAACGGCAACACAACGTACAACGGCAACATCACGTACATGACCAACTCGTGGTTCTACTACTACGACAACACCCCCAAGATCGTCTTCAACAAGGCGTTTGGCACTGAGACTCTCGTGAAGAAGTCGCCGCAGACCGTCAAGTACACGATCAACTCGGGCGTCAAGTGGTCTGACGGACAGCCTGTGACCGCCGCCGACCTCCTCCTCAACTACGAGAGTGGCCTGACGAAGTACAACGACCCCAAGGGCGCGAACTTCACGGCGGCCGCATTTGGTCTCGGCATTGATGGCTCGAAGGTATCGATTTCCAAGGACGGACAGAGCCTCACCGTCGTCTACAAGGACCCGTACGTCGACTACCAGCTCGCGCTCTCCACGACGATGTTGCCTGCTCACGTCGTGTACAAGCTCGCGTTCCCTGGAACCACGACGAAAGCGGCAAGCGGAGACCTGATCAAGGCCTTCACGTCGGACAACAGCGCATCGATCAAGAAGATCGCGAAGGTCTGGTCGAGCGCGTTCGACCTCACGGCCACGCCCTCGGACAAGTCGCTGATCCTCTCCGACGGACCGTACAAGATCGCCAGCATTGAGAAGAATGCGTCGATCAGCCTCGTTCCGAACACGACCTACAACTGGGGCCCGAAGCCTAAGATCGCGAAGTTCACGTTCCGTGTCATCGCCGATCCGACCGCTCAGGTACAGGCTCTTCAGAACGGCGAAGTCAGCGTCATCTATGGTCAGGCGGACGCCGACACCACTGCTGCGCTGAAGGCGCTCTCGGGTGTGACCACGGTAACGAGTCCGTCCGCCACCTACGAGCACGTGGACCTCACCTTCAACAATGGCGGCCCGTTTGACCCGGCCACCTATGGCGGTGACGCAACTAAGGCGCTCGAAGTTCGCCAGGCGTTCCTCAAGTTGATTCCGCGCCAGGACATCGTCGACAAGCTCGTCCACCCAATCGCGCCGAACCTGAAGCTAGACGACTCCAACGTCTTCCTTCCGGGCCAGGACGGTTATGACGCCTCTGCCGCGGCCAATGGCTCGGCGGACTACGCCAAGGTTGACCTTGCTGGCGCCAAGGCGTTGCTGGCGAAGGCCGGTAACCCGACCGTCAATGTGAAGTTCATGTACGGCAAGAGCAACACGCGCCGCGCACAGGAGTTCGCGCTGATTCAGGCGTCCGAGGCTCAGGCCGGCATCAACGTGATCGACGCTGGTAACGACGACTGGGGTTCGCTGCTTGGCAACAAGAGCTACGACGCTGTGTTGTTCGCCTTCCAGAGCACGAGCCTCGGCGTAACGGCCTTCCAGGCGATCTTTGGCACCGGAGGTGGAAGCAACTACAACGGTTACAGCAACAAGACCGTCGACGCTGACTTCGCGAAGCTCTCGGGCGACTTCGATGCCGCTGATCAGCGCAAGCTTCTTGCTGACGTTGACAAGCACGCGTGGGAGGATGCAGCCGATGCGACCATCTTCCAGTTCCCGGATGTGAACGGCTGGTCCAGCAAGATCCAGAACGTGAGTGACAACCCGTTGTCGCCCGCCATCTTCTGGAACTACTTCAACTGGACCGTCAAGAAGTAACAAGCAACTCATGGCGTGCCGGGAGCGATCACTCGTTCCCGGCACGCTCGTGAGTCGGCCGCCAGTGGCGGCAGTTCGTTATTTACGTTCGGTCACCGGAGAAAGAACGGCATGAACCACCCCTCAACTTCACGCATTCGACGAGCAACGGAGCTCGAAACATGCTGACTTTTCTGACTCGAAGGATCGTCGTCTCGGTCCTTGTTCTTCTTGCGGCATCATTTCTCGTCTACATGCTCGCTGCGAATTCGGGCGACCCACTCTCTGCGCTTCGTACAAGCACCTCGCCCAATAAGGCGGCAGAACTACATCAGAGGTCGCTGCAGCTGCACCTGAATATCCCGGCACCGGTTCGATACTTCTATTGGCTGTGGGGAGTCATCCAGGGCATCGGCGGACATCTCGACCTTGGCACGTCCGTTACGGGCCAGCCCGTTACGTCAATGCTCTCGTCAGCGGTCGGTGTAACGGTCCAGCTGCTGACGGCAAGCTTCATCCTCGCGATCATCTTCGGCGTGCTGATCGGAATCACCTCGGCGCTGCGCCAGTACAGCGGATACGACTACAGCGTCACGTTCCTGGCGTTCCTGTTCTTCTCGCTGCCGTCCTTCTTCGTGGCGGTCATCCTGAAGGCGTACGTGGGAATCGCGTTCAACAACTTCTTACAGGACCCGACGATCGCCACGTGGTTGCTGATCGGCCTGCCCCTGTTATCGGGGCTCATTTGGCAGGGGATACTGGGCGGCGACGCCAGGAAGCGATTGCTCACCTTCGCTATCGCGGCGGTTGTCACCTTCGGTGTGCTGTTCTACATCTCGGCAACCCACTGGCTGAATAACCCGAGCCTTGGGTTGCCCGTAATCCTGGTCCTCGGTCTCGGGCTCGGCCTCCTCGTCGTGGTTCTCACCACGGGCATCGAGAATCGCAAATCGCTGTACACAGCGGTCGTCGTCGTCGCGATCGGCGCGCTCGCGTACTTCGGGTTCGACGCGATCTCGCGGAGCCTCAACGTGTGGTCTGTTCTCGGGTTGGGAGTGGTAGCTATCGGTGTCGGCGTGCTCGTCGGGTACCTGTTTGCCGGACCCGACCGTTGGTTGTCCGCTCGGACAGGGGGAATCACCGCGCTGCTCGTCGGCGGTCTCATCGTGGTCGACCGGTTCATGCAGGATTGGCAGTTGTATGCGACACAGGTGGTCAGTGGCCGTCCGATCGCGACCGTCGGGGCGGCAACGCCGAACCTATCGGACGTGACGCACAGCTTCTGGATCCAGGGTCTCGACAGCTTCACCCACCTGTTGTTGCCGACCCTGTCGCTCATGCTCATCTCGCTCGCGGGCTACAGCCGGTACTCGCGTGCCAACCTGCTGGATGTGCTCAACCAGGACTACATCCGGACGGCCCGCGCCAAGGGACTCAACGAGCGCACCGTGATCATGCGCCACGCCTTCCGCAATGCGCTCATTCCGCTCACCACGGTGATTGCGTTCGACATCGGTGCACTGGTGGGTGGTGCGATCATCACCGAAACAGTGTTTGCCTGGTCGGGCATGGGCGTTCTGTTCAACAACGCCCTCCAGCAGACCGACGTAAACGCATTGATGGGGTACTTCATCGTGACTGGCGTGATCATCGTCATTTTCAACATCGTTGCGGACCTTCTGTATTCGGTTCTCGACCCACGAATTCGGGTGGCAGTATGAGCTCGCTAATTCCGCCACCCGGACGCGGTGGATCCTCAATCGACGACAACCCGTCCGAGTCTGAACCGCCGCTCGGTTCCGGTGATGCCGAGACCTCGCTCACTGACGGAACGCAGCTTCCCGAGGGGCAGGCCGGGAACGGCTCCGCGAGCCGGGTCGATCGAGCAGAGAATGCCATCGAGCTGAAGGAGGTCGAGGGTCGGAGCCAGGGCGCCATCGTTATGCGCCGGTTCCTCCGTCACCGCGGCGCGATGATCTCGCTCGCGATCCTGGTATTCATCATCCTGGTCTCACTGTCGTCTGAGGGCCTCGACCTTCTCGGCATTCGGGTGCATGGCTGGTGGGAGTGGACCTGGACCGACCTCGCGAGTATTCAGAACGCCGGGCGCCCGACACTGAGCCTCATCCCGGAGTGGCTGGGCGGCGCGGGCATTCGCTGGGGCGATCACCCGTTTGGCCAGGACTCCCTCGGCCGTGACGTGTTCGCCGAGGTCATGCGTGGTTCGCAACAGTCGTTGATGATCGTGTTCGTTGTCGGCATCCTGTGCACAATTATCGGCGTCGTGGTCGGCGCGGTCGCCGGATACTTCCGTGGTTGGGTCGACTCGGTGCTCATGCGTCTCACGGATGTCGTGCTCATCATCCCGCTGATCGTTCTGACGGCAACGCTCGCGCACACCTACGGGGCCTCGGGTTCCATCGTGGTCGCCGTCGTCCTTGCTCTCGCCTCGTGGCCGCAGCTTGCGCGTCTCGTTCGCGGTGACGTTCTCGGCCTCCGCGAACGCGAGTTCGTTGACGCGGCGCGCGTCGCCGGAGCCTCGAGCGGACGGATCATGTTCGTGCACATCCTGCCGAACGCGATCGGCGTCATCGTGGTTAACACGACCCTGGTGATGGCCGCGACGATCCTGACGGAGGCCGCACTCGGCTTCCTCGGCTTCGGCGTTCAGCCCCCGGACGTGTCACTGGGTTCGATCGTCTTCCAGTACGAGAACGCTTTCGACACCCGTCCCTGGCTGTTCTTCTCGCCGACGATCTTCGTTGTCATCATCGCCCTGACCGTCAACTTCATCGGTGACGGCCTGCGCGACGCGTTCGACCCGCGCCAGAAGCGCGCACTGAACAAGGCGGCACGCAAGTCTGCCGCAGCGGCTCGCGCCAAGGCCTCGGTCAGGACGCAGTGATGGGCTCGGTGATGGAAGCTCCGGGCGGCTCAGGGCACCAGGATCGCGGCGGCTACGCTGACAACAAAGAGTCCGCCGAGGATGGCCGATTCGCGCGGCAGCCAGCGAGCGGTCACGCCCTCGCCCTCGATGATTCCGGAGTCGAGGTGGCCGGCGTCACGCAACTGCTCCCAGTAGCGGCGCACATACAGCGCCGCCAGTCCGGAAGCCGACGCGGGGAGGTCGCCGGGACGGATGCCCCCGCCGGCGTACGTAGACTCCGGGAGGTGGCGTACCTCCGCGCGGGAGGTGCGCATCGCGGCGAAACGGCTCGGCTGGGGGGCAGACCACGCAACGATCTTCCGGTTAGCGGTGTACAGAGTGAGAGCGAACTTCGTGTCGACTCGCACAATGGCGGGCCAGCTGATGTCGTAGCTTCTGAGCAGATTTCGCACGGTGACACCGGATGGCGAGATCGTCACACTCGGCGACCAGAACAGAATCCAGACGGCGTACGCAGCCAACGCGATGAGACCGACGTAACGAAGGAACGCCAGCAGGTTCAGCTCGCTGATCAGGCTCACGAGAGCCGTCCCGCAGACGAGCCACAGGAGCACCACGAGCACCCTGCCGAAGAGCGGGCGCAGGGTCGTCGAATCGGTCTGCACTCGGATCGGCTTGTTGATGGCGTCGCTCACGTTCCCATGCTCGCAGACATTTCCGTAGGGTCCATCCCGAACGTGAAATCAGAAATGAAAGAACCCACCCTATGACGCAGGCGCAGACCCAGCCGAAGACTGTGGCAGGCAATCCGATCCTCGAGGTCCACGATCTCGGTGTCGACTTCTGGGTCGACGGCACGTGGTACCCCGCCGCCATCGGCATGAACTACGACGTCCAGCCCGGTGAGGTCCTCGCCATCGTTGGTGAATCCGGCTCCGGTAAGAGCTCCAGCTCGATGGCGCTGCTGGGGCTCCTGCCCTCGAACGCGCGCATTCACGGCAGTATCAAGCTCAAGGGCCGCGAGGTTACGAC
>JAUZFP010000101.1 GCA_030838475.1 Actinomycetota bacterium
ATGGCGTGATCCGCCTTGGTGTAATCGGCAGCACGACAGCCTTTGGAGCTGTTAGGTCCAGGTTCGAGTCCTGGGGGCGGAGCGCGACCGGCCTGCGCGACCGCCCTGAGATAATGGGGGATGCCCGCCAATGACGAAGTCGACCGCATCGTTGATGCGTGGGAGCGCGAACGCCCCGACCTCGACTTCGCCCCGCTGCAGGTACTGAGCCGAGTTGCACGTCTCGCCCGGCACCTCGAGCGCGCCCGACGCGTCGCCTTCGGCGCATCCGATCTCGAGCTGTGGGAGTTCGACGTGCTCTCCGCACTTCGCCGCGCGGGCGACCCGTACCAGCTGAGTCCGAAGGCGCTCCTGCAGCAGACCCTCGTCTCGAGTGGCACGATGACCAACCGGATCGATCGCCTGGTCGAGCGCGAGCTGGTCGAACGCCGTACCGACCCAAACGACGGGCGGGGCATCCTCGTGGTCATGACGGAAGGCGGACGCGACCGCGTCGACTCCGCCATCGCACTCCTGCTTCAGGGCGAGTCCGAACTTCTGGACGGCCTGTCCACCGTCGAGCGCGAACGGCTCAGCGCCCTGCTGCGCAAGCTCAGCCTGGACTTCGACTGATGGCATCCGTTCTGTTCGTCTGCGTTCACAACGCGGGCCGATCCCAGATGGCCGCCGGCTTCCTGCGCGAACTGACCGGCGGATCGGTCGACGTGTATTCGGCCGGTTCCGAGCCGGCGGACGCTCTCAACCCGGTTGCGGTGCAGGCGATGCTCGAGGAGGGGATCGACATCGCGGGCGCGATTCCGCGCATCCTCACGCCGGATGCCGTGCTGCAGGCCGACGTCGTGATCACGATGGGCTGCGGCGACGTCTGCCCGGTGTTCCCGGGCAAGCGCTACGAGGACTGGGAGCTCACCGATCCGGCCGGACTCGACATCGTCGAGGTGCGAGCCATCCGAGATGAGATTCGTCGTCGGGTCGAAGTGCTGATCTCGGAACTACCCGAGTAGCTCGCTGAGTTCCAGCCAGCGGGACTCGACATCCGACAGCTGCGACTGAAGCCCGGTCAGCTCGGTCGAGATTGTGCCGAGCCCGGCATAGTCCGACTGATCGTGTTCGGCCAGCCTGAGATGGATGTCGGCGATCTGCCCCTGCAGCTTCTCGATCTTTCGACCGGCGGCGGCGTACTCCTTCTCCGCGTTGCGCAGTTCGGCTCCCTTGAGACTGCTGACGTGCGCGGGGGCCGACTGCTTAACCGGCTGACTGATCTCCCGGGCCAGCGACTTTGATCGCAGCTCGAGATACTGCTCGACGCCCTTTGGGAGGTGCCGGAACTTGCCATCGAGCACGGCGTACTGCTGGTCGGTGACCCGCTCGATCAGGTACCGGTCGTGCGAAACCACGAGCAGGGTGCCGGCGAAGGAGTCGAGCAGGTCTTCGATCGCGGCGAGCATGTCAGTGTCCAGGTCGTTGGTCGGCTCATCCAGAATCAGCACGTTGGGCTCGTCCAGGATGATCAGCAGCAGTTGAAGGCGGCGCTTCTGGCCGCCAGAGAGCTCCCTGACGCGGGTCGACATCTGGGCGCTCGAGAACCCGACCCGCTCGAGTAGCTGGGTGGGTGTCATCTCCTTGCCACCGGAAACGTATGTGCTCTTCTGGCGCTTCAGCACGTCGCTGACGCGGTCGTCCCAGATGTCCTCGAGCTCGGCCAGCTGCTGCGTCAGGAACGCGATCTTGATCGTCTTGCCGCGTTTGACCTTGCCCTTGGTGGGATGCACCTCGCCCGACACCAGCCCGAGCAGCGTGCTCTTGCCCGCGCCGTTGACCCCGAGGATGCCCGTGCGCTCGCCCGGCGCGATCAACCAGGTCACATCGTCGAGGACGAGCTTGTCGTCGTACGAAACGCTGACATCGACAATGTCGACGACATCCTTGCCCAGGCGCTGCATGGCCATCGCGCTGAGCGAAACCGTGTCGCGGGGAGGCGGCTCGTTCTCGATCAGCTCGTAGGCGGCATCCATTCGGAACTTGGGTTTGGTCGTCCGAGCCGGGGCGCCGCGGCGAAGCCAGGCGAGCTCCTTACGCATCAGGTTCTGGCGCTTCGACTCGGAGGCGGCGGCCATCCGATCGCGCTCGACTCGCTGCAGGATGTAGGCGGCGTAACCGCCCTCAAACGGCTCGATGATGCGGTCGTGCACCTCCCACGTGTCGGTGCAGATCTCGTCGAGGAACCACCGGTCGTGGGTCACGACGATGAGCCCGCCCGCGTTCGCCGACCAGCGACGCTTGAGGTGCTGGGCGAGCCAGGCGATGCCCTCGACGTCCAGGTGGTTGGTGGGCTCGTCGAGGAAAACAATGTCCCAGTCACCGACCAGCAGCGCGGCGAGCGCAACGCGGCGACGCTGGCCACCGCTCAGTTCGCCGACGGTGGCGCTCCACGGGATGCCGCCGACCAGGCCCTCGATGACGTCGCGGACGCGCGCATCCCCGGCCCACTCGTGCTCATCCCGGTCGCCCACGATCAGGTGGGAGACGACCTGGTCGTCGGGGAGTTCATCGGCCTGGTCCAGCATCCCGAGCGTGATCCCGTTGCGGCGGGTGACGCGGCCGCCATCCGGGCTAAGGCGGCCGGACAGCAGACGAAGCAGGCTCGACTTTCCGTCGCCGTTGCGGCCGACGACGCCGATCCGCTGCCCCTCATCCAGGCCGATCGTCACGCTGTCAAAGACCACGCGGGTCGGGTATTCGAGGTGGAGGGATTCGGCTCCGAGCAGATGTGCCATAAGTGACTGAGTTTACGGGC
>JAUZFP010000130.1 GCA_030838475.1 Actinomycetota bacterium
CAGGTCGACCTCAATGCGAACGACATCGAGGCGGCCATGAAGATCATCGCGGGCACCGCTCGCTCCATGGGAATCACGGTGGACGCATAATGCCTACGAAATCAAAGGCCTACCGCGCCGCAGCCGAGAAGATCGAGGACGGCAAGTTCTACACGCCGTCCGAGGCCGTCGAGGTCGCTCGCGAGACCGGATCGAAGAAGTTCAACTCCACCGTCGAGGTCGCGCTGAAGCTTGGCGTCGACCCGCGCAAGGCGGACCAGATGGTTCGCGGAACGGTCATCCTGCCGCACGGCACCGGTAAGACCGCTCGCGTTCTCGTGTTCGCTACCGGTCCCGCGGCGGAGGCAGCGCTTGCTGCCGGTGCCGACGAGGTCGGTGGCGCCGAGCTCATCGAGAAGGTGGCCGGCGGTTACACGAACTTCGACTCCGCCGTCTCGACCCCCGAGCTCATGGGCCAGGTCGGTCGCCTCGGTAAGGTGCTTGGCCCACGCGGCCTCATGCCGAACCCGAAGACGGGAACCGTGACGACGGATGTCGCCAAGGCTGTCTCCGACATCAAGGGCGGCAAGATCGAGTTCCGTGTCGACAAGCACTCCAACGTGCACTTCGTCGTTGGCAAGGCCGCGTTCACCCAGGAGCAGCTCGCCGAGAACATTAAGGCGGCACTCGATGAGGTCGTCCGCGCGAAGCCGTCCAGCTCGAAGGGCCGCTACATCACCAAGGGCACCGTCTCGACCACGTTTGGTCCCGGCATCCCGCTCGATGTGAACGTCCTGTAACAGAACAACAAGCGTGAGAAGGGGTCGGCTTTTGCCGGCCCCTTTTCCCATACCCGGAGACACCAATGGATGTTCGAATCGCCACCCCGACGGACGCCGTAACGCTGTCGGAGGTCGCCACCGCAACCTTCCCGCTCGCCTGCCCACCGCACACGACGCAGCAGGCGATTGCCGACTTCATCAGCAAGAACTTCACCGTAACTCACTTTGAGGGTTACCTCAGTGACCCGGATCGGGTGCTGTTCCTTGCCGAGCAGGGCGGCGAGGCGTTGGGCTACGCGATGCTGATCCTGGGTGAACCCAGCGACCCGAATGTGAGGTCGTCGATCACGCTCCGCCCGACGGCCGAACTGTCGAAACTCTACGTTCTCCCCGGGCATCACGGCAGCGGAGTCTCGGTCGCGCTCGTGGATGCGGCGGTCAAGTCCGCGCGCGCCGCCGGTCGGGTCGGCATGTGGCTCGGCGTCAACAACGAGAACGCTCGCGCCAATCGCTTCTACGAGAAGAACGGCTTCGCGCAGGTTGGTGTGAAGAAATTTCTGGTCGGGGAGACCTGGGAAGACGACTTCGTGCGAGAGCGCGCCCTTTAGGTCCGCGCAGAAGACCACTTGGTGGGAGACTGTGGGAATGTCACCGCAGAGCGATGAGACCGCCCCGATCGGCGTCATCGGGGGATCAGGGCTCTACGCTCTACTCGATGGCAAGTCGGCCGAGAAGATCACGGTCGAGACGCCGTACGGCCCGACCTCCAGCGAGGTGACGGTCGGCAGATTCGCGGGACGCTCCGTCGCCTTTCTGCCGCGGCACGGCACCGGTCACACCGTCGCCCCGCACCTGATCAACTACCGCGCGAACGTCTGGGCGCTGGCATCCCTTGGCGTGAAGGCCATCGTCACCTCGTCCGCGGTTGGCGGCCTCAATCCCGCCCTACCGTCCGGCACGTTTGTGCTTCCCGACCAGATTCTCGATCGCACGCACGGTCGGGCCGACACCTACTTCGACGGCACGCTGCTCGCCGACGGGGGAGTTCAGCATGTCGCGCTGGCGGAGCCATACTGCCCCGAGCTGCGCCGATTCGCGGCCGCGAGCCTGAGCGTCGCGGGCGAACCGTTTGTTGCCCGCGGCACAACCGTGGTCATCCAGGGCCCTCGGTTTTCGACCAGGGCTGAGTCGCACTGGTTTCGGTCCGCCGGCGCCGACATCGTGAACATGACCCAGTACCCCGAGGTGTCACTCGCCGCAGAGTTGAACGTGGGGCTCGTGAACCTTTCGTTCGTCACAGACAACGACGCCGGGGACGAGTCGCTCCCCGACCAGGTTCGACCGGAAACTCTCAGCGCTCAGCTCGTCCTGGACCGGATGGCCGCCGCGCGGCCCCGGCTTCTCGCGATGATCAGCGCGATCGTCGCAGGCATCCCGGATGGCTACACCCCGCGACAACTCGTCCCGCCGGAGGCCGTGGCTGCCGTTCTCGGTGCAGCGCCAAAGCTACGATGACTACCGAGCCAGCCAATGTGGGCCAGCGAACGAGGGGAAACGCGCCGTGAACAGCACAGGATACAAATACACCATCGCCGTCGTGAGGGTCCTGTTCGCCGCCCTCGGCATCGCGGCGATCGTCGCCCAGCTCGAGCGCAGCATTGAGAACTGGCACTCGACCGGCCTGAGCGTGGCTTTCGGGGTCACCAACTTCTTCAGCTTCTTCACGATCGACTCCAACGTCGGAGCCATCGTGGTGTTGCTCATCGGCGCCGCGTTCGTCTTCGCCAAGAAGTCTGATCCGCGCTGGTACACCGTCTTTCGTTTCATCGTCGTGACCTACATGACCGTGACGCTCGTCGTTTACAACCTGCTCCTCCGCGGCGTGGAGCTGCCGCAGGGGACGACGGTGGAGTGGTCAAACGAGGTGCTGCACGTGATCGCGTGTGCCTACATCCTGCTCGACTGGTTCATCGCGCCTGGACGAGTTCCACTCGCGTGGCGTTCGCTGCGAGCCGTCGTCATCTTTCCACTGGTGTGGGTTGTCTACACGATGATTCGTGCCCCGTTCACGGTCGGCGAGACGCTGAACCACAAGGCCTTTTATCCGTACCCGTTCCTGGACCCGTCCCACGCACCCGAGGGCTGGTTCTCGGTCGCGTTCTACATCGTGCTGATTACCGGTGTCGTCCTCGGCACGGGAGCTGGTGTGATTTGGGTTTCGCGCCGGTGGAAGGGCACAGTTCCGTCGGGCAAGATAGGGGCATGACCCGGCGCGATGCACTCGACATCGTCGCGTCCCTCCTCGGCGCCGGGCTGATCGCCGCAGCCCTGGTCATCATTTGGGTGGCCCGCGTGCAGTACGGCGCCACGGACCTGTACGTGAGCGAACTCGGCGCGACGGGAGCCTCCACTGCCCGCGAATTCGAGGTCGCCCTGCTCCTGGTCGTGGCGGGTGGGGCACTCGTGGCGTTCGCGGGAAAGGATGTCCGGTCCCGCGTGAGATTCCTCGCGTTCTGGGCGCCCGCCGTTTCGATCTGGATCGCCTGCAGCTTCTTTCTCGTCGCATCCCAGGTCACCTGCAAATACGAATGCCCTCTGCCGACAGGTACGCCGTTTGACTGGCAGGACTTCATTCACATCTGCTGCGCCGTCCTGGCATTCGCGGCCGCGTGCCTCGCGATGCTGCAGACCTCGTTCGCGGTTGGCCACCGCGTGCTGTCCGTGTTTTCACTGACGATCGCGATCTCGGTTGGCGTGATCTCGGGCATCGGCGGCATCCTCTCACTCGCGCGCTTCGATACCACCCTCGGTGGATACGCGGAGTTCACGGCGACCACCCTCGCGATCGGCTGGGTGATCGTGTACGGGATCGTGATCGCCGTCGGGCGACTTCAGGCGGGGCGGCGCGCCCCAGAGCCCGATAGCGGTGCGCTGGGCGACATCAGGTCAAGCAGCCGATTGGCGAGCCCGACGAGTACGTGAATTTCGTTGTCGTCCCGCTCTACCCAGCGCACCTGGGGAACCGCGGCGACCGGCACGAAGTCGTCGTGCTGCTCCCAGACGACGAGGGTGCGCTCGGCGCCCAGCACGTACTGCTGCCACCAGACCTGGCGAAGATACGAGCGCGGGATGCTGCGCCACGCGTGTGACGTCGTCTTGATCTCGCACAGGATGACCGTCGAACCGCTCGCGCGAACACCGTCGGGTGTGGCCAGATGCAGCGGCTGGCCGTGCGCGTGGTACAGGTCCGAGCTCGGCGCGATTCCGTGGTTGGCGAGCACCCACCGGGCGATTTCCGGTTCGCGGGTCCGGCCGTGATCCGTGAACGCGTTGCCGCCGAACCCGGTGCCGCTGAGTTTCTCCAGGGCGACCCCCTGCAACGCCCTCACACTCGAGAGCCGGGCGACATCGGTCGCGGTGACGCCGCGGCTGCGCGCCCGCAACCAGGCGATCCGGTCAACGGAGTTCGCCACGATGCGTCGCCGGTGGTCGGGTGCGGGCTCGTCCCAGATGTCGAGAGTCGGATGGGCGAGGGTCACGGGACCCATTGTCGCAGCGAGCGCAGACTTCGCCCGGTATTTGGTTCGGGGGTCCCGTTATCGGCCTCCCTCGCACTGGGGGCGTGTCCCCCTATTGACCGACATGGTTTGTACCCCGTACAGTTCTGTCTAGTAAGAAATATCTAGCACGAGAAACCGGTAGCAAACCTAACTTCCGGTTGTGGCGACGGGACCCGAACATCCCGTCGCTGGGGGATTCATGTTTATCGTCGTCGTTATCGGCGGACTTGCCTGCCTGCTCGGATCCATCGCCCTCGTCGTGATGTCCGGTAGTGCTCGCAAGGTGCCGACGCACCACCGCTGACCGTCACGGTCGGCCATTCTCCGCGCTCACAGGGCGCTCATAGAAAGTTCCTAATACTGGAACTATGAGCACATTCCCCGCCGAGTCCCGTCACGTCGCGTCGAGCGCTTCCCAGCCGAGACTTCGTCGGCCGGATGGCAGTCCGATCCGCGCGGTCGTCGTCGACGACGAGGACTCGCTGACGGATCTGCTCTCGATGGCCCTGCGCTACGAGGGTTGGGATGTGCGGCTCGCCCCCGACGGCCAGAAGGCCCTCAGCGTCATTCGCGATTTCCGGCCGGACATCATCGTGCTCGACATCATGCTGCCCGACATCGACGGACTCCAGGTGCTGCAGCGCCTCCGCGCCGACGGCAACCAGACGCCCATCCTGTTCCTCACGGCAAAGGACTCGGTGGATGACCGCATCGCCGGCCTCACCGTCGGCGGGGACGACTACGTCACGAAACCGTTCAGCCTCGAGGAATTGGTCGCGCGCCTTCGCGGCCTCATCCGTCGCTCCGGGATGACCGTCGACGACTCCGCCGACTCGCACATCGAGGTCGGGGACCTCGAACTCGACGAGGACAGCTACGAAGTGCGACGCGACGGGGAGATCATCGAGCTCACCGCTACCGAGTTCGAGTTGCTGCGCTACCTCATGCGCAACGCGCGCCGCGTGGTCAGCAAGATTCAGATTCTCGACCGGGTGTGGGACTACGACTTCGGCGGCAAGTCCAGCGTTGTTGAGATTTACATCTCCTACCTCCGCAAGAAGATCGACGCCGGACGCATCCCCATGATCCACACCGTTCGAGGCGTCGGGTACATCCTGAAACCGACGCGATGAAATTCTTGTCGGCGCGTCGACCCTGGACCCTTCGTCGCAGGCTCGTCGTCAGCGTTGTCGCGCTGTTCACCCTGCTCAGCATCGTGGTCGGCGGCATCAGCGTCGTGGTGCTCTATGGCAATCTCACTACTCCGATCAATCAACAACTGGAGCATTCGGCGAGCATCGTCGAGAGCCGCGCGGGCGTCAAGTCCGGGTCGGGCGGCGCAGAAAGGCAGTTCCCGACCGGCGGACCGGCAGGGCAGGAACCCGGCTCGATCACCGCCTTCTCCTTCAAGGGGACACTGAGTGGCAGCAAGACCGCCCTACTCGGCGGCACGAACCTCACGCTCACACAAGCGGAACTGAAGCCGTTCCTTCAGATTAAGAAGAGCGATGTCATTTCCGACACCTCAGTGCCCGGCCTCGGTAGCTTCCGGGTCATCCGTACCGCCCAGCTGACGCTCGCCGAACGGGATCCGAATACGGGGGCGGTCGTCGCGACGGCGCCAGGCTATGAGTACTTCGCCTACCCGCTCGACCAGACGCAGAGCACGCTTACCCGCTTTGGTCTCGCGCTGGGCGGCATCTCGCTTCTCGGAATCCTGATGGTGGCTCTCGCGACCTGGTTCATCGTTTCGTACGCGCTTCGACCGCTCCGCCGGGTCGCGGCGACGGCGACCGAGGTCGCATCCATGGAGCTCGATCGCGGTGAGGTCGACCTGTCCGTGCGGGTCCCCGAGGCGGACACCGACACTCGCACCGAGGTCGGGCAGGTGGGTGCCGCCCTCAACACCATGCTCGGCCATGTCGGCGACGCCCTCCAGGCAAGACAGGAGAGTGAGAGCCGGGTTCGCCAGTTCGTCGCGGATGCGAGCCACGAGCTCCGTACCCCGCTCGCCTCGATTCGTGGGTATGCGGAGCTCACGCGTCGCGGAAACTACAACCTTCCGAAGGATGTCACCCATTCGCTCGGTCGGGTCGAATCCGAGGCGGTGCGGATGACCTCGCTGGTCGAAGACCTTCTGCTGCTCGCGCGACTGGATGCCGGCCGCGACATCGAGACCGCTCCCGTCGACCTGACCCTCATCCTCGTCGACTGTGTGAGCGATGCGCACGCCGCCGGCCCCGACCACGACTGGGAGCTCGGCGTCCTCGATGAGCCACTCTTCGTCGAGGGCGATGCCCAGCGGCTGCACCAGGTTTTCGTGAACCTGCTCGCAAACGCCCGCGTGCACACCCCGGCGGGCACGCGGGTCAGGATTGGTCTCCAGAAGACGGACCGGGCGACGGCAGTCGTGACCATTATGGACAACGGCCCCGGCATCCCCAAGAAACTGCAGAGCGACCTGTTCGAGCGGTTTGCCCGCGGCGACTCGTCGAGGTCGCGCGCCTCTGGGAGCACCGGGCTCGGACTCGCGATCGTGAAAGCGGTCGTGGATGCACACGACGGCAGCGTGAGCGTGACCTCTCGTAAAGGCAACACGACCTTCCGGGTCGAGCTGCCCCTGGCCAGTGACAGACTTGATTCATGAGAGTCGTCGTCACCGGTGGAAATGGAAAACTCGGCCGAGAGGTCGTGCGTGGACTGAGCGATGCGGGGCACTCCGTATTCGTTCTGGATGCCGTGGGCGGTCGCTCCGACAACTTCACCCGGATCGACCTGACCAACTACGGTTCCGTGGTGGACGCGTTCAGTTCGGTCAATGACCGTTACGACAGCCTGGACGCGGTCGTGCACCTCGCGGCCATTCCGGCCGGCGGGCTCGAAACGGACTCGGCGACGTTCTTCAACAACATGAATTCGACGTTCAACGTGTTTCAGGCCGCGAGACGAGCGGGCATCAAGCGGATCGTCTACGCATCGAGCGAGACGCTGCTCGGCATCCCGTTCGAGATCGACCCGCCGTACCTGCCGGTTGACGAGGACTACCCGTCGCGCCCCGAGTCGATGTACTCGGTGGTGAAGCACCTGGAGGAGGAGCTCGCGGGCAAGCTCGTGCGCTGGGATCCGAAGCTCAGCATCACGGGCCTGCGATTCTCGAACGTGCTCGACGCATCCGACTACGAGAACCAGCCCAAGTGGGAGGCCGATCCGAAGTTGCGGATCTGGAACCTCTGGGGCTACATCGACACCCGGGACGGCGCCCTCGCGGTGCTGCGTGCCCTCGAGAATGCGAAGCCCGGGTTCGAGACCTTCGTGATCGCGAACGCGGACAGCGTCGTGGGCAAGCCGAGCGCTGAGCTCGCGGCAGAGTACTTCCCGAAGGTTGAACTCAAGCGTCCGCTCGAGGGCAACGAGACCCTGCTCTCGATCGAGAAGGCACGTCGCCTGCTCAAGTTCGAGCCGCAGCACTCCTGGCGCGCTAGCTAGTTCAAACCAGAAAAACAGCACGGATGAGGTGGGTTCCACTCGGCATTTCGTCGGATCCGGGCTACCGGTACACGTAACTTCGGAAGTTTTGCAACACGCCGAGCAAAAAACCCACCTGACGCGGCGGGTCGCCAATTTTCCGAAGTTGCGTATACCGCTGTACTCGAGTTTGCGACCTGCTCTCACCATCCCGTAGTCTGTACGAGGCCAAAGACCGCTGGATTTGTTGGGCAACCAACAACGAAGGTCTGAATCGGATGCGAATCCGAGTCAGCATCCCGCGCAGGTGTGTGAAGTAGTTCAGTCCTCATAAGACTTTTCAGCTCCGTGCGCTTAGCGCCGGAGCTTTTTGCATTAAAAGCCTCCGGTCGGTTAGAAGCTCAACCGAAATCAATCAAGGAGTGCCATGGCGAACAAGGAAGCCTCGGTCGCCGAGCTTACGGATCACTTCCGTAACTCGAACGCCGTACTGCTTACCGAGTACCGCGGTCTCACCGTTGCCCAGCTCAAGCAGCTGCGGCAGTCGATCAGTGAGCACGCGACGTACGCCGTGGTAAAGAACACGCTGACCAAGATTGCGGCAAACCAGGCAGGGATCTCGTCGTTCGACGCAGAACTCGCTGGCCCATCCGCACTCGCATTCGTACACGGTGACACTGTCGCCGTTGCGA
This sequence comes from Actinomycetota bacterium, assembly GCA_030838475.1. Classification (GTDB taxonomy): domain Bacteria; phylum Actinomycetota; class Actinomycetes; order Actinomycetales; family Microbacteriaceae; genus Galbitalea. Next base: position 8,479 of record JAUZFP010000130.1, read on the forward strand.
AAGCTCTCCGTGACTTTGCCAAGGTAAACCCTCTGCTCGTGGTGAAGGGCGGTTACTTCGACGGTAACCCTCTGACCGCGTCGGAGGTCAACAAGCTCGCCGATCTCGAAAGCCGGGAGGTGTTGCTGGCGAAGCTGGCCGGCGCCTTCAAGCAGTCGCTGTTCGGTGCTGCGTACCTGTTCAACGCACCGCTGTCGAAGGCCGTTCGCACGGTCGACGCGCTGCGTGAGAAGCAGGATTCCGCGAACTAGTTCGCGGCAGACGATTCAAGAAAACTAAGGAGACAAATCATGGCAAAGCTGACCACAGAC
>JAUZFP010000006.1 GCA_030838475.1 Actinomycetota bacterium
CTATGCGGAGGGACCAGCTTGTGAAGATCGAGGACTACGCATTGATCGGCGATCTGCGTACGACGGCGCTCGTGGGGCGCGACGGTTCGGTCGACTGGCTGTGCCTTCCCTACACGGACTCCTCGGCGTGCTTCTGTGCGCTGCTCGGCGGCGAGGAGCATGGTCGCTGGCTGATCTGCCCGTCCGAGCCGGTGCGCCATGTCTCGCGGCGCTACCGGGAGGGCACGCTCATCCTCGAGACCGACTTCCAGACCGACAGCGGTGTCGCCCGGGTGATCGACTTCATGCCGCTGCGCAACGGCGGCGCGCCACAGCTCGTGCGCCTCGTCGAGGGCCTGCGCGGCGAGGTTCCGATGCGAATGCAGTTCATCGCCCGCTTCGACTATGGCTCGCTCGTCCCATGGGTGGAACACACCGCCGATGGGATCCTCGCTCTCGGCGGTGCCAACGAGCTCCACCTATCGACGACCGTTGCGTTGCGGGCGGAGGATCTGACCACGGTCGCCAGCTTCAGCGTCCGGGAGGGAATGCGCGAGCGCTTTTCGCTCATGTGGTTTCCGTCTTACGGCGAATCGCCTCCGGTGGAGGATCCCGATTCCGCGCTCGCCCGCACCGACGCCTACTGGCGTGAGTGGTCGTCGCGTTGCACGTATGCCGGCGAGTGGCGTGAGCCTGTCTTGCGCTCGCTGATCACGCTCAAGGCCCTCACCGACCAGGTGACGGGCGCCATCGTGGCGGCGCCCACGACCTCGCTTCCTGAGGATCTCGGGGGTGTGCGCAACTGGGACTACCGCTACTGCTGGCTGCGCGACTCGGTGCTGACCCTTGATGCGTTGCTTGAGGGTGGTTACAGCGAGGAGGCGCTCGCGTTCGGGCGCTGGGCGCTGCGCGCCGGCGCCGGCGACGCATCGAAGGTGCAGATCATGTACGGCACCGAAGGTCAGCGGCACCTCGACGAGCTCGAGCTCGACTGGCTTCCGGGCTACGAGGGCTCACGACCGGTGAGGATCGGCAACGCCGCCGCCAAGCAGTTCCAGCTCGACGTCTTCGGCGAGGTCGCAGGCGTCGCCTACGTGACGAGCATGGTGACCGGGGCTGCCGACCATCGCAGCTGGCCACGCATCCGCGCGCTTCTCGAGTACCTCGAGACGGCCTGGAGCGAACCCGACGACGGTATCTGGGAGATGCGCGGTCCGCGCCGTCATTTCGTTCAGTCGAAGGTCATGGCGTGGCTGGCCTTCGACTGCGCAGTTCGTCTGGTCGAGCGTTTCGGACTCGACGCGCCGCTCGCGCGCTGGAAGCGAATCCGCACTCGGATTCACAAAGAGGTGTGCGCGAAGGGCTACGACGAGAAGCGCAGGACGTTCACCCAGTACTACGGATCCGAGGAGCTCGATGCGGCGGTGCTGATGATCCCGATCGTGGGCTTTCTGCCGGGCGGCGACGAGCGCGTGACCGGGACGATCGACGCGATCCATGACGGCCTCGGCCACGACGGGTTCATCTCGCGCTACTCGACGGCCAGCACGGACGACGGGCTGCCCGGGAGCGAGGGCCAGTTCCTCGCATGCTCGTTCTGGCTCGTCACGGCGCTCGCGCTGAACGGTCGCAGCGACGAGGCGCGTCGCCTGTTCGAGCGCTTGCTATCGCTGGGTAACGACCTTGAACTCTTCTCGGAGGAGTACGACGTCACACACCGGCGGCTCATCGGCAACTTCCCACAGGCGTTCACTCATTTAACGCTCGTCCAGGCCGCAAAGACGCTCGGGTCACCCACCGGCGATATCTCGGCTCGCTACGCGCGACCGCAGACCTCGACGCCGGCGGCTGCGAGCAAGGGGAGGGTGTTGGACCATGGCTGAGCGTGTCGCAGATGTGTTGTGGTCGATGCTCGCGGGTGCGGGGGTGAGGCGCTGCTACGGGATCGTGGGGGACGCCTTGAACCCCGTCATCGACGGCCTGCGGCGCAACGGGCAGGTGGAGTTCATCCACGTTCGCAATGAGGAGGCTGGGGTGTTCGCGGCGGTGGCGGAGGCTTGCCTGACCAACAGTCCCGTGGCGGTGTGCGGCACCGCCGGCCCGGGTGTGATTCACCTGCTCAACGGGTTGGTGGACGCTCAGCGCGAGGGCGCGGCGGTGATAGCGATCGCCGGCGACATCCAATCGGGCGTGATCGATACCGGGGCGCTGGAGGAGGTCAACCCGTACGCTGCGTTCGCAGTCGCGTCCCTGTACACAGGGCGGATCGTCAACCCCGCCCAGGCCCGAGCGGTCGTCCAAAGGGCGATTGGCACCGCGCTCGGGGAGGGGGGTCCCACGGTGATCGCCCTGCCCGGCGACGTGGCCGCCAGCGACGCACCCGAGGACACCTACCGCGCGGTAACGCACAGACGGCCGCTGCTGCGGCCCAGCGATCGTGATCTGCAGGCGTTGGCAGAGCTGATCGACGCCGCCGGCACAATCACCATCTTCGGCGGTGATGGCTGTCGCGGTGCTCACGACGAGATCGTCGCCCTGGCGCAACGGCTGCAGGCGCCGGTCGGCTACGCGTTTCGCGGTAAGCAGTGGCTGGAATGGGGCAATCCGAACGCGGTCGGGATGAGTGGACTGCTGGGGTGGGGCGGCGCCTACGAAGCGATGCACAACTGTGACGTGTGCCTGCTGCTCGGCACGAACTTCCCTTTCGCCGACTTCTATCCACGCAAGCCCAAGAAGGTTCAGGTCGACCGGCGCGCCTCGATAATCGGACGACGCACGCACGTCGACATGGGGCTGGTCGGCGACGTCAGCGACACCGTCGCCGCGTTGCTGCCGCTCGTCGCGCAGAAGTCGGACACGGGCCACCTCGACGGGGCGCTCGAGACGACAGCGAAGTGGCGCGAGCGCATGAGCCACTACGTGACTCGCGGACCCGAGCTGAGCCCGATCCGTCCTGAGTATCTGGTGTCGACGATCGACGAGCTGGCAAGCGATGACGTCGCGGTATGCGCCGACACCGGCACCGCGTGCATCTGGGCAGCTCGCTACATCACGGCGAAGCCCGACCGGCACATCTTCGGCTCGTTCTCGTGGGCATCGATGGCCAATGCGATGCCCAACGCGATCGGCATCGCACTCGCGTATCCGGGAAGACAAGTCGTTGCGCTCTGTGGCGACGGCGGGCTCACGATGCTGATGGGCGACCTGCTCACGATCGCCGCCCGCAAGCTGCCGGTGAAGCTCGTCGTGCTCAACAACGGGGGGCTCGAGTTCGTCAAGATCGAGATGGAGGAGGCTGGGATCGAGCCGTTCGGCATCGCACTCGAGAACCCCGACTTTGCCAAGCTCGCCGAGGCGATCGGGCTCACGGGCATCCGAGTGCAAGACCCGCGCGAGGTGCGAGACGGCGTCGCTCGGCTGCTCTCGACGACCGGCCCGGCGCTGCT
>JAUZFP010000022.1 GCA_030838475.1 Actinomycetota bacterium
GGTCGGCGGATGGCCTTCTCCGTCGAGTCCGCGAACCTCCCGATGTTCACGCACCTCGCCGAGGACTATCTCGTCGAGGCGAACGGTCCGGATGCCTGTACGTTCACGTGGCGAGCAGGCCTTGAGCCCACCCTGCTCGGGAAGGCAGGCGGCCCGGTGAACGGCCTGCTTTTCAAGAGCATCTTCGCCGATACCCGTAGGCACTTCGGAGTGCAGTAGGAGCGCGCGGATTGGCGGGCTGCCACACTCGTGAATGTGGCAGCTGTCCCCGAGATTACCTACGCGCGAAGCGGCGACGTCCACATTGCGTTTCAGACGTGGGGGTCCGGACCGCACTTCATCGGCGTACCGCCCTTTGTCCAGAACATCGAGATGGGATGGTCCGACCCGTCAGGTCTCTACCCGACGTTCCTCCGGCGTATTGGAGCCTTCGCGACCATCACGCAGTTCGACAAGCGTGGCACGGGGCTGTCGGATCGTGATGCGCACGGCGCCGCCGGACTTGAAGCCCGAGTCGACGATCTCCGTGCCGTCATGGACAGCGCCGACATCTCGCGTGCATGTATCGGGGGCGTCGCCGAGGGCGGGCCACTGGCCATGTTGTTTGCCGCTACTTATCCGGATCGCGTTACCGGACTGGTCCTTGGCGACACCGCTGCGCGCTTTGTCCGTGCGGACGACTATCCCGTCGGCTTGCCGGCCGAGTCATGGGCGGCGATCGTCGACGAGGTTGTCACGCATTGGGCGACGACCGAGTCGGTGCTTGTCCCATGGTGGATGCCGTCGATGGCTGATGACGCCGGATTCCGCCGTTGGATGACAAGCTATGAACGCGCGTCGGCGAGCCCCGGAGCGGTCCGAACAATGCTCGAATTCATCGGTGCTATCGATGTTCGTGACGTCCTGACCAGCATTCAGTGTCCGACTCTCGTGCTGCATCGGTCGGGGGACAAGGTCGTACCGGTTGAGCACGGGCGCTTCCTCGCGGAGCACATCAGCGGAGCGCGGTTTGTCGAGCTCACCGGTGATGATCACATGCCCTGGGCGGGCGACGCTGACTCGTACCTTGACGAACTTGAGAATTTCCTTACTGGTCATCGCGGCACCGACATTCGGCACGAGCGGGTCCTAGCAACCGTGCTCTTCACCGACATCGTCGGATCGACCGAACGAGCGGCGGCTGCGGGGGATGCGCTTTGGCGACGGCAGCTGGATCGACACGACGATATCGTCCGGTCGCAGCTGGAACGCTTCGGCGGCCGGGAAGTGAACACGACTGGCGACGGCTTCCTGGCTGTGTTTGATAGCCCAAGCCGAGCGGTGCGAGCGGCGGTTGCGATCGCCGCCGCTGTTCGCGAATGCGGCATCGAGATCCGGTCGGGCCTTCACACCGGCGAGATCGAATTGCGTGGCGAGGACGTCGCGGGGTTGGCCGTACATGTAGGCGCACGAGTTTCTAGCTACGCCGAGCCTTCCGAGGTTCTCGTCTCAGGCACAGTTCGGGACCTCGTACTTGGCTCTGAGTTTCATTTCCGTCATCGTGGAAGTCGACACATTCGCGGCATTGAAGGCGAGTGGCAGCTCTACGCCGTGGCTTGAACTGCGGGAATTGGCAGTCAGCGGGGCTAGCGCATCCTCCACTCCGGTCGTCGCTTCTCGCGAAATGCGCGGACACCTTCGCCGAGGTCTTCGGTCGTAAATGCAAGCGCGAGCTGTGCCTGCATCGCTGCGAGCGCCTGCTCTAGCGGCAGGTCTCGGGTAGCGGCGATCGCGTTCTTGCCGAGCCGCATGAGAAGCGGGGATTTCGCAGCCAGGCGTTGGGCCCACTCGTCGACCGTCGCTTCGAAGGCATCATCAGCGACGACGGCGTTGACGAATCCGATCCCGCGACCCTGCTCGGCCGTGACGAGGTCGCCAAGCAGCATCAGCTCGTTTGCCTTTGCTCGACTGATGCTGCGGTAGATCAACGCCGAGATCATGAATGGGAATGCTCCAACGTTGATCTCGGGACACCCGAACCGCGCTGACTGCTTGGCGACGATGAGGTCGCAGGCGAGCGCGAGACCGAATGCCCCCGCCAGCACGTCGCCGTTCGCGGCACAGATCACCGGCTTGCCTAGTTCCCCTACCAGGGTGAACAGGCGCGGGAACCGGTCCAGACCTGCGTACTTCTCGATAGTTGGCTGGTCTTCTGCGAACGCTTTGAGGTTGCCGCCACTGGAGAAGACTCGGTCGTGCGAGGAGCGGAGTACAACCACGCGTACGGAGTCATCGGCTTTCGCGCTGCGCAGGGCCGCGATGACATCGTCGAGCATTTCGTCACTCAGGGCGTTGCGTGTATCCGGGTCGTCGAGCGTGATGTGGGCGACCCCGCTCTCGTCGATCTCGTAGCGCGCCAAAGGCCTTGTCACGACGCCATGCCCGTGATGTCGAGGACGATCTTCCCCACGCCTTGACCGCTTTCCAGAAATTCGTGTGCCGACGCTGCCTCGTCGAGCGGAAACACGCGGTTGATGAGCGGCGGTGGTACGGAATGGGACTTCATGAAGGCCACCAGATCCTGATAGTCGCGGGTGCTGCCCATGGTTGTGCCGAGTAAGTCGTACTGGCCGAAGTAGTAGCTCCGCACATCGAGTTCGGCGCGAGTCGCTCGGGAGGCGCCGAGCACGACGAGTCGGCCACCGGGACGGAGCGCCAGAAGGGCATCAGACCAGGTGCCAACACTGTCCAGGATCAGGTCGTAACCTTGGCCGCTGGGGGAGAGGGCTCGCGCAGCCTCCACCCAGTTCGGATCGGAATAGAGCACACCGTCGCGTGCTCCG
>JAUZFP010000025.1 GCA_030838475.1 Actinomycetota bacterium
CGACGGGCGCGAGTACATCGCCTTTAACGGTGGTCCGGGCCATCCGTTTACCGACGCATTTTCGGTCTCGGTCACCGTTGATACTCAGGAGGAACTCGACGACGCGTGGGATCGCCTGCTCGAGGGCGGTGGGAAACCGATCGCGTGTGGCTGGCTGGTGGATCGGTGGGGGCTGTCGTGGCAGATCGTTCCGACGGTGCTTGAGGAGTTCATGAAGTCGTCGGAACCCGGCGTCGCCGAGCGCGCGACGAAGGCGATGTTGGGAATGGTGAAGCTGGATATTGCGGCGCTCAAAGCCGCCGCGGCGGGCTAGTTCTTCTGGTGTGGTGCTGGCGGGAGAAACTGCACGCCTTGGGCGGAGAAAGCGTGCAACGGGCGGAGTTGTAACTCCGCCCATTGCGTAGTGTCTCCGCCCGTAACCCGCAATCGACTCTCGGAAAAACACGGCAGACTGGGATGGTGAGTCTTCCACCACCGCTTCCGCCGTTCGGCGAACGGGACCCGGGGGATGCCTGGGTCGAGGGTCCGGACGGGCAACGGTTCTGGGGCCGGTTCGGCGCGGCGGGTCTGGTTGTGTGGGATCCGGCGGTTGGCATCCTGATGCAGCATCGCGTCGCGTGGAGTCATTTCGGTGGCACGTGGGGTGTGCCCGGTGGCGCGCGCAAGGCGGGGGAGTCGGCCGAGGCTGCGGCGCTTCGGGAGGCCCACGAGGAGGCGAACGTTCCGGCCGATAGTCTGCGCATCCTGCACACGAGCGTTCTCGATCTGGGCTTCTGGTCGTACACCACGGTCGTCGCCCAGGCGCTCGAACCGTTCGATGCGGTTGTGGGCGATCACGAGAGCAACGAGCTTCGCTGGGTGCCTGTCGACGAAGTCGATGACCTTCCACTGCATCCGGGTTTCGCCGCAGCGTGGCCCGAGCTGAAGACGTGGCTGCGGTAAGCTTTTCGAGTTGTCCGGTCGGGTCTCCGCTCGGGCGGCAAGCCACGGGCTGTGGCGCAGCTTGGTAGCGCACTTGACTGGGGGTCAAGGGGTCGCAAGTTCAAATCTTGTCAGCCCGACGTAATAGGAATGAGGGTCGCCCGCAGGGTGGCCCTCATTCCTATTGATGGAGGCTGTCAAGCGGGGCCCCCATCGCGCCGGTTCCGGCGCATTGCAAAACGAGCTAGTAACCGGGAGCGGATGACCGCAATGTGACGGCCGTGCCGATGGGGACGCAGCCCTGTCAGCGGAAGAGCACCGCTCTTCCGCGTCGGGTCCGCGTTACGAGCGGGACCTAAGTGGGGGCGAACCAATCGTTGGTGCCGATTGGGGTCGAGTGGGATGCGGAGTCGTGCCCAACGACAGCGGCATAGAAATTGTTGGCGAGACGTCTAGAGGCGAATGGATCGATCAGGAAGTAGATCCGACCCGTGTCATCAGCGTGTAGGCCAGTCGGATGAAGGAATGGCTTCGCTACAACGAGGTGCCGCTCGTCCTGGGCGTTGAAGCAGTCGTGTGGACCGAGCACGCGATCGCGATCCAGTGGTGTGCACGCGAAGGTGAGCACCGGGCATGGGTGCGGACCTCCGCCGTTCGGGCCCGCTAAACCGTTGCTGTTGGTAGTCGGCGGCGTGCGCTTAGATACGAGCATGACCACGCCCGAAATTGGCTTCCTCTCGGCCTCGCTCTGTCTGCGACCGCCTCGGGTCGCAATTGTGTTCCCGAGCGATCATCGTTGGCGCGATTGGGCAATGACTGCGTTGGCTGTGGCCTCGGAATATTGGGGTGGTGGGGGATTTATCTTGGTTCCGTTTGACCCCACCACTGGCACAGCGAATATCGAATTCGCAGACGTGGTTCGGGCGTACGATCCGGACCACATTGTGACGCTCCAAATCTCGCTGCCGACGTGGGAAGACTGGTATCCGGGTCTTTTGAATTGGAATGGCGTCACCGACACGGAGGAACGAAAACGACTAATAGCCAACGCTCACTTCATGCAGGCCGATCCCGCAGCAAATAAGGCTCGTGAGCAAGTTGCATCGTGGTGTTCTCCAATGCGCGTGGGTCGCGCTAACGCGGACCCCACCAAACGACCCATGGAAGTTTTTCAGACAATTCAGCATCGCAAGGAGCCAGACCTCTTCGCGCAGGGGCTACCACCGGCTGTGCCACCCACTGGTGCCCGGCTTGCTGCTTCGCGCCAATGGCGTTCCGACTTGGGTTTGCTTGCGGCAATGCGCGTAGGCGTCGCCAGCGCCGAGAGTGAAGCACGTCCCGATCCGGAGCCCGACGACCTCAACTGGTTGACCGGTGGTCGAGACGATGCGCCGACCTCCCTGATCTGGAATCTCGATCAGATTCCCACCTCGTCCTCAGTTGGTCTCGAGCCGTGGTCGTTCGTTGATCAAGGTTTGACGCGCGTTGGTCGCGGCTGGCAGGCAGATGGGGTGGCGGTAGTGATCGGCGACACCGGGGAGGACTTTGCTCTGGCAGTCGCCTATGAGCGCATACTCGGCGCTGCGATCTGGCTCACGCCGGCTCTGCTCGATGACAAGCCTATTTTCGCGAGAAACGTTCAAGCTGCGACCGGCCCAATGATCACCGAACTCGATCGAAACGCCTATCAAATGGCACTCACATCTACGTCCGTTTCGAAACGCTATCTCGATGGTCTAGCGAAACGATTGCGCTGGCCAAGCGTGCTGATCACTGTGGACGGAAAACCCGAGCCTCCGGTCGCGGAGCAGGACACCGTGCAGGTTCGACGAGCGATTATCAAACGGGGATTCTTCGACTTGCTAGTCGATGAGCATGTCGGCGCGACCTTGTCGCTGCCGGTCTCGAAAATGGCGGATGGTACTCAGATTGCGCAGTCGGGCATCGAGACGCCGGTACCAAGCAAGCTTCTCTTCCCGGAAAGCTCGGGCTGGGTCCCGTACTGGTACGTGGACGTCTCCTTGGCAGGGGATAGCAGTCCGGCTGGCAGCGACGTTCCAAGCAGTGCGCTCGTCGTTCGTGATGGTCCGATTCCAGATGTGACAGCGCGGGCGAGTAAGGACGGAGTCTCGTTCAATCCTCGATCAATGGGTTTCGTTAGCTCAGGCGCGCTATTCGCCTCGCGAATCAGTCGTCCCCGCCTTCGTGGGTTGTCAGTGATGGCGTGGGCGGCAGCGATGGCCGAGCGCGACGAGCTCGGGGTTCGCATTTCCTTTCCCGGACGGCAAGCCGAGCTAGTTAGCGCACGCCTGGGCTCTCGTCAGAGTTTGCTCAATCTGGTGGCCGACGGCAACCTAGCAATGCTGAGGGCCTTTGTGCGCTATGAAGCGAGGCCGAAACCCGAGCAGCGAGACCCGGAGGTGGTTGTCATCGGGTTGGATCCCTACTTGTCGTTCGAGGCGATCAATCGATTGCTGCCGGGCGCCGAGTCGGAGGCGATAGATCTCGTTGACCGATTGATTGCGACTCGGATTTTGCGGCGTGGCCTGATCTTGGATTGCGCTGAATGTGGACGGCCGTCCTTCGTTGACGTCGAGCGGCTCGGTCAGCGATTTGAGTGTCCACAATGCGCGTCGATGAACGACCTCGTGTCGAGACGATGGAAGGAAAAGCGACCTGAGCCGAGGTGGTTCTACGACCTTTACGCAACGTTCCGGGAGCTGCTGGAAAAGCACGGTGATGTGGTGCTGCTGGCTGCCTCTCGCCTGCAGAGAACACACCGGGGCTATGCAGATAGTCCGGAGCTTGAATTCTTCGACTTGAGCACTGGCAAGCTGGTGGCTGAGGTTGATGTCGTGGCGAACGTCGATCGCGAGGTAGTGATCGTAGAAGCGAAGGCCAATGGTCGTTTCAAATCGAAGAACGTCCGAATTGAACAGTCGGCCAAATTGCTCCGCGTTGCGAGGGTCCTTCGTGCCGACAGCATTGTATTAGCGACGACACTGGATAACTGGAATCAGACAGACGTTAGCTATCTGACGAGCGAGGGGAGGAAGCAAGAACCATTCCCGGTGGACGTCAGTGTTGTGGAACGCCTGCTCTCGGACGAGTGATCCTGTGCAGCGAAATAGTCGTTGAGCAAAAGTTACACAGAGCGCTTAGCGCGTCGGGGCAAACTTCGGGGTATGAGGGGACTGCACTTCACGGAATAACAGGGGCCAACACGCTTGGGCGTCTTGGGGTCAAGGTGAGGCAGCCTTGTCAGCGGAAAGCCGCAAGGTTTCCGCGTGGGACTCGTTCAACGTGTGGGACGGACGGGGACACCTTGATCCCGCAGACGACAACTACGGAAGTACCCGAATTTGCAGCAGCACTAGCGGCGCGACATCGAGAGCCCACAGCACGACTGCTATTGTCCAGCGCGCCCTGGATTCGCTCTGGAAGCCGCGACCAGCCCACCAACAGAAGTCGATGATCGCGCCAGACAGAAAGAGCGGAGCGACGACGATGACGGCAAATAGGACGACGAAGCCCAGGATGATGGACGACAAAAGTGCGACCCAAATGAGACCAAATGCCAGTGCCCACAGGGCTCCCCAGAGGACCAGCCGCGCGACGTAACCGCGCGACTTCGTGTCGTAGGTTCGTTGGCGAGTCACCGAATCGAGAACGGCTCTCGTCACCCCGACGACGTCGAAGCGCTGACGTCCATTGATGCTCGCGCTCAGTGACACAGTCTGATTTCGTGGCACTTCATAGTCCTGGCGGCCACCAATCGCAGTCCCCGTGAACGACCTTCTGGACGCCATGTGCTCGGGGTAGATGTGTTCATTGAACACGCGCCACGAGATCGTCTTCGAAAACGCAATGTTGACGACGGGATCATCCCTCTCACCGGCGTCGCTCATCGTTCGAGAAGTATTCCACGCTCACCGCACGACCCCGGTAACCTCCGGGCGGTAGACCCGAAGATTTGCCATACTGCGAAGGGCTCTAAACCCGCTACCGTCTGATCAGTCGAGAGGGGCGCTGTGAGCACAGGCGAGAAGAACGCAATCACCGGCACAACGCGGCGGTACGTGGTGAAAACTGCGCGGTTGGCCCGCGAGGTGTTTATCACCGAGTTCGACGCCTATCCGCTGAGTCCTCACTACGGCAATGCGTGGAATTTGGGGAACCCAGTTGACGAATTCCGGTTTGAAGGTAGACCGTCCGACGATGTGGTGGTGATCTATCGCCGCCAGTGGGGCGCGGAGACCGACCTCGATCGCTTTGCAGGTGAAACATTCGCTGGAAATCTTGCCGCCGACAAGGAGCCGAGCGCGCCCCTGACGGTTGATGCGTCCGAATCGGAGCAGCTGCTCGACGCCGAGTTCTGGCCGATCATTGACATGCTCGGGGGCAAGATGTGGGAAAAAAACATCGCCCAAGTATCGACCTATCTATCGGGCCGTCCGGACGAATTCATCCTGAGCTTCGCACAAGCTGCAGCGCACAAAATGTGGGAGCTTGATTCGCCAGCAATCTGCAAACCCGCCACCGGAACGGATGGCGTGGACTATCTCGACGGTCGGTCGTCCAACCACCTCCGAGGTGCCGCCATAGCGGCCGGACGGGAGACATTCGAGGCTGCTCGTGACGTCCCAACATCGATGCTCGAGCTGCAGCTGTCAGATATGTCGTGGGCCGTGCGATTTATCGCGGACGACGCTTGGCGAAAGAAGCATGGCTATGCGTTTCTTACGACGACTTGGGATGGGCACCCCGGCTCCAACAGAACTCTTTGGGATTCAGAAGCGCGGCCGGTCATCGGGACTGGTGAAAGGTGGGATCCGTGGACTGAGGAAGACGAATCTGAGAGCCAACTTCGACTCAGGAAGATCTACGCGGAGTCGGGGATCCCCAGTGAGCGACCGCACTATCGCGAAGATGGAATTTGGTGGACGAGTCGCATTCTGATCTTGAGAGCAGGAACCGTTGAAGAATGCCTTTTGCTCTCGATCGTGCTCAACGGAGAGGACGGCTGGGAGGTGACCGCTGCCGCGTGCGAGATGGTCGCGGATCATTTGGGCGGCGCAATTGTCGGTCCCATTGAGAGACACGACCTGCACACTCGGCACCTGCAAGGCGGAGCAATGTTCGCGGTCAGGCGTCGTTCATCACTTCCGCTGGATGCGTACCTGCGCACTTACGTTCCAGAATCATCCTGATTTCAGGTTCGGGCCCGCGTTGTTTCCCAGTGGTAAGCATGAATCCGACGAAGGAGATGAGCGCCATGCCCGTGCAGCGCAGCGAACGGATGAGGTTCGTTGCGCTGACGGCGGTAATGGTGGCACTCGTCTCGATGCTGTGCGGATGTGTGACGAATTCAGCGCACACGTCGCGCCCGACGCCGGGCCCCCTCGCCGCCGCGCCCTCACCCGGCCGCCTGCCGGACACCGCTCTGTTCCGAATCACCGCAACCGCGAAAGCCCACAATGGTGCTGTCGCGGATCTGGTCGAGACCGTGTACCAGCCGATCGCTCCCACGGCGAGGGACGTCGCCCTGCTGGATTCGCAATGCAACTATCCGGGCGTCGCCAGCCTGAAGGGCCAGCCGACCTGGGAGTCGGGCTATCCCAACCCGCTGATCGTGGCTACGACGATCACGTCAACCGTGCGTACCGGCTCGCCCGCCTGGTCACCCGATGAAAAGGTGATCTTCTACTTCCTGGGGACCGCCGCATACACCGGCGCGTTCACCGGATTCGAGGCGTACTGCGCGCCGGGGATTCTTGGCGTTCCCGGTACCATCCACGGCGTTGCGCCTGTTCCCGGCGGCGACCCGGTCGGCGGGAGTCTCGGCTGGGCTAGCAGATTCGTCTCATACGGGTTCAACGGGGGCGGCAACTATCCCGTGACTCCCGTCGTTGGAGGCGACGTGATCGTCTCTGATTGCGCCATCCAGCTGAGTGCGGCGGCAAAGGCCGCGAGCACCGTCGCTGCTGCGTGGGCGGCCCAGCCCTTTGTGTCCGCCAACGGCTGTCGCTTCAGCGACCAGAGTCATGGCTGAGTGGCGCTCGGGTAAAAGCCAGCGTCGTCGACTGAAATAATGGAGTTACCCATGAGTGAGCGCGCATGGGATGGGGGTGGGTCATGTCGGATAGCCGGGTTGCTAAGCGGCGCAGGCCGAGGCCCCGATCTCCGTGGAAGCGCACGTTGATCGCTATCGGCGTCGGTGTGACGATCACAGTCGCGCTCGCCGGATGCGTTACTAATCCTAAGCACACCAATGCCAGCGCAACGCGCACCCATCACTCGGCAACGAGCAGCCCGACCCCGCCTCCCTCAACTCCAACTGAGACACCGAACCCGGCCCTCTCGCATCCGGCCACACCGGGCCCCGTGAGCGCGGCGTTCCCGAGTCCGACGATCACCACGATCCCAGCCGGAACCGTGGTCGCGTCGGGGGATGTGGCCTCCCCGAAGGGCAGCATCCACTTTCACTACGCGATGGTCGCCAACGGCGACAACACCTTCTCCGCCCACTACTTGGGTTTCACTTCGACGGTTCCGGTGCCAATATCTGTCACCCTTCTGCAGGTTCCGCCTAATGTCGGTGACGGACTCAGCTACCACGGCGTGGGCGACCATTTGCTCGGCGGTCCGACGACGACGGCCGCTGCAGCCTCGTCGGTCCGGCTGGCTTCCGCGGGTCCACCTTCCTACCTCGGTACTCTCGTCACATACTCGTCGGCGACATCCACTTCGGGCATCCCGGTGGAGCTCGGTCCAAACAAGATTCTCGCTGTCAGCACGGTGCACTGGGCCATTCCGGCGCGCCAAACTAACGTCCATCCGGTCGACAAGGGCACTCGCGCCTACGCCTCGGGAACGGTCACCTCCAAGACGACCGCTGGCGCCCCCAGACGTTACCTGGTCGCGTCAGGCGATATCACGGCCGTGGTCGCGCAGCGGTTCGGGATCTCTGTCGAGGACCTCATCTGGCTGAACGCCAACCTCCAGGTGTTCGGCAGCGAGCAATACCTCTACGAGGGGACGACCCTCAACCTGGACCCCAACAGTCTCTGAGGATGAGTCGCGCGGGCGCCGTGTGCGTCGGGCATCAAATCGGCGTGATCAGGTATGCGAAGGGTCGGCCGCTGGCTCGAGCTCCTCGTGATGCTCCGCCGGCGCAATCCGGTCCTCGAAGAAGAATTGTGACAGCCCAGCACGAAGGCGACGGGTCAGCCCGATCCGCCCCTTCGCATCCGGCCGCAGCAGGATGGGCCGGTAGTCGTCGGGGTTCTCGAGCCGCCAGCGCTCGGCCGGGTCGACGTCCTGATGCACCTCGACGTACTCGCCTCCGGGCAGCCGCACGATCCGACCGGTCTCGTAGCCGTGCAGCAGGATCTCCCGGTCCTTCCGCTGCAGCGCGAGGCAAATCCTGCGCGTCACCGTGAACGCAATGAGCGGGCCGAGAACGACCAGGAACTGGTAGAACGCGAGCACGGATTCGAGCGAGAGCCCGAACTGGGTCGCCACCAGGTCTGCGCTGCCCGCGCCCCACAGCGCGCCGTAGAAGGTGAGCCCCGCCACTCCGATTGCCGTGCGAGTGGCGGTATTCCGCGGCCGCTCGAGCAGGTTGTGTTCGCGGGAGTCGCCGGTGATCCAGCGCTCAACAAACGGGTAGAGCAGGATGCCGAGGAGGAAGACGGTGACGACGACCAGCGGTATCAGGATGTCCAACGCCCAGGTATGGTCCAGCCACACGAATCCCCAGCCCGGCGGAACGAGTCGGAGCGCGCCATCCAGGAATCCCGTGTACCAGTCGGGCTGGCTTCCGGCGGAGGCTTCGCCCGAGGCGGACGGCCCGTACAACCACACCGGCGAGATGGTGATCGTCGCCGAGATCGCGACGAGCAACCCGGTGACGATGAAGAACAGTCCGGTCGCACGGGTGGCCGCGTTCGGCAGTACCGGCACCCCGACGACGTTGTCTTCGGTGTTGCCGGGGCGGGCGGCCTGGGCGGGCCCGTGAACGTATCCCGCGCGGACGCGCAGTGCCAGCAGCCCGATGAGGATGATCGGGACGATCACGACATGGATCGGATACAGGTGCTCGATGATCTGGCCCGGGAATTCGCCGCCGAACAGGAGAGTGGATGCCCACGTCCCCACGATTGGGATACCCAGCACAATGCCTTCGACGATCCGCAGCCCGGTGCCGGACAGCACGTCATCGGGCAGGGCGTATCCGCTCCACCCGCCGACCAGCGCGATGAAGGTGATCAGGAACAACAGCACCCACGCAAAGAGCCGCGGGCGCCGGAATCCACCGGTGAAATAGGTGACCAGCGTCTGCACGATGAGCGAGGCGGGGAGGAGCAGCGCCGCCCAGTGGTGGGCCTGCCGCACCAGCAGGCCACCGCGCACGTCAAACGAGATGGCGAGGGTCGAACGGAACGCCTTCGACATCGTGAGGCCGTCCAATGGCGAGTACGCCCCGTGATAGGTAACGAGGGTGCTGGATGGCGTGTAGAAGAACATCAGGAAGAGCCCGCTGACGAACAGCACCGCGACGCACGTGAGTGACACGACCCCGAAGAGGTTCGACCAGTGCAGCGGGAATCTTCGCCCCCGCAGCTCGGTCGCGAAGGCCGCCAACCTGCGCCCGCCGACGGTGTCGTTGGCGACGTACCGGGCAGCGCGATCGGTGAGGGTCGGTTTAACTAGGCGCCGGTCAATGGGCACGATTCCTCCTGTATCACTAAGTAAGACTGCATAGCGGTCTGGAACGTGACATTCGGGCGGCGATTGTCATAAGTTTCTCAGGATTCAAGGAGCGACATGACTTTCGACAATCGCCCGGACGCGGGGGAGCGGCTCGCACCGATGCTCGCCCGACGGCGACTACGCGATCCGATCGTGCTGGGCCTCCCGCGTGGCGGCGTGCCCGTCGCCGCCATCGTTGCGGATGCCCTGGGTGTGCCTCTCGACGTCATCATCGTCCGCAAACTGGGCGCCCCCAGTCAGCCGGAGTATGCGATTGGGGCGCTCGGCGAGGATGGCGTACGGGTGATCGACGAGACCGCCATGCGGAGTGTGGGAGTGGATGTCGACGAGCTGGCGTCGATCGAGCGTGCGGAGCGCCAGGAGGTCGAACGCAGGGCCACTCTGTTCCGCGCCGGTCGATCGCGGCTGGATCTCGCCGGAAGAACCGCGGTCATTGTGGATGACGGAGTTGCGACGGGTGCGACCGCTGCCGCCGCCTGTCGTGTCGCTCGTGCGCTCGGTGCGACCGTCGTGGTGCTGGCTGTACCGGTTGCGCCGGCTGACTGGACAACTACTCTGGCGGGCGAGGCGGATGGACTCATCGCGGTCGAAACGCATTCACCGTTTTACGCGGTCGGATTTTGGTACACGGATTTTCGGCAGACGACCGACGACGAGGTGGTCGCCCTACTGGCGGCTAGACCTCCCGGCCGGTAAGCACTGTCCCCGTGTGCTCGGGAGACGCCGATGTCACAACTGGCGCGACCGTCTCGTCTTACTGAGTGGAGACCTTCTCCATGAACGTCAGACGGGAACAGCAATGCGAATATTTGTGGCGGGCGGAACGGGCCTTGTGGGTCGGCGGGTAGTGAAGCAGCTCGTTGAGCACGGACACCAGGTGACGGCTACGACGATGAGCGCCAGCAGGTTAGCGTTGTTGCAGGAGCTAGGTGCTGAGGCGGTCGTGATGGATGGGCTGGATGGGGCGTCGGTCGGCGAGGCCGTCGCGGCGGCGCGGCCCGACGCGATCGTTAACGAGATGACGGCCATTTCGCCGGCCTATGCGGGCAAGCCAGACATCAAGCACATGGATCGCTGGTTTGGTCCGACGATCCGGTTGCGCACCGAGGGTACCGAACACATCCTCGCCGCCGCACAGGCGACCGGGGTCTCGCAGGTCATCGCCCAGAGCTACGGCAGCTGGAACGGGATCCGCGAGGGCGGCTGGGTCAAGACCGAGGACGACCCGCTTGACACTCTCGCCGGCACGCCCGCGGAGAAGGGGATGGCGGCCATCCACTACCTCGAGGAGAAGGTGCTCGGTTTCGGCGGCACCGTGCTCCGGTACGGCTCCCTGTACGGTCCGGGAGCCATCGAGGACCAGGCCGAGCTGGTGCGCAAGCGCCAGTATCCCCTCGTCGGTGGCGGAGCTGGCTACAGTTCGTGGCTGCACCTCGACGACGCGGCCAGCGCCACCGTGCTTGCCGTCGAGCAGAAGGCCACGGGGGTCTTCAACATTGCCGATGACGAGCCGGCGCCCGCCAACCAGTGGCTGCCCTACCTCGCCGAGTGCGCCGGCGCGAAACCGCCGATGCGCGTTCCGACGTGGCTCGCGCGACCCCTCGCCGGCGACGCGGCGGTCGTCATGATGACCGAGGGTCGTGCGTTCTCCAATGTGAAGGCGAAGCGCGACCTCGGCTGGGAGTTGCGGTTTCCATCCTGGCGACAGGGCTTCAGGGAAGAGCTCGCGTGACGGCAGCAGACCCGACCCGATCCGAGGAGTTCGAGGCGCTCCGTCCGCTCCTGTTCGCGATCGCGTACCGGATCCTGGGAAGCGTGGCCGAGGCCGAGGATGCCGTACAGGAGACGTGGCTTCGCTACGACGGCACGGAGACTCCGCCGATCTCCACCAAGGCATTCCTGTCCGCGATCGTCACCCGCATCTCGATCGACGTGCTGCGTTCTGCCCGATCGCGTCGAGAGCAGTACGTCGGCACGTGGTTCCCGGAGCCGCTGGTCAGCGACCCGTACCAGGACCCCGCGCGTGCCGCCGAGCTGGCGGACTCGGTGTCGATGGCGGCGCTCCTTTTGCTCGAGCAGCTCAGCCCGCTCGAACGCGCCGTCTTTGTCTTGCGCGAGGTCTTCGCGTTCGACTTTCAGGAGATCGCGGATGTCGTCGGCCGGACTCCGGATGCGTGTCGCCAGCTGGCGGTGCGAGCGAGGGCCCACATGGAGGCCGGGCGCCCGCGGTTCGAGGCAGACGAGAGCGAACGGGAGGAGCTCGCCGCTCGGTTCTTTGACGCGATACGTGACGGAGATGTCGGCGCGCTCCAAGACCTCCTCGCCGCCGATGTCAGCATGGTCGGTGACAGCGGCGGGAAGGCGCCGCTGTGGGCCAACGGCGTCTTCGGTGGCGCCAACGTTGCTCGCCTTCTCGGGTCGACCATGCCGTGGTTTTTCCGCATCGGCGGATCGTTCGAGCGCCGACCGGTCAACGGCCAGCCGGGCGCGATCTTCCGAGACCGCGAGGGGCTGGTTCTCAACACGTGGACCCTCGAGATTCTGGACGGTCGGGTGCAGGCGATCCGTACGGTGCTCAATCCGGACAAGCTGGCACACCTCGGCACCGTCGCAAACGCGTACGAACTCGTGCGCGAGGTGTACGACGCCCGCCGGTCCGGTTCGCCCGAGTAGCGCACAGCGGCTCGCACCCCTGGCTAATACTCGTCGGGCTCGGCCTCGATGCGGGGGTTCGGCCACGGCGAGGAGTGGTGCTCGTGCACGATCATCCATTCGCCGTCAATCTTGCGCAGCACCGTCGTGAGGCGGCATTTGACGTCCACGACGTCGAGTAGGGCGTGCGCCACGGCGAGAGTGTCGTCGACCACGAGTTCGAGCTCGTGCAGGTGAAAAGATTCGACACCGCCGGGGCTGTATGCGAAGAACAGTTCCCACGTCTCGCGGTACTCGGCCAGCCCCCGGGCCTGGATCGGCTCGGGGACATCGAACATCAGGAGATCCTCCGAGTGGTGAGCGAGAGTCCCGCCATGTCCCGGCGCTGGACCGCGCCCTCCCAGCTGTCGATCACGTCGCGTACCAGTTCTGTGTCAGTAGCCATGCTCCTATCCAACCGTGAAGGTGAGCGCGCGGGGAGGAGAAGTTGTGCCGTGCATGTGGTCCACGCGATTCTCGTGGGAGCGCTATCATGCCCGCGATTTAGCGACTTTTCAGGGGGTTTCGCTCGATATTTTCGGATTATGGAGCCGATACAAGGCATTGGTTATCGAACTGTTATCAATCCACCTGTCTAACCGCATGAATACGAACCAGACTCTGAAAGCCACCACTCAAAGCCGAGTGTGGACATCAAGGAGTGTCTCCTTTATAGAAAGGGAGTGACATGAAGAAATCTTCATCGATCTCAATCGTC